>NZ_CM001439.1:2050455-2393731 GCF_000244955.1 Saccharomonospora marina XMU15 | reverse complement strand
CCAACTCCGGCGCCGGCTGATACGCGACAAAGAAATCGGCCAACTGATACACACCCGACAACACGCGACGGGCATCACGCCGCTGGTCTCCGCGTAACGTTCGCACGGCCCGCTGCGCATCACGGATCAGATCCGGCAACAGCGCCCCGAGCTGGGTGCGGTGGTCAGGACAGGAGTGCCGCACACGCCACGCCTGATCAAGCCGATACCCAAGGTGGGCAACATTCGGCGGCTCAGCGGCAGGCGTGACCCGGTACTCCGTCAACGCTGCCTGCACCGCCGAAAGCGCGGCATGCCGCTCACCAGCGAACAACCGAACCGGCACGGCATCACCGTTACCCGTAAGCACGGCAAGGTCACCAAGTCCCAGCGCCTGCGCGATCTTGAGCAACATCGACAACCTCGGCACCTGCAACCGGCCAACCTCAACCGCCTTAACCCACTCGGCAGAACGGCCCACAAGACCAGCCAGCACCCGCCGAGACATCCCGGCACGCTCACGGTAATACTTGATGCGCTGCCCAACCGGCAGACCATCACACGGCTGCGAAGACATCGCACCACACCCTTCGCGCAGTCACACCCCTTCGCACCCCCCGCAGACCCAGCCCCAAGCCCACCACGAAAAGGCACCAACCAGCATAACCGGACCAGACCAGCAACAGTAAACCCAACACCCACCCACCAGACCCGACACGTCCTTTAAGGACAAACAGACACCTCGTACCGGCCGTCTCGCAGCAGGCGACAGCGACCCCCACCGCCATGGCCAGCATTGCGATTACACCGCCAACACGAAGCACTCACCACACCCCACAACAATCACCACCCCTCCCCTGGCCCGCCCCCAGGCAGCGGTGCCGCCGCCATCCCAGGACCCCGCGCGAACGGCACAAACCACCACCAACACACCCACCCCACCCCCAACCAACCCCAACCGGCCCCAACCGCCCAACGGCGCCCTCAGCCACCCGCAACAACGCCCGATCCAACCCCAACCCAGACCCGGCACAACACGCTTCACGCACATTCACGACAGTTACCGCAGCAGCGCCACTACGGGGGTCATAACGCGACCCCACTTGCCGCCACACACATGATCCACTCCAGAAACGCTCCTACACACCGCTGTCGACCTTGAAAACACGGCACGCAACAAACGTGAACAAAACACGAAAAAGCCCGCTGACCTGGGCGTTCACCCAGAGCCAACGGGCTCCCACAGACCGTCGGGCTGACAGGATTTGAACCTGCGACCCCTTGACCCCCAGAACGTTGGCGTAACGCTTTTCGCAGGTCAAGCGGGGTTTCGTGGTCATGTGCTGGGTTCAGCGACCTGCGGGTTGTCCGGCCGTGTGCAGGTCGTGTGGTCCCAAACTGGTCCCAAGCCGCGGCGCCCTGCTCAGCCGCCGCGAGACACGCAGGCGCCACCGTCCCCGCGATCCTCAGCCGCCCATAGCCGGGTCGGGCGTCGTCAACCCTGTAACCGATCACGCCATGACCGCGATGTACGCAGCGTGACTGTACGAACGCCGGGCGACCACCGGTGGCGTGATCGGCGCGAAGCGGGGTTGACGACGTTCGGCCCGGCTTTGACCATGCGGCGACCGCGGGGATGGTGTGCCCCACCGGCAGCCGCCGGCCTGGAGCACGTTATGCACTTCTCATGCGCTCTGCCCGGTTCAGCGCGCGTGGCCGACGGCGTTCGGCGCGGCCGAGCCGAGCGGAGCGGGCCAGCTCGGCCGCGCGCCAGTTCGGCCCGCGCGACCGCCCGGCAGGGCGGCTTGAAGACGTACAGAAAGTTCTCACCCTGCGCCTCGTCGTCACTTCCCGGCTGGAGATCGTCGTGTCCACCGCCTCGTCTCTGTCGACTCCGTGGCACCCAGGGGACAGTGGTGCACAATGATGTTCTTGTGACGCACCGGCCGTCGCAGAGTGTGCGCTGTTTGTTCGGACGGCTGGCGCTGCTCGCGCTCAGCGTCCAACATTCATCGTCGAGTGAACGTCGTAAGGAGCCTTGTGAGCACGCTCGGTAGTTTCATCTGGTCGATCGCCGACCAGCTTCGGGGTCCCTACCGCCCCAACCAGTACGGCAACGTGATTCTCCCGTTCACGATCCTGCGCCGTCTTGACTGCATCCTCGAACCCGATCGCGAGACGGTGCGCGAGCTGGCGGCGAAGTACGACAACCCGAACCGGCTCAGGATCGAGGTCAAGAAGGCCACCGGCAGGCCGTTCTACAACACCTCGAACTACTCCTTCGCGAACCTGCTGGCCGACGCCGACGGGCTGACGGACAACCTCGCCGACTACATCGACCGGTTCTCACCCGATGTCGACGTGTTCGAGTACTTCGACTTCAAGAAGGAGATCCTCGCCCTGGATAAGGCGGGGCTGCTGCGCGAGATCGTCACGTCGTTCAAGGGCATCGACCTGCATCCGGACGTCGTCTCCAACGCCGACATGGGCGATGCGTTCGAGTACATCATCCGCAAGTTCAACGAGGCCGCGAACGAGACCTCCGGCGACCACTACACCCCGCGCGACGCGATCCGGCTGCTGGTGGACCTACTCTTCGCCGAGAAGGACGTCGACCTGAACGAGGCGGGCATCGTCCGCACGCTGTACGACCCGACCGCGGGCACCGGCGGCATGCTCGCCCTGGCCGAAGAACACCTGCTTTCGAGGAACCCCGACGCAAAGCTGAGCCTGTTCGGCCAGGAGTACAACCCGCAGTCGTACGCGATCTGCAAATCCGATCTGCTGGCCAAGGGGCACGACGCGACCAACATCGCGTTCGGCAACACGCTGACCAACGACGCGTTCAAGGGCCGCCAGTTCGACTACTGCATGTCCAACCCGCCGTACGGCGTCGACTGGAAGCAGTACGCCAAGGAGGTCAAGAAGGAGTGCGACAAGGCTGGCCCCCACGGCCGGTTCGCCCCCGGTTTGCCGCCGACCTCGGACGGGCAGATGCTCTTCCTGCTTCACCTGGCGCACAAGATGCGCGCGCCGGAGGACGGCGGCGGCCGGGCCGGGATCGTGATGAACGGTTCGCCACTCTTCAACGGCGGAGCCGAGTCCGGCCCCTCCAACATCCGCAAGTGGCTGCTGGAGAACGACCTGGTCGATGCCATCGTCGCGCTGCCGACCAACATGTTCTTCAACACCGGCATCGCCACCTACATCTGGATTCTCGACAACACCAAACACCCCGAGCGCAAGGGCAAGGTCCAGCTCATCGACGGCACGTCGTTCTGGACCAAGATGCGCAAGAACCTCGGCTCGAAGGGCCGCGAGATCAGCGACGCCGACCGCGCCGAAATCGTGAAGCTGTATGCCGAATTCGACGATGCCGACCCCGACTTCTCCAAGGTGTTGCGCAACGACGAGTTCGGCTACTGGACCATCACCGTCGAGCGCCCGCTCCTCGACGAATCCGGCAAACCGGTCGTCGACCGCAAGGGCAAGCCCAAGCCGGACACCAAGAAGCGCGACACCGAGAACGTTCCCTTCACCTACGGCGGCTCGACCGCCGGTGCGGCAGGCAAGACCGAGGTCATTCAGGCGTACTTCGACGCCGAGGTGAAACCGCACGTCCCCGACGCCTGGATCGACTGGGCCAAGGTCAAAACCGGCTACGAGATCCCTTTTACCCGCCACTTCTACAAGTACATCCCACCCCGCCCCCTCGCCGAGATCGACGCCGACCTGGAAAAACAGGTCGCCAAGATCCTCGACCTCCTGCGGGAGGTGGAGGGATGAACGAGCGGTGGCCGCGGCTTAGGCTCGGAGCGACCTATGACGTCCGGGATCAGCGAGCTGGTACGGAGGCTGAATCGTTGCCGCTGATGTCGGTGTCTCAAATTCACGGTGTTGTGCCGCGGTCTGAGTTGGTTGGGGACCAAGGGCGGGCGGAGGACCTGACGAACTACAAGATCTGCGAGCCTGGCGACATCGTTCTCAACCGGATGAGTGCTTACAACGGAGCCCTCGGAGTATCGCGGAAACGTGGTGTTGTGTCGCCTGACTATCTGGTCATGGAGCCGCGGGCAACAGTGATCTCTGAGTTCGTCGCGGCTTGGTTGAAGACGCCAGTCGGGGTGTTTGAGATGACCTCTCGGCTGCGTGGCATCGGTTCCGTCGACGCAGCTCAAGTGCGTACGCCGCGAGTGAACGAGTCGGATCTGAAAACCATCGTGTTGTCGGTACCTCCGATCGAGGAGCAGCGGGTCATCGCCGACTACCTCGACCGCGAGACCGCCCGCATCGACACGCTCATCGAGGAGCAGCAGCGCCTGATCGAGATGCTCCGCGAGCGGCGTCGATCTGTCGTAGATCGAGCCATCGGTGGTCTCGATACCGATGATCGTCGTCCGACCAAAGATGTGTGGTGGCCTGAACTCCCGGACGGCTGGACTCTCCTGACCCTGCGGCGTGTGATCCGTGCACTGGCGGACGGGCCCCACTTCTCGCCCAATTATGTCGAAGACGGAGTCATGTTCCTGTCGGCGAGGAACATCAAGGTTGATGGATGGTCGCTCGACGACGCCAAGTTCATCTCAAAGGATGACTATCTCGAGTTCTCGAAGCGCGTTGTTCCCGAGTCAGGAGATGTGCTCTACACGAAGGGTGGCACCACAGGCATCGCGCGTGCGGTTGACTTGGACTTCCCATTTCAGGTGTGGGTCCATGTTGCGGTACTGAAGATTCGTCACGACGTCGTCGATCCATTTTTTCTGGCCTACGCGCTCAACAGCACTCCGTGCTATGACCAATCGCAGCTTTTCACCCGTGGCGCAACCAACAACGATCTAGGGCTGACTCGGATGGTCAACATCGTCCTTCCTGTTCCTCCCATCGAGGAGCAACGCCGCATCGTTGCGAAACTGGATCAGCAGACCGCCAAGATCGACACGCTGATCGCCGAGACCGAGCGGTTCATCGAGCTCGCTCGCGAGCGTCGTGCTGCGCTGATCACGGCGGCGGTGACGGGGCAGATCGACGTTCGGGAGATGGTGTGATGGCCGACCACCACGAGGCCGTCTTCGAGACCGAGATCTGCGAGTACCTGGCCGCCCACGGGTGGCTCTACTCGCCCGACGACACCGGCTACGACCGGGAGCGGGCGCTGTTCCCCGACGACCTGTTCGCCTGGCTGGAGCAGACCCAGCCGACGCCGTACCAGAAAGCGTTGAAGGCGGCCGGGTCGCAAGCGAAGTTCCTCGACGTGCTGACCACGGCGCTCGACAAACCTCTCGAACACGGCGGCGGGACGCTGAACATCCTCCGTAACGGCGTGCAGTACATCGGCGGCGGCCGGTTGAAGATGGCGCAGTTCCGCCCCGAAACCAGCCTGAACGCGACCACCAACGAGCAGTACGCGGCGATGCGGGTGCGGGTGATGCGGCAGGTGCACTTCTCCACCGCCGACCAGCGCAGCATCGACCTGGTCTTCTTCGTCAACGGGCTCCCGGTCGCCACCGTGGAGTTGAAGACCGACTTCACCCAGTCCCTCGACGAGGCGATCAACCAGTACCGCAAGAACCGGCACCCGACGACCAACGGGCGGCCCGAGCCACTGCTGTCGTTCGGGCACCGGGCGCTGGTGCATTTCGCGGTCTCCAACGACCTGGCCGCGATGACCACCAAGTTGGAGGGCGAGAAGACGCACTTCCTGCCGTTCAACACCGGCCACGACGGTGGCGCGGGCAACCCACCCGGTGAGGGCGGGCGGTCGGCGACGGCATACCTGTGGGAGCGGGTCTGGGAGAAACACGCCTGGCTGAACATCATCGGCCGGCTGATGATCGTAGAGACCAAGGAGGAATGGGACGTCACCACCGGGACGTCGGTGCGGCGGACCAGCATGCTCTTCCCGCGCTTCCACCAGTGGGAGGCCGTGACGAACATCGTGGCCGCGGTGCGCGAGGAAGGGGTGGGGC
The DNA here is from genome assembly GCF_000244955.1 of Saccharomonospora marina XMU15. Lineage (GTDB taxonomy): Bacteria > Actinomycetota > Actinomycetes > Mycobacteriales > Pseudonocardiaceae > Saccharomonospora_A > Saccharomonospora_A marina. The sequence continues at coordinate 2,387,786 of NZ_CM001439.1, read as the reverse complement.
ATCGCTACCTGATCGAGCACTCGGCGGGGTCGGGCAAGACCAACACCATCGCCTGGACCGCGCACCGGCTGGCACGGCTGCACGTGAACGACGAGAAGGTTTTCGACTCGGTGCTCGTGGTCGTCGACCGCACCGTGCTCGACGGGCAGCTCCAGGAGGCGATCCGGCAGATCGACGGGTCGGGCAAGATCGTGGCCACGATCAGCCCCGAGGACGTGCGCAAAGCGGGGGCCACGTCGAAGTCCGGGCTGCTGGCGACCGCGTTGCAGCACGGGGAGCTGATCATCGCGGTCACGGTGCAGACCTTCCCGTTCGCACTCGACGAGATCCGGGCCGACAAGGGTTTGAAGGGCAAGCGCTTCGCGGTGATCGCGGACGAGGCGCACTCCTCCCAGTCCGGGAAGATCTCGTCCAAGCTCAAGGCCGTGCTGACCGCCGAGGAGGTCAAGGAGATCGAGGAGGGCGGCTCCGTCGACGTCGAGTCGATCCTGGCCTCGGAGATGACCGAGCGGGCCGAGTCGCCGAACATCTCCTACTTCGCGTTCACCGCGACACCGAAGAACAAGACCCTGGAGCTCTTCGGCCGCAAAGGCCCTGACAGCAAGCCCGTCGAATTCCACCTCTACTCGATGCGGCAGGCGATCGAGGAGGGCTACATCCTCGACGTGCTCAGGGGCTACCAGTCCTACGACACCGCCCTGAAGATCGCTGGTCAGGCCGAGAGCGGTGACGGTGACGTGGTGGTGGAGGAGGCCGCAGCGCGGAAGGGGCTGATGCGGTGGGTGAAACTGCACCCGACCAACATCGGCCAGAAAGTGCGGATCATCGTCGAGCACTTCCACGCCAACGTCGCCCACCTGCTGGAGGGCAAGGCGAAGGCGATGGTCGTGACCGACTCGCGCAAAGCGGCGGTGAAATACAAGAAGGCGATCGACGCCTACATCGCCCAGCGGGCCGCCATGGACGCCTCGTACAACTACCGCACGCTGGTCGCCTTCTCCGGCTCGGTGACCATGGCCGAGGACGAGGAGTGGGCCTCGGACTGGGGGCCGCAGCCGAGCAAGGACGACGAGTTCACCGAGGCCAACCTCAACCCCGGAGCCGGTTCGGACCTGGCCGCCGCCTTCAAGGGCGCGACGTACAAGATCATGCTGGTCGCCAACAAGTACCAGACCGGGTTCGACCAGCCGTTGCTGTCGGCGATGTACATCGACAAGAAGCTTTCCGGGGTCACCGCCGTGCAGACGCTCTCCCGGCTCAACCGCACCCATCGCACCGCGGGCGGGGAACAGAAGCGCAAGACGTTCGTCCTCGACTTCGTCAACAAACCCGAGGACATCCGAACCGCGTTCGAGCCCTACTTCACCAACGCCACCCTGGAGACCGAGACCGACCCGTACGTCGTGGTCCACCTGGCCATGAAGCTCGCCCAGGCCGGGATCTACACGGAGGAGCAGGTTCGCGAGGTCGCCGAACTGTGGGTCCGCCGCAAGGGCAACAACGCGCTTTCAGCCGCGATCAGCCCGGCAAAGAACGAGTTCGCCCGCCGCTACACGGCCGCGATCGAGGCCGACGACAAAGTCACCCTGAACACCCTCGACCTGTTCCGCAAGGACGTCTCCACCTACGTCCGGCTCTACGACTTCATGAGCCAGATCGTCGACTACGGCGACCCGTACCTGGAGATGCTGTCGATCTTCCTGCGGCTGCTGGAGAAGGTCATCGCGGATTCGTCGTGGGCCGCGGAGGTCGACCTCTCCGATGTGGTCCTGGTCGGCGTCAAGCACAGCAAGGGGGCCGCGGTCGACATCTCGCTGACCGGTGACGGTGAACTCAAGGGCATCAGCGCCGCGGGCACCGGGGCGCGGAAGGAGCCGAAGTACGTCGCACTCCAGGTCGTCATCGACAAGATGAACGACCTTTTCGGCGCCGAGTCGTTCACCGAGTCCCAGGTCCGGGAGTTCGTACAGGGACTTGTGCAGCGGTTGCTCGCCTATCCGGAGTTGGTCAACCAGACCAAGGTGAACTCGAAAAAGCAGTTCATGGAGTCGCAGGACTTCCAAGCCGCGGTCACCGACGCGGTCGCCGACAACCAGGAAGCCCACAACACCATGGCCGACTACTTCTTCAGCGACGGACCCGGCATCAGCGCCGTCATCATGGCGCTCGCGGACGCCTTCTACGAGGCCGCCACTGATCAGCGGTCGGACATCTGAGTAACCGGCTCGGAAGATGGCTGTGCCGTACCGATCCGACATTATAACGACCTCGATGCACCATAAGATGCAAGCCCTTACGAGATTCAGCGACAAACTGTCGTCGAAGTAGAGACATCTCATAGAGCGAAGTTCCTGGATTACCTCCCCAGTGCGGGCAATATCTCGGTGTTTATAAGACTAGTCGGGGCCCACGCCAAGAACTATGAGACCATTCTGCTCGATTACGAACCCGAGTAGCGCACCTTTTTAACCTCCGGTCGTGTTTAGATTGCAACGAAAGGCTGGGTGGGTGCGACGATGCCGTGAGTCTGCCCAGTCGGACGCGTCTAGTACCATCTAATGGTGAATTTGGGAAGGTGGGCCTTCGAGCTTGCGAGGCAGAATCTTGCCGAAGCGCTGCCACGGCGATGGGCGCATGTCCAAGGCGTCGCTCGGCAAGCGAGGACTTTGAGGCGGCTAAGTGGATTAGATGCCGAGCTCCTCGAGGCCGCGGCGATTCTGCATGACATTGGATACAGCCCTGATTTAGTCGATACCGGCTTCCATCCCATCGACGGCGCCAATCATCTAGCGAAGATCGGCATGCCCCGACGACTGGTCCACCTGGTGGCACATCACTCCTATGCTGCCTATGAAGCGGAGTTGAGGGGACTTTCCGACGAGTTGGACACCTTCCACGATGAGCGAGGCCTGATCCGCGACGCTTTGTGGTTTTGCGACTTAACTACATCCCCAGATGGTGAGACTGTGGAGCCGGAAGAGCGCATTGCAGAGATCAAAAAGCGTTATGGTCCTGATGATCTCGTAACTCGCTTCATCACCGGTGCTACGCCTGAGCTGTTGGCCGCGGTTGAACGGACTAGACGGCGTGTCGCTGCTGTCTCGGCTAGCTCAGATGAACCACATCCGCGTTCTTGATCGCGTGATCGACGCGGAGGCGCATCGATGGGTGCATGTCGAGTTCGTCGAGCCGGTCGGGTGCAACCCAGTGGACCTGGCGTGATTCAGAGCTGGCGCGGGGCTCGCCCGCGAGCGGCTGAGCGTGGAAGCACATGGAGAATTCCTGCCGGACTTCCCCGTCGTCGTAGGCGATGACGTGCTTGGGGTCGGAGTAGATGCCGCTAAGGCCGGTGACCTCGACGGTCAGGCCGGTCTCTTCCTCGACTTCCCGCCGGACTGCGTCGAGCACTGACTCGCCGATGTCCTGTGCGCCTCCGGGGAGCGCCCAGAGGCCGTTGTCGGTGCGCTCGATCATCAGTACCTCGCCGGACTCGTTGCGGACGACGGCCGTCACCGCGGGCACGATGCTGTTCGCTGGTGGTGCGTCGGGGTCGTCGTAGTAGTCCTTCTTCGGCATGGCCTCAGCCTTCCCACTTGTACGGCTCGGCGGTCTCCCAGACGGCGGTGAAGCTGTCCTCGTAGGTCGTGAACAGGTCTCCTGCTGATAGGCGGCGCAGGTGCATGGCCGGCGCATGAGCGGCGATCTTCCCGTAGACGTGCGGGTTGACGACCATCTCGTCGTCGAAGCGGAAGATGCTGTTGTAGAGCACCGTTCCGTGGGTGCGGACGTCGATGCCTGGAACGTCCTTCAGCGGCCGGAAGTGCGCCAGGGCGTGGTCGATCTTCGCTGAGATCGTGTGGTCGCCGATCCCCTCGTCTCGGCTGCGCTGGATGACGGCAGGCGCATCCCGGTCCCCGAACGCCAGGCGGATACGTGCCCCCGCCTCGGCCTTCGTGCGGAGGCTGTCGAGCAGGTTCGGCTTCTCGGTCATGAACATGCCCACGTAGACCAGCATGTCCACGTACGTCGTCGCCTGCTCCAGCAACCGGTCCCAGAGGTCGCCCGGGACCGCGCTCCGGTGCGGGTACACCTTGACGATCTCGGACCCGCTGACCTCGGCCGCCTTGGTTTCGCTGTACGCGCCCGGCCACAGGTAGCTCTCCGACTCACCGAGCATGGCCGCGATCCGGTGCCGAGACTTGGCATACGGCGTCCGGCCTTTGGTGATCCACCGCTCGACCGTCTTCGGGTCCACCTTCAGCTCGGCGGCCAGCTTGTCCGGCGTCAGCCCCTTGGAGAGCATCGCGTCTCGTAACCGGTCGTTGGCCATCCGACCCCCTCGGCAGTACGACTAGGGACGCCTTCAACATACCAGAGACGTCCCAAGATGTCCCTCTGTGCGGTAAAGCCGTCCCCCTGTCCTGGGCGATCTTTGAGATACGCACCCGAGTTGATGGGGCGTTTGAACCGAGAGATTGCCTTGGAGGGCAGTGGTTGTGCGTCTGTTGATTGATACGTCGCGTGTGTCGTTCACGGTGGGTCGTGAGCCGGAGGCGAAGAAGGATCAGAACGGTGTGCAGCGGGTGGAGCGCAACACTGGTGTTCCGATGTGGTCTGTGCAGCTGGTTGCCATGGATGACGGCGGGGCTGAGGTGATCACTGCGACGGTGGCGGCTCCGCAGCCGCCGAAGGTCTCGGTGGGTCAGTCGGTGGTTCCCGTGGAGTTGCAGGCGATTCCCTGGGCACAGAACGGCCGCAACGGTGTGGCGTACCGCGCGATTGATGTGAAGCCGGTGTCTGCGTCGAAGTCGAGCGCCTCGGCTGCGTCGTGACCTGCGAGGTCGTGATGACACTGTTGACGGATGTCGAACGGCGTCGGCGTGATGTGCATGACGAGCTGCGTGAGCGGATGTTTGCCGCGCTGAGTGAGTACCGCCGAGCCCGCTTGTCGTGGGAAGCGGCGTGTGCGTCCGGGCGAGACGATGACGTGTACTGGGCTCGGTCCCGGGAGGCGTATCGCTCGTATGAGTTGGCGGTGGCGCGTGAATCGGTAGCGCACGCGTTGCTGATCGCCGCGAAGTACGGAGTCAACGATTCCGACGTGCTCAACGTCGGCTGACCCTCAAGGAGTGCACGGGGCCGGTCCGGTTCTTGGCGGTTCCTGACCCGGCCTCGTGCCTCCCGATTCTTGTCAACTCTGCCTGGGAGGGCGATGAGTCATGGCTAAGTCTAGCCGTCGCGCTCGGGGAGCGCGTGTCGATGTGATGGAAGTGTGGCAGACGCCGAAGCAGTCCTGGCCTGCCATGATCCTGGGTTGTCTGATCCGCTGGCGCGCTGAACTCGCGCTCACCGCGGTCGCGGTGCTTGTGCTGGTGTGGCTGGACCAGAACACGAACACGCTGGTGATGTGGCTGACCGTCGCCGGGCTGGTCGGTGTGGTGGCCGTGGTACCGCCCGCTCGCCGGTTCGTCGTGGCCCGGTTCTGGTGTGTGCTGGATCGGCACCGGCTGCGTACCTGCCTGCGGATGGCGAAGATCCGCACGATGAACCTGGACGGCGCACTGCCGTTCCTGCTCTGGGCCCGCCCCACGAAGACCGGCGAACGGATCTGGGTCTGGACCCGTGCCGGGTCCAGCGCCGATGACCTGGAACAGGTGCTCGGTTACATCGCCCCGGCCTGCTATGCCCGCGAGGCCCGGATTCACCGGGTGCGCTCGCTGTCCACGCTGGTGGCGGTCGAGCTGATCCGGCGTGACCCGCTCAACCAGCCGCGTCCAGTGTCCTCCCCGCTGGCCCGGTTGTCGGCGCGGATGCAGGGCCAGGCGGTCACCGCAGAGGGCAGTGAGCCCATCACCGCCGCCACTGTCACCCCGCTGCCCGTCCGCACGCACGCGGACACCACCTCGGCGGCGTCTGGGGCGGCTCCGGAAAGGCCGGCCACCACCACAAAGACGAAGGCCAGGCTCGCTGCTGAGTCGGGTCGGGGGTCGGTGGTGGTCAGCGGCGAAGACCTTTCCGACTACATCGACTGAAAGGAGACCGCGTCATGCTGAAGCGCACGCGGCGCAAGCCGGACACGGTTCCGGTCGCCGGACTGTCGATCTACGACCCGATTCATCTGGGCATCTTCGAGGACGGGCACCGGGCCGACATCCCGCTCGTCTACCGCAACATCCTGTTGGCCGGGGAACCCGGCTCCGGTAAGTCGGTCGGGCTGAACAACGTGGTGGCGCACGCGGCCCTGTGCCCGGACGCCAGCCTGTGGCTCTTCGACGGCAAGCAGGTCGAGCTCGGCCTGTGGCGGGAGCTGGCCGATGTGTTCGTCGGCCCGGACATCAGCAGGGCTCTGACCGCGCTGGAGCAGTTGCAGGCGGAGATGAACCGGCGCTACGAAGAGCTGGACCGGGTGCGGCGGCGCAAGATCGACCGCACCGACCCGGTGGACGTGATCATGCTGGTCGTGGACGAGCTGGCGTTGTTCTCCGCGACCATGGGCAGCAAGGACGAGCAAGACGCCTTCGTCCGGCTGCTGCGGGACCTCGTCGCCCGGGGCCGTGCGGCCGGGGTGATCGTCGTCGCCGCCACCCAACGGCCCTCGGCGGACATCATCCCCACCAGCCTGCGGGACCTGTTCGGCTACCGGCTGGCGTTTCGCTGCACCACCGATTCCAGCTCGGACATCGTGTTGGGTCGGGGCTGGGCCTCGCAGGGCTACAACGCGGCCACCATCGCCCCCGAAGACCGGGGCATCGGGCTGCTGCTGGCCGAGGGCGGTGTCCCGCGCCGGATGAAGTCGGCGTATCTGTCCGATGCGGACATCTACTCGCTGGTCGAGTACGCGCGGCAATTGAAGATCGGCCGCGCGGCCTGACCGTCTTTCGTTTCACCGCAATGATTTCCGTTTTCACGTTGCAGGAGAGGACTGTGCTCATGTTGACCGTGACACCCCCGCTGGCCGTCGACGACGACCAGATCTGGGTGCTCGTCGCCAGTGACGCCGGGGCGGTGGATGCCGCCCGGATGGCCCACATCCCCGGCAGCGACACCTTCGTCGCCTTCCCGGTCGAGGCCTTCGACACCGGCGGCGTGCTGCCCACCTATCGGGTCAACGGGGAGTGCGTCACCGGCTTCCGGTGGGCCACCACCACCGACCTCGCCGCGCACGCCGACCTGTTCACCAACTAGGGAGCCCGCGAGACCCGTGGCTGGCTCGACCATGACCCGCACCCCCAGCGCCACCCCGGCCCTGGGGGTGTCGGCCCTTGCCGAGCAACCCAGCACCCGCGAGCAGGTGCAGCGCCAGGTCCTCGACCGGGCCGCGCAGCCGGGCTATCAGTGGTGGCTCACCCACGTCATGTCCGCCGCCGCCTGCGCCAATCCCGTGCGGCTGCGGCTCAACGCCACCTGGCACGACGGGCACGGCGGTAGCGAGACGGAGACCGTCACCGACGGTATGCCCGATGGCGTGATCTACGTGGCGTGCAAGAACCGCCGCGCCTCGGTCTGCCCCTCCTGCGCCGAGACCTACCGGCAGGACACCTACCAGCTCATCAAGGCCGGCCTGCTCGGCGGCAAAGGCGTGCCCGAGTCGGTGACCGAGCATCCCTGCTTCTTCGCCACGTTCACCGCCCCCGCCTTCGGCCCCGTGCACTCCCGCTCGGTCGGGGCGAACGGGCGGGTCAAGCCGTGCCGGGTGCGCCGCTGGGGCACGGTGTGTGAGCACGGTCGGCAGGTCGTCTGCCACCAGCGCCACGCCGAGGACGACCCCCGTCTCGGGGAACCGATCTGCCGGGACTGCTACGACTACCACCACCAGGCGGTGTGGAACCTGCACGCCTCCGAACTCTGGCGGCGCACCACCGTCACCCTCAACCGCTTCCTCACCCGCGCCGCCAAAGATCGCGGGGTGCAGGTACGGGTGTCCTACGCCAAGGTCGCCGAATACCAGCGGCGCGGGGCCGTGCACTACCACGCCCTCATCCGGCTCGACGGCTACGACCCCGACGACCGCGACGCGGTGCTGCCCCCGCACCCCTCGCTCACCCCGGAGCTGGTCGAAAGCTATCTCGAGCGGGCCGCCCGCCTCACCCGGCTCACCACCGCCCCACACCCGCAGAACCGGCTCGGCTGGGTGATCCGGTGGGGCGAACAGCTCGACATCCGCCGCGTCCGGCTCAGCCAGGCCGACTGCGACGACCGCGGTGCCCTCACCACCGAGGCCGTGGCCGGATACCTGGCGAAGTACGCCACCAAGGGCACCGAAGCCACCGGGCACGTCTCCCGCCGCATCACCGCCGCCACCGCCGCCGTCTATGCCGAGCTCGACACCCACCAGGCTCGCCAGATCACCGCCTGCTGGACCCTGGGCCGCCGCCCCTTCTACGTCACCAGCAAGGCCGAGATCGAGGCCTGGGACGACAGCCCCGGCAGCAACCTGCCCGGCTGGGGCAAACTCCAACGCTGGGCGCACATGCTCGGCTTCGGCGGCCACTTCTCCACCAAAAGCCGCCGCTACTCCACCACCCTCGGCGCCCTGCGTGCCGTGCGCCGCGCCTACCAACGCGGCCAACCCCTCGACCACCCCGACCACACGTCGCCGGCCGACGACGACCCCGCCGCCGCCGACGCCGTGGTCACCCTCACCTGGATCTTCGACGGCGTCGGCTGGCTCACCCTCGGCGACGCCGCCCTGGCCAACACCGCCGCCGCCAAAGCCCGCGAACGACGACAGACCGCCAAGGAAGAACTCGAACACACCCTCGCTGCCTGACGAAAGGAGACACGATGGAACCGTCGTTTTTGGACGGTAAGTGGTATACCACCGAAGAGCTGGCTCGCTTGCTCGGTGTGGACGGTTCTACCTTGCGCCGGTGGCGGACGGCCGAGCCGATGCAGGGACCACCGTTCGTGCGGATGACCTCGCGCGTGACGATGTACAGCGCGCACGATGTCGAGCAGTGGTTGCGGCGGCACCGTGTCGAGCCGGAAAGGGCTGCGTAATGGGCGAGAAGATCACTCTCCCGATCGGCGTCAAGCTCACCTGCGATGTCGAGCGTCGCCCCGGGGCCGATGGCGACGCGTTCCGGGCTCGGGTTCGGTGGTTCGATCCCGGCACGCGCAAGCGGCGGTCCCGGTCGGAGACGTTCGACAGTCAGGACGCTGCCGAGGAGTGGATTGAACGGCTTCGGGCGCTGGCTCGGCAAGGCGTGGACCCGGCTGCGGCGACGCAGACGCTGGCTGAGTACGGCGAGGCGGTGATGCCGCTCGCGCTCCGGGGCTTGGAGGCGAAGACCTCGGACCCGTATCTGGCGGGCTGGCGTCGGCGCGTGGTGCCGGCGTTGGGACACATCGCCGTGCGAATGGTCACCAATGGGTCCGTGGACCGCGCCGTGCATGGCTGGATCGCGGATGGGTGCAGCAAGTCCACGGTGAAGAACTCCATCGCGGTGCTGGTCCGGGTCATGGAGCAGGCTGTGCGGGATGGGCTCATCGACCGCAACCCGGCTCGCGTCACCGGGTGGCAGCACGAGTACCGCCTGGCCGAGGACGAACTGAACGATCCTCGGTCGCTGGCCTTGCCGGATTGGGACACCTTGATCCGGCTTGCCGATGCCCTGGTGGCGCGTTCGGCGGACAAGTTCGGCCGGAATCCCTACCCCGGGTGGGGTCACGTGGTGATCTTCGCCGCCTGCACTGCGGCGCGGATCGGAGAGGTGTCCGGATGCCGGGTCGGTGACATCGACACGGACACGTGGACCTGGACCGTCCGTCGGCAGACCACGACCGGTCCGGGCGGGCTCATCGACAAGGGCACCAAGGGCAAGCGGGCTCGGGTGGTGCCGTTGATCGAGGAGGTCCGGCCGCTCGTGCGGCAGCTCCTGGACAAGGCCGGCGACGATCCGATGGCGCGGCTGTTCACCGGCCCTCGTGGCGGTCGCATCACCACAGCCATCCTGCGGGACGCCACGCATTGGGATGAGGTGGTGAACAAGCTCGGATACGAGCACCTCCGGCGGCACGACCTTCGGCATACCGGCCTGACGTGGATGGCCGATGCGGGCGTGCCCGTGCATCACCTGCGGAAGATCGCCGGACACGGGTCGCTGACCACAACGCAGCGGTACCTGCACCCCGGCCATGAGTCGATCACGGGCGCTGGTGATCTGCTGACCAACTACCTGCGCCGGTCCCAAAGTGGTCCCAAGCTCAGGGCGGTGTAGATCATGGCCGTGATCACCGGCCGGACATGCGAAGAGCCCCTGACCTGGGATGTTGCCCCGGATCAGGGGCTTTGTTTCGACCGTCGGGCTGACAGGATTTGAACCTGCGACCCCTTGACCCCCAGTCAAGTGCGCTACCAAACTGCGCCACAGCCCGGCCGCCACCTCGCTTCAAGGTGACGGCCAAAGCCTACCTTGTCGTCGTAGCGGCTTCACACGCAGGTTCCCCGTCTCGCTTCGTGGCTGGTCAGGCGGCAGAGCTCGCGAGGCTCGGCCGACCCCTCCCCGCAGTACGAGGTCACGCAGCGTGGTACACCCTGTGGGCCCGAGCGGTCCGAGTGGCCGCGTGAGCGATCATTGGTGCATGCGACGAGCGGGTCAGTGGGACGTACTGCTCGTCATCGCTGTCGGCGGCGCGCTGGGCAGCCTCGCCAGATACGGGCTCGCTGTGGCGTTGCCCCATCCGCCTGGCGACCTGGCGCTGTCCACCCTGCTTGCCAACGTGCTCGGCTGCCTGCTCATCGGCGTCCTGATGGTCGTGATCTCGCAGTTGGCGCAACCACACCGGCTGCTGCGGCCCTTCCTCGGCATCGGCGTGCTCGGCGGGTTCACCACGTTCTCCACCTACGTGGTGGACGCGATGTATTCGGTGCTCCAGGGCCGCCCCGGGCTGGCCATCGGCTATGCCGTGGGGTCGGTGCTCGCTTCGCTGTTCGCGGTAGCCGCTGGGATGCTGGTAACCAGGGCCGTCATCCGGCGAGCCGGCCAAGCGGGAGGTGCGTGATGCGAGAATCCGGCCGTGGGCTGCGCCTGACGATCTATCTCGGTGAGGACGACGTCTGGCACCACCAGCCGCTCTACCACGAGGTGGTGCGCAGAGCCCGCGAAGCCGGGTTGGCAGGGGCGTCGGTGCTGCGCGGCATCGAGGGCTACGGCGCCAACTCGCTGATCCACACGAGCAGGCTGCTGTCGCTGTCGGAGGACCTACCGGTCGCTGTGATCATCGTGGACGAGCCCGAGCGGGTTCGCGCGTTTCTGCCGCAGTTGGACGAACTGGTCGAGGAGGGGCTGGCAACGCTCGACGAGGTCGAGATGATCCAGTACACCGGCGGGCAACACCCGTGACACTCGCCCTGGTGCTGCTCGGCGGGGCGGCCGGTGCCGTGCTGCGCTACCTCGTCGACCGCCGGGTGCAGCGTGCCCACGCCTCGGCGTTTCCGTGGGGCACGTTACTGGCGAACGTGACGGGCTCGGCGCTGCTGGGCTTTCTGGCAGGCTGGTCGTTGCTGGGCGGCGAACCGGACAGTGTGCGGGCGCTGCTCGGCGTGGGACTGTGCGGCTCGCTGACCACGTTCTCCACCTTCGGCTACGAGACGATCCGCCTGCTCACCGAGCGGGCACGGCTCTTCGCCGTCGCCAACGTCGCCGTCACCGTGCTCGCCGGGTTCGGCGCCGCGGCAACCGGCCTGGTGCTCGCCATGGCCATCTGGTCACGCTAGGTGCCACACTGGTGTCGTGGTGCTTCCGAAGCGACTGGCGCGGTTCAACAAGGTCGCCACCAACCGCGTCACCAAACTGGTGGCGCCGCGGCTGCCGGGCTTCGCGATGCTCACCCACACCGGCCGCAGGTCAGGTCGTCGATACCGCATTCCGCTCAATGTCTTTCGCGTTGGCGACGACTACGTGATCGCGCTGACGTACGGGCCAGACGCCGACTGGGTGAAGAACGTGCTCGCGACCGGTGGCTGCGAGCTGCGGAACCGGGGCGAGGACGTGCGGCTCACCGACCCCAGGCTCGTGCACGACGAGACCCGATCGGCCATGCCGGCCCCGGTACGCCAGGTACTGGCGCTCATCGGTGTCAGCGACTTCCTGCACCTGAGCCCTGCCTAGTACCAGGCGGGCCCGTGCACGGTGGGATAGCGCGACCTGCCACGACGCGCGTCGGCGAGGATGGTCTCGACATCCCTGACGTCGCCCCGGCGCTCGGCAGACCAGCCCGACCGCATCCCGACGACCCTGCCGCGCTTGGTGGTGACGTGCACGAAGTCGCCGCCGACCACTGAGAGCACCTGTTCGTCGAACTGCTCCAGCAAATCGTCCGACCCGCTGTCACACGCGTCGCAGCCGCAGTCGGGCACGGTCGCGAGGTAGACGGCAGGCTCTGCGGCGCCGATGATCGCGACGGCGTCGGGCACGCCGCTCATGCTCGCGAATCCCAACAGCAGGCAGAGCGCGCCTGCCCGGGTCGGGTGCAACCGGATGGCGGTCTCGGGTGTGACGCTTGGGGTTTCTCGCCAGGCAGCGCCGGGCTCGGCCACTTCCTCCACGGTCGCCAGGCCCGCACGGGTCAGTGCGCGTGTCCACGCCCACGCGCGGGCGTGGACGATGCGGTACTTGCCCGGGTCCGGGCAGCGGGAGTACTCCTCCTCCAGCGGTGCGGCGCCACCGGGATGCGGGTCGGGCCACCCCGGTGTCGTCGCCGCGGTGACGGCGAACTCCGCCGTCACCGCCTCAAGCAGCAGCCGCGTGTCCACCCGCGCACCCTAGCGCGGCGCGAGCGCCTCCACCTGCTCCACCGGGTCACCTCCGGTGGGCAGCAGCGCGATCACCGGGGTTGTCAGGCCGTTGTCGACGTAGCAGCGCAGCCGCTCGCGGCAGGCCTGCGGGCTGCCGTGCACGATCAACTCGTCCACCACCTCGTCAGGGATCGCCGCGTTGGCCTGCTTGCGGTCCCCCGCCGCCCAGGCGCGCTGCATCGGCTCAAGCGCAGCTGCCCTGCCCAGCCACTCGTGGAACGCGCGGTACACGGGCACGGTCAGGTAGCTGCTGATGAGCAACCGGCCGAGACCGCGAGCCGCTTCGGCGTCCTCGGTGGGGCACACGAAGATCCTCGCGGCGAGTTCGGTTTCGGCACCCACCTCGGCGCGAACCGTCCGCACGTCCTCGGGCGAGAGCCAGTTCGTGATCGCGCCGTCGGCCTCGGTCGCCGCCAACCGCAGCATCCCGGGGCGCAACGCGGCCAGCATGATCGGCGGCGGCGGGTTCGGTGGACGCTCCAGTCGGAACTTGCTCACCGAGAACGTGGGGTACTCGGCGCTGACCTTCTCCCCGGCCAGCGCGGAGCGCAGGAACCGTAACGTGTCGCGCACTCGGGCGTAGGGCTGGGTGAACTCCGCGGCGTTCCAGCGACCGACGACGACCGGGGAGGACGCACCGATGCCGAGCACGAACCTGCCCGGCGCGCACTCGGCGACCGTCGCCGCGCTCATCGCGAGCAGTCCGGGACCGCGGGTGTAAACCGGCACGACGGCGGTGCCGAGGCGCAGTGTCGGCGCCCACTGGGATGCCAGCACCAGCGGGGAGAACGCGTCGGTGCCCGCCGTCTCCGCCGACCACACGTCGGTGTAGCCGAGGTCGGGCAGCCGCTCGATGAGCTGCCGGTGCGCGGGCAGCGGCACACCGGTGAGCGGCACCGTCAGGCCCCAGCGAGCGGTCACCTCGCGCCCTCCTCGTCCTGTCCCGACGCGGCCGCCAGTTCTCGCTTCAACCACGCGACTTGGGTGAGCATCAGGTTCTCGGCGACCTCCTCCGCCTGCGGCGACATGTGTGTGGCACCCGCCAGCGGCAGGAAGGTGTGCTGCCTGCCCGCGGCCAGCAGCGCAGCCGACAGCCGCAGCGAGTGGGCGACGAACACGTTGTCGTCGGCCAGTCCGTGCACGATCAGCAGCGCCCGCCGCAGGTTCGGCGCGTCGGCGATGAGCGAGTTGCTCTCGTAGCGGGCCGGGTCCTGGTCCGGGTGGCCGAGGTAGCGCTCGGTGTAGTGCGTGTCGTACAGCGACCAGTCCGTCACCGGTGCGCCAGCGACGGCGGCGTGGAAGACATCCGGCCTGCGCAACACCGCCAGGGCGGACAGATAGCCACCGTAGGACCAGCCCCTGATGCCCACCCGGCCGAGGTCGAGCAGCCCCGGATGTTCTCGCGCTACCGCGTGCAGCGCGTCGACCTGGTCGGCGAGGGTGACCTCCGCCAGCTTGCCCGCGATCTCCTTCTCCCATGCCGGACACCTGCCAGGCGTGCCCCTTCCGTCGGCCACCAGCACGGCGAAACCCTGGTCGGCCAGCCACTGTGGAGTGAGAAAGGCGTTGCGGCTGCGCAGCACCCGCTGAGCGTGCGGCCCGCCGTAGGGGTCGAGCAGCACCGGCAGCGGGCCGTCCTCCTTCCGGTGTCCGGTGGGCAGCACGAGCGCTGCCCGCAACTCTCGCTCGCCCACGGTGAGAAACCTCGGTTCCGGGGTGAGTCCGGGGTCCACTGTGTACGAAGCGATTCCGGCCGCGGGCTTCCCGTCGACGAGCACGCTGACTTCGGGCCCACTGCGGTCGAGGCTCCACGACGACAGCACGGTAACAGCCGCGGTTCCCGAACCGACGTGCACGCCCTGCTGTTCGGACAGTCGCTCCACCGCGGAACCGTTGGTGCGGTAGACGTGGAGCTGCGTCGGGTCACCTTCGCAGGCGCTGAACAGCACCTCGTCGCCGACGTGCAGCACGGCGCGTACCTGCAGCGAGGGTGGAGTCACCGGCGTACCGTCGATGAGCAGCCGGTAGCTGTCGTCGACCGCACTCACGTGCACCAGCCTGCCGTCGCTGGTCCACGCCGGAACGCCGCGCACGATCTCAACCCAGTCAGGGTCGGTGTCGGTGTGCAGCAGCCGCGTCGACCCGTCGCAGGGGTCGACAGCGTAGATCTCGAGCTTGCGCTGGTCGCGCGGTTGCACGGCGATCAGCGGCGCCCCGCCCGCTGACCAGTGCACGGCCGCGAGATACTCCCAGCCGCCCACCTCGACGTCGACGCGGTTGCCTTCGAGGTCCACAACGGACAGCGAAACGTCGACGTTGGTGGTTCCGGCAGCCGGATAGGCGACGGTCGTGGCCTGCGTACCCGGGTTGGCGGGATCGGCGATGGTCCAGCGGGGCACGGCGGAGCGGTCGCTGCGCTCCACCAGCACGCTCCTGCCGTCGGGAGCCCACCAGTAGCCACGCACCCTGCCGAGTTCCTCCGCGGCGATGAACTCCGCCAGGCCCCAGGCGATGTCGTCGCCATCCTCCTCCACCAGCGCCCGGTCGGAGCCGGTGGCCAGCTCCAGAATTCGCAACCTGCGCTCGCTGACGTAGGCGACGTGGCTGCCGGTGGGGTTCGGCCTCGGGTCCACAACGGCGCCCTCGACGAGCAGCCGAGTGTGCCCGGTGGCCAACTCGACGGCGTAGAGCTTGCCGGACAGCGAGAAGGTCGCGACCGTGAACTCCTGATCCACCGCGTAGCCGACCACTCCGCCCGAGGTCTCCCTGGCCCGCTCCCGCCGTGCCCGCTCCTCCGGCGGCAGCTGCTCCTCTCCTGGCAGCAGCGCGACCGCGTCCACCACCTTGGACTCCTCGCCGGAGGCTACGTCGAGCGACCACAGGCTGTTGCGCCGGTCGGTGCCCGACTCCGCACGCAGGAACAGCACCCGGGAACCGTCGGGTGAGACCAGGAACTCCTTGGCAGCGCCGAGGGTGAATCGTTGGGTACGGGCCTGCCTGCGCAGGAAGGAAAGGTCGTCCGTCACGAGAGCCCACTCTCGCATGCGCCACGGGACCCGCGCCAACACCCGCCCTGTGCGCAATGATTGCGCACCGAGGCGTCGTTGAAACGCAACGAACAGCGATGCGCAGCAAGGTATCGCGGATGAACAGTTCGGGGAGTTCGCTCTACGCTGAACGCATGACGACCTTCGCCGACGACACCACGGACCTGGCCTCCTCCGAGCTGATCGCGCTCGACGAGCGCTGGAGCACGCACAACTACCACCCGCTTCCAGTGGTGATCACACAGGCGGAGGGCGCGTGGGTGACCGACGTGGAGGGCGAACGCTACCTCGACTTCCTTTCCGGCTACTCGGCACTGAACTTCGGGCACCGCCACCCCGCGCTCGTCGCCGCCGCGACCGAGCAGCTCGGCAGGGTGACCTTGACGTCTAGGGCGTTTCACCACGACCAGCTCGGCCTGTTCTGCCGCGAACTCGCCGAGCTGACCGGCACGGAGCTGGTGCTGCCGATGAACTCCGGCGCCGAGGCGGTGGAGTCGGCGATCAAGGTGGCACGCAAGTGGGCCTACCGGGTGAAGGGCATCCCCGACGGCACAGCGCAGATCGTGGTCGCCGCGGGGAACTTCCACGGCCGCACCACCACGATCGTGTCGTTCTCCACCGACGAGGTGGCCAGGGCCGACTACGGGCCCTTCACGCCGGGCTTCGTGGTGGTCCCCTACGGCGATGCCGAGGCGCTCGCCGCGGCGATCACCGACCGCACCGCCGCCGTGCTCGTCGAGCCCGTACAGGGCGAGGCGGGCGTCGTCGTTCCCCCGGACGGCTACCTCACCGAGGTCCGCAGATTGTGCGACGAGGCGGGTGCGCTGTTCATCGCCGACGAGATCCAGTCCGGCCTCGCCAGGACCGGCACCGTGCTGGCGCTGGACCACGAGCGGGTGCGGGCGGACCTGTACACGCTGGGCAAGGCGCTCGGCGGCGGCATCGTGCCGGTGTCCGCGGTGGTGGGCCGCGCCGACGTGCTCGGGATCCTGCGGCCCGGCGAGCACGGCTCCACGTTCGGTGGCAACCCGCTCGCGTGCGCGGTGGGCAGGGCCGTCGTGCGGCTGCTGGCCACCGGGGAGTTCCAGCAGCGCTCGACCGCGCTGGGGGCTCGGCTGCACGCGCGGCTTTCCGAACTCCTCGGCAACGGTCTGACCGAGGTACGCGGGCGCGGCCTGTGGGCCGGGATCGACATCGACCCCGGCGGCCTCACCGGCAGGTCTGCGGCCGAGAAGCTGCTGAGCCACGGCGTGCTGTGCAAGGAGACCCACGGGCACACCCTGCGGCTGGCCCCGCCTCTGGTGATCAGCGAGTCCGACCTCGAACGAGGTCTGGACGCCATCGCCACGGTGGTGGGTGCCCGGTAGTCGCCACGGCGAGACCGGTCCGGGCGGGCCCGCGTGCGGCACCATGGGTCCGTGCAGACTCGCGCCCTGGCCGGGCTCGCGGCCGCCAGCGCTGCCTTCACGCTCGTGTTCGGCTTGCCGCTGGCCGGTGACAGCAGCGCCAACCGGGTGGACCGCGCCGTAGCCGCGGTCGTGCAAGCCGGGCTCGGTGGCCGCGAGTTGTTGCTCCACCTGCTGCTGCTGCCGATGGAACTGCCGCTGGTGCTGCTGGCCGTCGCGGGCATCGCGGGTACCTGCCTGCGACGGCACCGCCCGGCGGGCGCCGTGCTCGCCGTCACCGCACCCGCTACTGCTGTGGCGTTGAACACGTGGCTGCTGAAGCCGGCATTCGGCCGCCGCTACGGCGAGAGCCTCGTCTACCCCAGCGGCCACACAGTGCTGTTCGTGTCGGTACTCGCGGTGCTCGTGATCCTCGCGCGCACGGGCTGGCAGCGCGGCCTCGTGCTGGCGGCGGGTGCGGCGTTGCTGGCCATGGCGGGCGTGGCGATGGTGGGTCTGGACTACCACTACGCAACCGATGTCGTGGGCGGGGTCGGGTTCGGGGTGGCTGTCACCGCCGCGATCGCCGTGCTGGTGCAGCGGCTGCTACCTGGCGGGTTGCGAGTCGAGGGCGTCCCTGGCCAGGGCGGTGAGCCTGCTGAGGGCTCGTAGGTACTTCTTGCGGTACCCACCTGCCAGCATCTCCTCGGTGAACAGGGTGTCCAGCGGGGCACCCGAGGTCAGCACGGGTACGGCACGGTCGTAGAGCCGGTCGGCGAAGGCGACCAGCCGAAGCGCGATCGCCTGGTCGGCAGCCGGTCGCACGCCGCGCAGGTGTACGGCGGAGACCCCGTCCACCAGTCGCCCGTAGCTCGACGGGTGCAGCCGCGCCAGGTGGTCGCACAGCGCGTCGAAGTGATCCAGCGTCGCACCGGACCAAGCCCGTGCCGATGCCGCGAGTTCGTCGTCGCTGACCGGCTCAGGCGGCGCGGGAAGGCCACGATGCCGGTAGTCCGGGCCGTCCACGCGCACCACGTCGAACCTCGCCGAAAGCGACTGGATCTCCCGCAGGAAGTCTTCCGCCGCGAATCGTCCCTCACCGAGCTTGTCCGGCAGCGTGTTCGACGTCGCCGCCACGAACACCCCCGCGTCGGTCAGTTCCCGCAGCAGCCGGTTGACCAGCATCGTGTCGCCGGGGTCGTCCAGTTCGAACTCGTCGATGGCCAGCAGGCGGTGTCCGCTCAGCCTGCGCACCGCCTCGGCGAAGCCCAGCGCGCCGACCACGTGCGTGAGCTCGACGAACGTGCCGTACGCCTTGGGGCCGGGCGCCTCGTGCCAGATCGAGGCCAGCAGGTGTGTCTTGCCCACCCCGAACCCGCCGTCGAGGTAGAGGCCCTGCCGTGCCTGCCCACCGTCGCGCCTGCGCAGCCACGACCGCCAACCCTTGGCACGCGTCGAGGAGTCGGCCAGCCGCGTGGCGAACGCCGAGCACGACCGGACAGCCTCGCTCTGGCTGGGCTCGGCCGGGTTGGGCACGTAGGTGGAGAAGCGGACGCTGTCGAACCTCGGCGGCGGCACGAGTGTGGAGACGAGTTCGTCGGCGCCGATCTCGGGCCGCCTCGCGGTCAGCTGCTCGGTGGGCATGGCGGTCAGGGTATGTGCTGCCCCCGGTCAGCCGGTCCGCACGGCACGTGTTGGGATTGACACCGTGCATCGTCTGTGGCCTGTCCCACCGGAGGCGGCGTCGGCCGCTGCGCTGACCGACGCCGACCTGGAGGAGCTCTACGGCTATCCGCAGCGACCGAGCAGGCCGTGGGTGCAGGCCAACTTCGTCTCCTCCGCCGACGGCGCGGTCGCCGTTTCCGAACGCTCGGAAGGTCTTTCGCACCCGGCGGACAAGCGGATCTTCGCGCTCGGCCGTGACCTGGCGGACGTGATCCTGGTCGGCGCGGGGACGGTGAAGGCGGAACGGTACCGCGGGGCGAGGCCGGGCGAGCTTCGCGTGGAACGCAGGCGCAGGCACGGGCTCGCCGACGTGCCGCCGATCGCGGTGGTCAGCGGCCGCTGCACCGTCGCGCCCGACGACCCCGTCGTGGCCGACACGATCGTGCCGCCGATCGTCGTGACCACGGCGAGTGCCCCGAGGCAACGCAGGGAGGCGCTGGCCGAGGCCGGAGCCGAAGTGGTGGTCGCGGGCGAGCACGCGGTGGACCTGCCCGCCATGCTCGCGGTGTTCGCGCGACGCGGCCTGCTGCGGGTCAACTGCGAGGGCGGACCGCACCTGTTCGCCTCGCTGGTCGCCGAGGACCTGGTGGACCAGCTCTGCCTGACGCTGGCGCCGCTGCTGGCCGGGGCGGGCGCCGACCGGATCGTCGCGGGCAGGTCCGCTCCCGTGCCGCGCCGGATGCGGCTGGCGTCACTGCTGCACGAGGACGGTTTCACCATGCTGCGCTACCGCCGCGACCAGTGAGGTCGTCGGGGCCCGGCACGAAGCCGCCGCTCACGTCGTCCTCACCGCCGCCGTGCCAGGCTGGAACCGCTGGGACCCACGAGCACGGGAAGTACGGGAAGTGAGGATGCGATCAGTGCCGCGTCGTGGTCGTGCCCGCGGGCACCTCGCCCTCACCGCGCTGGCTTCGGTGTTGCTCACCGCGTGTACGGCTGGCCCGTCGGCCCGCCCGCCGGTGGTGGAGAACGACGGACCGACACCGCAGCCGCCACCCAGCTCGTCACGGCAGGTCCCGTTGCCCGGTCTGGAGGAGCCGGGTGGGTCGGGGATCGACTGGTCCGAATGCGGCCCCGAGGTTCTCGATCGGCTCGGTGAGCGCCCGGGCAACTCGCCGAGCGTTTCGTGTGCTCGCATGACGTCCACCCTGGACGCGCCCGACCTGCCCGGCAGGGGCATCACCCGGATCGGGCTGCTCAAGGCAGGCGACGGACCGGTACCGCTCGTGGTGGTCAACGACGTGGACGGCGAGCCGGGAACGCTCTACGCGGCACGCCTGGCCGCGTCGATGCCCGGCGAGTTGCTGCGGCGGTTCTCGCTGATCGGCGTGGACCGCAGAGGCACAGGGACCTCGGACCCGGTGCGGTGCGTACCCGGCGACGTACGGGCGACGTTGCTGAACACCGATCCCACCCGGTCCTTCGACACGTTGCTGGACGCCGCCCGGGTGGCAGGGCAGCAGTGCGCGATCAACCTGGAGGACCAGCAGGCGGCACTGGACGGCTGGCGCGCCGCGGGTGACCTGGACGAGTTGCGTGAGCAGTTGGGTCTGCGCCACCTCAACGCCCTCGGCCACGGTGAGGGTTCCAGGGTGGTCGCGCTGTACGCCGCGCGCTACCCCGGCAGGGTCGGCCGGACGGTCCTCGACGGCGTGCCGGACCCGTCCACCGACATGGTGACCGTGGTCGACGGGGTCGCGGCGGGTGCCGAGGCCACGTTGGACGCGTTCTCCGCCGACTGCGCGGGCCGGGAATGCGCGCTCGGCGGCGACGCCCGCGCCGAGGTCGCAGAGCTGGCCGAGCAGCTGCGGTCGCGCCCGCTGCACACCGCCGACGGCATCACCATGGGCGCGCCGCTGGCGCTGCGCGCGGTGCTGCAGGGGCTCGCCGACCGACAACGCTGGCCGCTCCTCGCCGACGCGATCACGGCGGCACGGTCGGGTGACGCAGGCCCGCTGGCGGAGTTCGTCAGGCCGCTGCTGCTGGAGTCGCAGGACTCCGCGGCGCGGCTGGACGGCAGCCTCGCGACCCGGTGCAACGACACCGCCACCCGGTTGCCCGCCGACCGGCTTCGCCGGGTCGCGCGCGAACTCGGTGACAGGTACGCGGTGTTCGGCTCGGTGGTGGCACAGCAGCTGGCATGGTGCAGCCCGTGGCCCAGCCGCGGCGAGCCCGCACCCGAGATCGGCGCCGAAGGGGCGCCTCCGATGCTGGTGGTGAGCACCGCGGTCGACCCGGTGACCCCGGAGCGAGGCACCATCCGCGCCGCGGAGCGGATGCCCAGCGCCGTACGGCTCGCCTGGCAGGGCAGCGGCCACGGCGCGCTGAACTCGGCGTGCGTCATGCGGGCGGTGCAGCGTTTCCTCGTCGACGGCGACGTGCCCCGCGACGGCACGTTGTGTCCGGCCTGAGCCGCCTCTCAGCCGGGATCGAGCAGCAACCGGGCCAGCACCGGCAGGTGGTCGGAGGCGGGCGAGCGCGGTACCCGCGCGTCCTCGACCTGCACAGGCCCGGCGAAGGTGACGTAGTCGATGCGCTTCACCGGCCGCGGCGCGGGGTAGGTGAACCCACCCTTCCTGGTTCCCCACGCGTCGCGTACCCGCTCGAACAGCGGACCGAGCTCCGGCGCCGTCGGCTCGGCGTTGAGGTCACCGAGCAGCACCTGACGGGCGTGCGGCGGGTCGCTGTCGAGAACGCGCACCGTCTCGGCCACCTGCGTGCGCCGCACGGCCGGGTCGGCGCGGTAGTCCAGGTGCGTGCTGTAGACGCGCACGTGCCTGCCGCGCACCGACACCACCGCCTCGGCGAACCCCGGCATCGGTGTGGGCGAGCCGGGTGGGCCTACCGTCGAGTTCCGCGTCAGTTCGTGGTTGGTTGTGGCGACGATCGGATAGCGGCTGAGAACGGCCACGCCGAAGCGTCGCCGTTGCGAGTGGCCCGGCTCGGGGTCGAGGTCGTAGATCGGTGCGAAGAAGGCTTGCATCCCCGTCAGCTCGGCCAGTCGCGTGGCTTGGTCGACGTAGTCGCTACGGGCGGAAAAATGTACGTCCACCTCCTGTAGGCCGACCACGTCGGCGCGGCTGCGCAGGACGACCTCGGCGACACGTTCCAGATCGAGTTCGCCGTCGGCACCGATTCCGGCGTGCATGTTGAAGCTGACCACCCGCAGCACCTCCGGCGCACCGCCTGGTGCGGCTTCTCCGGGTGACACAGGCAGGGCCGAGAACGCCAACACCGTCAGCACCGAAATGAACACTCTCAGCGACCGCATGCGGCCCAACCTAGCCGGTCTTGACGTCGGTGTGGGCCAGGTGCTTCTCTGGCCCCCGGTGAATCTTCTGTCGTTGCTCTCGGACCTGACCAAGCGCGACCCCCACGCCATCATCGCGATCGACGTCGATCCCGACCGACCCGCACACGTGAGCCGTGCCGAGCTGTGGCGCAGGACGCTGCAGCTGCGGGCGGATCTGGCCACGGCGGGTGTCGGGCGCGGTGATGCCGTTCTGGTGTGCCTGCCCAACTCCTCTGCCTGGCTCGACTGGCACGTCGCGGCCGCCTCGCTCGGCGCGCACGTGGTCGGCTTGCCACCGCACTGCGAGGCGGCCGAGGTGACACAGGTGCTCCAGCGAGCCAGACCCCGGGTAGCCGCCCTGCCGCACGGGTTACCCGGGTCGCGGCTGCCGGAACTGCTGCGTGAGGCCACCACGGGCGGGCTCGCCCCGCCTGCGGTGGCCGTGGTCGCGGGCCCGCACGGCGAACCGCCGGTGGACCCGTCCGGCTACGACGTCGGGGGCGGCGCCTGGTTGCCCAGCGCGGCGACCGCTGGCATGCCGATGCCGGTGACCAGCGGCGACGAACTCGCGGTGGCGTTCGCTCCCTCGCTGGCGGCCCACCTGGAGTCCTCGTTGGTGCGCCTCGCCGTCGACAGCGCGCGGGCCATCGGGTTGCGCCACGACGACGTGCTGGTGTGCGCCGAGCCGCTGAGTTCACCGCTGGGGCTCGGCGCGGCGCTGGCCGCCGTGGCGGGCGAGGCGACCTGCCTGTTCGAACCGACCCTGGAGGCGGCCAACCTGCTCGCCGCGCTGTCCCGCTTCGCGGCAACCCACCTTGCCGCCGGAGGCGAGTCCGTGTCGAGGCTGGCGAGGAAATGGCACGACACGGCGCGACCACCGAAAGCACCGAAATCGTGGCGCTGGCTCGGCGTCGCGCTCGACACGCCGGACATGGCCGAGTTCGCCCACCGGGTGGAGGAGGAACTGGGCGTCACGGTCTCGGGTCTGTACGGCTCCGCCGAGGTGCTGAGCCCGGTCGCGCTGTGGCCGCCGGACTCCGCTGCGCCGCGGCGGTGGTCGGCGGGCGGGCTGCCGGTGTCGAGGGACATCGAGGTCCGCGTCGTCGATCCGGACTCCGGCAGGCCGCTGCCGCCCGGTGAGACAGGAGAACTGCGGTTTCGCGGTTACTGCGTCGTCGACCACTACCTCGGCGAGCAGGCGGGCCCGGCGCGGCGAGTGACCGAGGACGGTTGGCTCGCGACGGGCGAGCGAGGCGCGCTGCTGGGGCACGGCGAGTTCCGGCGCGACGGCCGGATCGCGGCGGCGGCACGCGACTGAGCCGCACCGCGAGTCCGTTGTGGACAGGTGTCGGCGCGAGGCGCGGCCGCACGTGCTCTACCGTTGAGCGGGTGGCGGGTGCGAGGAGATTGCTGGGTGTACTCGCGGCCGTGGCCGCGCTGACCGTCGCGGCGCTGCTGCTGCCGATCCCCGGCCCCGCCGAACTGCGGGCGTGGGTGGCCGGGACGGGACCGGCGGCCGTACTCGTGTTGCTGCTGGCCTATGCCCTGCTGACGGTGGCTCCGATCCCACGGACGGTGTTCAACCTCGCCGCGGGCCTGCTGCTCGGCGAGGCGCTCGGTGTCGCCGTAGCGGTGGTGGCGACGGCGATCTCGGGGCTCCTGGCGTTCCTGCTCGCCAGGGCACTGGGCGGGGACCTGCTCTCCCGGCTTCCTCGCGGGAGGCGGCTACGCACCGTGGGCGAGCGGCTCACCGGCGGCGGTGCGCTCGCGGTCGCCTCGCTGCGACTCATCCCGGTGCTGCCGTTCGCGCCGCTGAGCTACGGCTGCGGGCTTTCCGGGCTGCGGCTGCGGCCCTACCTCGTTGGGACCGTGCTCGGCAGCTTTCCTGGAACGGTGGCCGTCGTGGTGCTCGGCGACGCGCTCGCGGGCACGACGCCGCCCGCACTCGTCGGTTGTTACCTGGCCTTCGCCGCACTCGGCGCACTTGGTCTTTCGCGTGTCCTCTCTTCGGCGCAACGCCCTGCTCCGCTGCCCGCGCGGGCGGACAACTAGGTCGGTGCCGCACGGCGGTTCACGGGGAGCGCCGGATGCGGAGCGCTACACTCAACCGGGCGCGGATCGGCACGGTTCGCGCCCGAAGTCCATTCCCCGATCGCGAAACACAGCCGAGGAGCAGGCGCCATCGACACCGGTCAGTTGATCGCAGGCCACTACCGCCTCGTCGAGCACGTCGGCAGCGGTGCCATGGGCATCGTCTGGCGAGCGATCGATGAGCGCCTCGAACGGTCCGTCGCCGTGAAGCAGATCGTGACGCAGCCGGGGCTGTCCGAGGAAGAGCGCGCGACCATGCGGCAGCGGGCGATGCGTGAGGCACGCAACGCGGCGCGGTTCCAGCATCCCAACGCGATCGTGGTCTTCGACATCGCCGAGCACGCTGGCGAGCCTTGCCTGGTGATGGAGTACCTGCCGTCCCGCAGCCTCTCGGCGATCCTCGGAGAGCGCGGAACCCTGCCGGTCGCGGAGGTGGCGCGCATCGGCGAGCAGGTGGCCGCGGCCCTGGTCGCAGCGCACCGGGCCGGGATTGTGCATCGCGACATCAAGCCGGGCAACATCCTCATCGACGACAACGGCACCTGCAAGATCACCGACTTCGGCATCTCCAGGGCCAGCGGCGACCTCACTCTCACCCAGACCGGCCTGATCGGCGGCACACCCGCCTACCTCGCGCCGGAACTGGCCAGGGGCGCCGACCCCACGCCGAGCTCCGACGTGTTCGCACTCGGCGCGACGCTGTACCACGCCATCGAAGGGCTTCCGCCCTACGGCGACAGCACCAACCAGCTCGCGCTGCTGTACGCGGCCGCGAACGGCAAGGTCAACCCGCCCACCCGGGCAGGAGCGGCGACCGCCTTGCTGATGAGCCTGCTGCGCACCGAGCCGGAAGAGCGCCCGAGCATGAGCGAGGCAAGGGACCGCCTCGCGAAACTGGCCACGAGCGAGACCAACGGCAGCTCCTCCCCCGCCACCCGGGTGTCTCCCCCGCTGCCCGTAGCGGGTGCGGGCGCCAGGCCCGCCGCGGCCGAGCCGCCTCGGGCGCCCGCCCCGCCACCGCCGTGGCAACGCAACGCGGCGGAGGCCCCCAGGCGCAGCCCCACCTCGACCTACCCGCCGGTTCCTCCCCGCAACGGCGCGAACAACGATGGCGGTGGCGACAGACGCAAGCCGCTCGTTCTCGGGGCGATCGGGCTCGCGGCGGCACTGGTCGTCACCGTGCTCGTCATCGCGCTGAACTCGAGCGGCACGGACGATCCCAACGCCGCGAACCAGGGCGGCAACACCGCATCGAGCGCACCACCCAGTTCCGGCCCCCCGTCCACCAGTGAAAGCAACCAGGTCCAAAACTCCGACTCCGCTGTCGACTGGGGTGCGGCCGGGCAGCGCGTGATCGACTTCTACGACGACCCGGAGAAGAACTGGGACATGCTGACCCCGGCCGGTCAGGCGCTGTTCGGCGACGAGAAGGCCTACAAGGACTACTGGGACGACCACGAGATCCGGAACCTGCAGAACGCGGTGGCGTACAAGCGCGCCAACAACCCCGACGGCTCCGTCGACATCAGTGTCGACGTCGACTTCGGCAGCGGGCTGCGGCCGATGTACTTCACGGTGCTCGACTCCGGTGGCACACTGCTACTGGACGGTGACCCGCGCCCGGATCACAACGTCAAACGCTGATGCGCCCGGCTCGCTGCCTGGCTTACCGTTGACTTATGACCGAGACACCGGGACGCCACCCGCGCTTCGACGACGACCTCGTCGGGCTGGACCCGGACGACCCGGAGGCGCGGGCCTTCGCCGAGCATCTGGACCGGATGCAGCGCTGCGATCCCGCCTTCACCGTCGAGGCGTCGATCAAGGGCGTTGCGGAGTTCGCGGAGGGCAGCAACCGCGCGGGCGGGCTGCGCTGGTGGATCGCCGCGCTGGTGGTGCTGCTGATCATGACCGGTGTGGTGGTGACCGCTTGGGACACGCTCGGCGACCTGCTGAGGTGGCTGGCCAGGTAGCCTGGCAGGCATGGAACCTGTCACCGGTGCCGAGCCCAACGTGGTGAAATCCGAGCAGGAATGGCGTCAGGAACTCAATGCCGAGGAGTACGCCGTGCTGCGGCAGGGCGCTACCGAGCCGCCGTTCACCGGCGAGTACACCGACACCTCCACCACCGGCGTGTACGAGTGCAGGGCCTGCGGAGCCGAGTTGTTCCGCAGCGACACCAAGTTCGAAAGTCACTGCGGCTGGCCGTCGTTCTACGACCCGGCCGATTCCGACGCCGTGCTGCTGCGGGAGGACCGCTCGCTGGGCATGGTCCGCACCGAGGTGTTGTGCGCCTCCTGCCACAGCCACCTTGGCCACGTCTTCGAGGGCGAGGGCTATCCCACGCCCACCGACCAGCGGTACTGCATCAACTCGATCGCGCTGCGCCTGGTGCCTGCCGGGTCGTGAGCGCGGCGGGCGCCCCGACCCGGCCCCGGCTCACGGCAGGTTGAGCACCAGTTCCCGCGGCTGCACGCGGGTGCCGGTGTAGAAGGGGATTTCCTCCCGGACGTGTCTGCGGGCCTCGGTGCCGCGCAGGTGCCGCATCAGGTCGACGATGCGGTGCAGTTCGTCGGCCTCGAACGCGAGCATCCACTCGTAGTCACCGAGGGCGAACGAGGCGACCGTGTTCGCCCGCACGTCGGGGTAGTCGCGGGCCTGCATCCCGTGGTCGGCGAGCATCTTGCGTCGTTCCTCGTCCGGGAGCAGGTACCACTCGTAGGAGCGGACGAACGGGTACACGCACACGTACTTGCGGGGTTCCTCGCCTGCGAGGAAAGCGGGCACGTGGCTCTTGTTGAACTCGGCGGGACGGTGCAGCGCGAACTGGCTCCACACCGGGATGGACACCCTGCCCAGCGGCGTGCGCCGGAACCCGGTGTAGGCAGCCTGGACCTGCTCGGGCTCCTCGGCGTGCCACCAGATCATGTAGTCGGCGTCGGCCCGCAGCCCGGCGACGTCGTAGACGCCACGCACGACCACGCCCTTGCCCTCGAGCGCGTCGAGGTACTCGGCGGTCTCGGCGGCAGCCTGTCCCCTGTCGTCGGGCAATCGCCCCGGCTCGACTCGAAACACCGACCAGGCGGTGTAGCGGATGGTGTCGTTGAGTTCTTGGTAGTTCAGGCGCGCCATGCCCCTATCGTCCCACCAGTCTGGCCACGGCCGCGTCGGCGGTGGCGATACAGGCCGGGATACCGACGCCGTGCAGTGTCGCGCCGGCGACCTCCAGTCCGTCGATCTCGCCGACAGCACGTTCGATACGCCGTACCCGCGACAGGTGGCCGACGCCGTACTGCGGCAGGCCCCCACCCCACCGCTGCACGAGCGTGTCCACCGGCTCGGCGCTGCATCCGGTGAGTTCGGCGAGATCGGAGCGCACCAGCCGCACCAGTTCGTCGTCGCGGGCCCGCAGCAGGCCGGTGTCACCGAAGCGGCCGACCGAGCCACGGATCAGCACCGGAGCACCCTGCCCGTCGTGGTGGCCCCACTTGCGTGCGGAGAAGGTGAACGCCTTGGCCGTGAACGGTGTGCCGTCGCCGCGTAGCTCCCCCTCACCGATCAGCACCCCGGAAGCCCGTGGCAGCTCGGTCCCCGGCGGCAGCGCGAGTCCGACGACGGCCATCGAGGCCAGTTCCACCTCTGCGAACGCGGCGGAGGCCTCCGGTGCGACCTCGGCGAGCAACCTGCTCGCGGCGGTTGCGGGCACGGCAAGCACCACGGCGTCCGCGTCCAGTTCCGCGTCGGCGGGTGCGTGTGCCGCGGCGACGGCACCCAACACCAGCCGCCAGCCGTCGCCGCGTCTGCGCAGTGCCCGCACCGGCGCGCCCAAGCGCAGCTGGGCACCGGACGCGGCGGCGAGCCTGCTCACCAGCGTGCCGAGCCCACCGGTGAGGGTCGCGAACACCGGCGAGGAGTTGGGGTGGTCGGGCAGCAGTCCGCTGGCCGCCTCGGTCAGCGAGCCCGCGCCCGCGTCCACGGCGGCAGCGAGAGCGGGCATGGTGGCGCGCAGGCCCAGCCCGTCGGAGCCGCCCGCGTACACCCCCGCCAGCAGCGGGTCGACCAGGCGGTCCACGAGTTCGTCGCCGAACCGTTGCCGCAGCAGCGCGCCGAGCGACACATCGCACTCGTCCTGCCGCGGCAGCGACAGCCCCGGCAGGTTCGCCTCGGCGGCCACGGCTGCGGCACCGGCATCCGACAGCACCTCCCGCACGGCGTCCGGGGCGGCAGGCACGCCCATGACGGTGTGGCGCGGCAGCGGCAGCGTCCTGCCGCCCGCGCGGACCGTCGCCGACACCGGCGCGGGGTGCGTCAGCTCGGCACCGAGTCCCAGTTCGCGCGCCAGTTCGACGGCCTGCGGCCTGCGCGCCAGAAACGCCTCGGCCCCGACGTCGAACGCGCGTCCCGCGAGCTTGCCGGTGCGTAGCTTGCCGCCGAGTTCGCCGGTCGCCTCGCAGACGGTGATGGTGGCGGCGTCGTTCAGCGCCGTACGTAACCGGTATGCGGCCACCAGCCCCGAGATGCCCCCGCCGACCACCGCTACCCGCATGCTGACCTCACAAGCTGTGCACGAGCTCCACGACTTTGCTCAGCACGCCGGGGTCGGTCTGTGGCAGCACACCGTGGCCGAGGTTGAAGATGTGGCCCGCCGCCGTCCTGCCCTCCTCGACGATGCGTCGCACCTCGGCTTCCACCACCGGCCACGGCGCCATGAGCAACGCCGGGTCCAGGTTGCCCTGCACGACGGGGTCGGGTCCGCCCGGCGACGCGAGCCTGCGGACGGCCTCGTCGAGCGGCACCCGCCAGTCGACTCCGACCACGTCGGCGCCCGCTTCCCGCATGGCGGTGAGCAGTTCGCCGGTACCGACACCGAAGTGGACGCGAGGCACCCCGTATTCGCCCGCGCCGGCCAGTACCTTGGCGGAGTGCGGTAGTACGAACTCGCGGTAGTCGCGCTCGGAGAGGGCACCGGCCCAGGAGTCGAACAGCTGGATGGCGTCGACACCGGCATCGAGCTGGACGCGCAGGAACGTCAGCGTCAGCTCGGCCAGCGTGTCGGCGAGTTCGTGCCACAGCAGGGGGTCACTGTGCATGAGGGCCTTGGTGTGCTCGTGGTTGCGGCTGGGCCCGCCCTCGATGAGGTAGGAGGCGAGGGTGAACGGCGCTCCCGCGAACCCGATGAGCGGCGTGTCGCCGAGCCGGGACAGCAGCAGCCCCACCCCGTCGGCGACCGCGCGCAGCCGGTCGGGGTCCGACCTCGGCAATCCCCTGACAGCATCGCGTGAGCGCACGGGCGTGGCCACCACCGGGCCGGTTCCCGGCACGATGTCGATCTCCACTCCGGCCGCGTAGAGCGGCACGACGATGTCGCTGAACAGGATCGCCGCGTCCACGCCGTGCCGCCGTACCGGTTGCAGGGTGATCTCGGCCAGCAGTTCGGGATCGAGGCAGGCCGTGAGCATCGGCACGCCTTCCCGAACCTCTCGGTACTCCGGCAGCGAGCGACCCGCCTGGCGCATGAACCACACGGGCACGCGCGACGGCCTGCCACCCCTCGCGGCGACCAACAGCGGCGCGTCGGCGAGCTCGCGGCGGGCCGACGCCTGAGATGTTGTCATCATCGCTATCGTGCCACGCGGCGTCGGAGTGGCTTCTCTCGGCGCGTCCTCGCCCGACTCGCGGCGAGCGCGGCTTACAGTCGGGCGGTGACCGCCATGACCCAGGCGCCCGAGGAGTTCCGTGCCGCCGTCGCCACGCTGGAGTCCGTGCGCCCGCGACCGGAGGTTCGCCTGGAGGAGATCCGGGCACCGCAGCGGCTCGCGCCGTGGGCGCACGCGCTCGGCGCCGAGACCAGCGGCCCCGGTGACGTGCAGGCTTCCGGCAGGCTTGTCCTGCTCCACGATCCCGAGGGCCAGGAAAGCTGGGACGGCGTGTTCCGACTGGTGCTCTACGTACGGGCCGAACTCGACCGTGAACTCGCCACCGATCCCTTCCTGCCCACGGTGGGCTGGTCGTGGCTCACCGAGGCGCTGGAGTCCGCAGGCGCGGCATGGAAGGCGCTGGGCGGCACGGTGACGGAGACCTCATCGGCGCGGTTCGGCGACATCGCGGCCCAGGGCCGAACCGACGACATCGAGCTGCGGGCCTCGTGGACCCCGGCCACCGCCGATCTGCGTAGCCACTGTGACGCGTTCTGCCGGGTCCTTTCGAGCTACGCGGGACTGCCACCGGTGGGTGTCACGTTGTTCGACCAGCGGCAGTCGTCCTGACCCGCTGACGGCGCTGACAGCACCACGAGCGGTCGGCACGGCCCCCGCCGCGGCACCGCCCGGTCGGGGCACCCCCGGTCCCTTCGGGGCTCGGGGTGAGTGATACTGGAGCCTCTCGCGAGACGCTCCCTCCCCCGCCCCGTCCTCGGGCAAGGCATCCGCATTCGCCCTGCACAGAGCATCTGCACGCGCGCCTGAATATCCGGATTCCTGTTATATCGCCGACGCTTCGCTATGTGTTAACCACGGGCTGTGTATTAACTCGATCGTGTTACGTGGGGAGATGCGAGTAACTACCCGATTGGGATAGATACGTGTTCGATCCCCCCACTGACCCACTCGGGCGGCTAGAGTGCATGCGACGACACCACTTTCGGTCTAAAGCTGGCGCGGCTGATTGGCCGAAAGTCCCGGTGCCGGTCGGGGGGCACGACCGACTCCAGGGAGGTAGTGACGTGGCTGCCGTCGGCTTTACCCAGGCCGTCCGATCCACGCCAGCCGGCGCGTTGCCGGCGAGCATGGTCCCGCACCCGCGGGAGGAACTGTTTTCGGTGCTGGTCGTAGACGACCACCCGCTGTTGAGGGAGGCGATTGCCGCACGACTGGCGCAAATGGGCGCGGGCACGGTCCACGAGGCCGCGACCGTCGCCGAGGCGCGGGCGAGGGCTACGGCCACCGGGCCGTGTGACCTCGCGATCCTCGACCTCGGCCTGCCTGATGGCAGTGGCATCGAACTCGTCACCGAGCTTCGAACCAACGGTTGGCCCCGCGTCGTCGTGCTGGCGTCGTCGGACGATCCCTACGCCGTCCGCTCCGCATTCCAGGCGGGCGCCCAGGCCTACCTGCTGAAGTCCGCGTCGCCGGTGGTGGTCACCGACGGCGTGCGCAGGGTGCTCGAAGGCGGCGTGTACGCCGACCCGAGCGTGGCGCCCGTACTGGCCACCGGCACCCGCGTGCCGGGCACCGACAACACCCCGCGCGAGCTGTCCGCTCGGGAGGTCGAGGTGCTGCAACTGGTCGCGGACGGGCAGTCGAACAAGGAAATCGGTGAGGAGCTGAGCCTCTCCGCGCTCACGGTGAAGTCCCACCTGTCGCGGATCGGGCGCAAGCTCGGAACCGGAGACCGCGCTCAGATGGTCGCGCTGGCCATGCGGGCCGGTGTGATCCGCTAGTCACGAGGGTCCCCTACGGGACGGGCGAACCAGGCGCGGCTTTCCCGTCCCGTAGGGTTCACTCTTGTGGACAACGCAGATCACGGCGCAGGTGTGCCGGTGGAGTCTGCGCCCATGCCGCCGTCCATACCGCTGAGGGAACCGGCGGGGGGAACCCCGGCCGTGGTCTCCGAACCCGAGCAACTGCGCCGGGCGTGCGACCGGTTGGCGGCGGGTAGCGGCTCGATCGCGATCGACACCGAGCGCGCCTCCGGGTACCGGTACTGGCCAAGGGCCTACCTCGTACAGCTGCGGCGCGAGGGCTCCGGCACGCTGCTCATCGACCCCATACCGCTGCGCGACCACCTGGAACCACTCGGTGCCGTACTCGCCGACACCGAGTGGGTGCTGCACGCCGCGTCGCAGGACCTGCCGTGCCTTGCCGACCTCGGCCTGCGGCCACCGTCACTGTTCGACACCGAACTGGCGGGCAGGCTCGCGGGCCACGAGCGGGTGGCGCTGGGCACGCTGGTGGAGAACCTGCTCGGCTACAAGCTCGAGAAGGGCCACAGCGCGGCCGACTGGTCGAAACGGCCACTGCCGACCGACTGGCTCAACTACGCCGCGCTCGACGTCGAGTTGCTGGTGCCGCTTCGGGAGAAGCTGGAGGCCGAGCTGGCGGCACAGGGCAAGCTGGAATGGGCGCGGCAGGAATTCGAGTGGGTTCGGACCTCGGGCGGCCAGCCCGCACCGCGCTCGGAACCGTGGCGACGCACCTCGGGCATTCACAAGGTCCGCACCGCTCGCGGGCTCGCCGCCGTCCGCGCGCTGTGGCAGGCTCGCGACGAACTCGCCCGCAAGCGCGATCGCGCGCCCAGCCGGATTCTGCCCGACAGCGCCATCATCAACGCCGTGCTCGCCGACCCGCGCACCACGGCCGACCTGCAGGCCCTGCCGGTGTTCGGGGGGCGGGTGCAGCGCCGCTACACGGCAAACTGGCTACGGCACCTGCAAGCGGCGCGAACGCTGCCCGCCTCACAACTGCCGAACCCTTCGCCGCCCAACGACGGCCCGCCGCCACCCAACCGATGGGCGGACAAGGACCCCGACGCCGCCGCGCGGCTGGCCGCCGCGCGCACGGCACTGACCAAGCTGGCCGAGCATCACCGCCTGCCGGTGGAGAACCTGTTGCTTCCCGACCTGCTGCGGCGAACCTGCTGGCGCCCGCCGTCGGACCTTTCCCCGGAGAGTGTCGCCGAGGCATTGCGCGCCGGGGGTGCGCGGCCGTGGCAGATCGAACTCACCGCCGCCGAACTCAGCAAGGCACTGCACACCCACGCCTGAGTCGCGGCTCACCCCATGCTGTCGGGATGCGGGCCGGTACGGTGGCCGTGGTCGAGCGTGGCCATCGCCGACATGTCCTGCTCGTCGAGTTCGAAATCGAAGATGTCGATGTTCTCGACGATCCGTTTCGGCGTCACCGACTTCGGGATGACCACGTGCCCCAGTTCGACATGCCAGCGCAGCACCACCTGCGCCGGTGTCTTGCCGTGCTTGCGGGCGAGCCTGTCCAGCACCTCGTCACCGAGCCGAGCCCCGCCACGCGCGATCGGCGCCCACGCCTCCGTGACGATGCCGTGTGCGGAATGGAATGCCCGCAGCTGCGACTGCTGCAACCACGGGTGCAGCTCGATCTGGTTGACGGCCGGTACCACACCGGTCTCCTCCACCAGCCTGCGCAGGTGCTCGACCTGGAAGTTGGACACCCCGATCGCGCGGGCTCGGCCTGCTTCGGCGATCTTGCGCAGCGCCTGCCACGTCGGCACGTACCGATCCGCCGAAGGGACCGGCCAGTGGATGAGGTAAAGGTCGACGTAGTCCAGCCCGAGCAGGTTCAGGCTGGTGTCGAAAGCGCGCATGGCCTCGTCGTGGCCGTGGTCGGTGTTCCACAGTTTGGTGGTGACGAACACGTCCTCGCGGGGTAGCCCCGACTCCGCGATCGCGACACCGACTCCGCGCTCGTTGCGGTACAGCGTCGCGGTGTCGACGTTTCGGTAGCCCGCATCGAAAGCGGTCCGCAGTGCGCCGACCACCTGGCCGTCGGGGATCTTGTAGACACCGAACCCCACCTGGGGCATCCGGACACCGTTGTTCAGCTCGACCGTGGGAACCATGCCCCGACCGTAGCCGCCTACGCCGCCGAGGGCAGCTGCACGGTCACCGAGAGTCCGCCGCCGACCACCGGTTCGGCCGCCACCGATCCACCATGTGCCCGCACCGCCGCGCGCACGATCGACAGCCCGAGCCCGGCACCGGACCGGGCCGTACGGGCCACCCCCGCCCGCCGGAACGGTTCGAACAGCTCCGAGACCGTCACCGGGTCGATGAGCTGTCCCGACGAGCGCACGGTGAGCGTGGACCAGCGCTCGCCCGGGCGGGTCGCGACCTCGATCCAGCCACCGTCCACGTTGTGCCGCACCGCGTTCTCCAGCAGGTTGCCCGCGACCCGTTCGAGCAACGCCGGATCGCCTGTCGCGGCGGCGGGCGCGGTGTCGAACTCCACCCGCAGCCCCCGCTTGTCGGCCTCGGACCGCACCGCGCGCCACGCGGTGTCCACCACCACGGCCAGGTCCACCCGCTCCAGGGCGGCGACACCAGCACCGTCGGTGCGTGCCAGCAGCAGCAGCGAACCGACCAGCCGTTCGGCGCGATCGGTGGCGTCGCGGACCACCTCGGCCATCCTGCGCAGTTCCACCTCGTCGGCGGCGGTGTCGGACAACGTGACGTCGAGTTCGGTGCGGATCACCGAAAGCGGGGTCCGCAGCTCGTGGCTGGCATTGGCGACGAAGTGCCGCTGCGCGTCGAAGGCGGCCTGCAACCGGTCGAGCATCGCGTCGAAGGTGTGAGCCAGTTCGGCCAGTTCGTCGCGGGTGCGCAACGTCCCGATGCGCTCGCCCATGGATTCCACCGACAACCGGCGCGCGGTGTCGGTGATCTCCCGAAGCGGGCGCAGTACCCGCGAGGTGAACGTCCACGCCAGGATCGCCGCCGCTGCCACAACGAACAGGAACGCGACGGCACCGGCCAGCAGCATCCGCTGCCTCGCATGCTCGCGCAGGTACTCGGCCAGCACCGAGGCTTCCACAGCGACACCGTCCACCCGCACCGTCGTGCCGGGAGGCAGGTCGGGCACGGCCGCGACCGAATCGCCGACCAGGCGCCAGGCCAGCCACAACAACACCACGCTCACCGCCGCCACCAGCACGGTCGCGAGCACGGTGATGCGAGCACGCAGACCGCGTGCGGGCAGGCCGGGCAGGCGCATCACCCCTCGAGGGAACCAGAACCCGTCTTCGAGCCCGCACCGGGGACCCGGTAACCGGAACCGACCACGGTCTCGATGATGCCGGGCTCACCGAGCTTCTTCCGCAGCGTCATGACGGTGACCCGGACCGTCGTGGTGAACGGATCGGCGTTCTCGTCCCACACCCGCTCGAGCAGGTCCTCACTGCTGACAACGGCTCCCCCCGCCGACAGCAACACCTCGAGCACCCCGAACTCCTTGCGGGTGAGGTCGACCAGCCTGCCCCGCCGGTGCACCGTCCGCCTCGCCGGATCGAGTTCGACGTCGTCGGCGGTCAGCACCGGTGGGGCGGGCGGTGTCGCCCGCCTCCCCAGCGCCCTGACCCGTGCCACCAACTCGGGAAACGCGAACGGCTTCGCGAGGTAGTCGTCGGCACCGAGGGACAGCCCCTCGACACGGTCGGACACCGCACCACTGGCGGTGAGCATCAGCACCCTCGTCAACTCGCCGGAGGTGACGATCTCCTTGCACAACTCGTCGCCGGACATGCCGGGCAGGTCGCGGTCGAGCAGCACCACGTCGTAGCGCGTGATGGACACCTTCTCGTGGCCGTCGTCGCCGTTGAGCGCGACGTCGACCGCCATGCCCTCCCTGCGCAGCCCGCGCGCGATCGCCTCGGCCAGCGGCTCTTCGTCCTCGACTACCAGTACCCGCACGTCAACACCGTTCCACAGCTTCCTGAGAAGAACCTTACGCCCGCTGCGCTGCCGGGAAGCCGGTCGGCGGCACCGGCGATGCTCAGTCGCGGGGCGACTCCACCGCGGCTTCGTCGGCCGCCTGCGCATCGCCGATCCGGTTGGCCGCCCACTCGGTGACCTTGCGCGCCACATCCTGCGCGGTCAGCCCGACACCGGCCAGTACCTGCTCACGGGAGCCGTGTTGCAGGAATCGCTGCGGCACACCGAGGTCGCGCAACGGGACATCGCAGTCGGCGTCGCGCAGCGCGGCCGCGAGCGCGGAACCGAACCCGCCGTGCCTGCCGCAGTCCTCGACGGTGACCACCAACCGGTGTGAGGCGGCCAGTTCCACCAGTTCGGGCGCGACCGGCAGCACCCAGCGCGGGTCCACCACGGTCACCCCGATGCCCTGGTCGGCGAGCCGATCGGCCGCCGAGAGTCCGAGCCCCGCGAACGCCCCCACCGCGACGAGCAGCACGTCCTCGGACCCGCCCCTGCGCAGCACGTCGACGGTACCGACGCGTTCGACGGCGGGCACCGACTCCACGACCGAACCCTTGGAGAACCGCAGGGCTGTCGGGCCGTCCGACACCGCCACGGCCTCACGCAACTCCTCGCACAGGGTGCCTGCATCGCGCGGTGCGGCCACCCGCATGCCAGGGACCATCCCCAGCAGCGACAGGTCCCACATGCCGTGGTGGCTCGGCCCGTCGGGCCCGGTGATACCGGCCCGGTCGAGCACCAGCGTGACGGGCAGGCGGTGCAGCGCAACGTCCATCAGCACCTGGTCGAACGCGCGGTTGAGGAAGGTGGAGTACACCGCGACCACCGGGTGCTTGCCCGCCATCGCCAGCCCCGCGGCCGAGGTCACCGCGTGCTGCTCGGCGATGCCGACGTCGAACCACCTTTCGGGGAACTCCTCGGCGAAGGTGTGCAGTCCGGTGGAACGCAACATCGCGGCCGTGATCGCGACCACGTCATCGCGCTCGGCGCCGATGGCGGCGAGCTCGTCGCTGAACACCGACGTCCAGCTCGGCCCCTTCACCGGCGGCAGCCCGGTTCGCGGGTCGATGGGGTCGGTCTGGTGCATCTGGTCGGCCTCGTGGTTCACCGCGGGCGGGTAACCGTGGCCCTTCTCGGTGACCGCGTGCACGATCACCGGTCCACCGAATGCCTTGGCAGCGGCCAGCGCCTTCTCCAGCGCGGGGATGTCGTGCCCGTCCACCGGACCGAAGTACTTCAGACCGAGGTCGGAGAACATCACCTGCGGGCTCAACGCGTCCTTGATCCCCGCCTTGGCCGCATGCAGGGCCGTGTAGATCGGCTTGCCCACCACCGGGGTGTGCTGCAGCAGTTCCCTCCCGCCGTCGAGCAGCCGCTCGTAGCCGGGCCGCAGCCGCAGCGAAGCCAGGTGTTCCGCGAGGCCTCCGATGGTGGGCGAGTAGGACCTGCCGTTGTCGTTGACCACGATCACCACGGGGCGTTGCGGATCGGCGGCGATGTTGTTCAGCGCCTCCCAGCACATGCCGCCGGTGAGGGCGCCGTCCCCGACCACGGCGACGGCGTGCCGACCGCCTCCTTCGAGTTGGAACGCCTTCGCCAGCCCGTCGGCGTAGGAAAGCGCCGTCGAGGCGTGGCTGTTCTCGATGTGATCGTGCTCGCTCTCCGCACGGGAGGGGTAGCCCGCGATACCGCCGAGCTGCCGCAGGCTGTCGAAGCCGCTGTGGCGACCGGTGACGATCTTGTGGACGTAGGCCTGGTGACCGACGTCGAACAGCAACGCGTCGCGCGGCGAGTCGAAGACCCGGTGCAGCGCCAGCGTCAGTTCGACGACACCGAGGTTCGGTCCGAGGTGGCCGCCTGCCCTGCACACCCTGTCGACAAGGAAATCCCTGATCTCTCCAGCCAGTACGTCAAGCTCGTCGTGGTCCATTCGCTTGAGGTCGGCCGGTCCGTGCACGGACTCCAGCAACGTCACGCTCCACCTCGCTCGCCATCGGTCGCCATCAGTCGCAATCGCCTTCGCTGCCTCGCCCGCCCAGTCTAGGAGAGCGCGGACGGATGAACTCGACCTCAACCGAGTGGATCGCCCCCGGCGTGAAAATACCGTGTGAAGTCGTTGCCTGGTCTCACCCGCAGTCGACGCCCGCGGTAGGTCCTCCACCGAGAGTGCGCGGCACCGCGCCGGGTTCTCGCCACCCGTTCGTGCGACGATGTCTCTCTCGGTGAGGGAGTGATCATGTCCACCTGCCTGATGGTGATGGGCGTGTCGGGCGCGGGCAAGAGCACCGTCGCCCGGCTGCTGGCGGCGCGACTCGGCTGGCCCGTGGCGGAGGCCGACGACTTCCACCCCGAGGCCAACATCGCGAAGATGGCCTCTGGGGTGCCACTCGACGATGCCGACAGGGCGCCGTGGCTGTCGGCCATCCGCGACTGGATCGACGAGCAGGCCGACGCGGGGCGCGGCGCGGTGGTCACGTGTTCGGCGTTGAAGCGGCGCTATCGAGACACGCTGCGCGGCTCCTCCGCGCGGGTGCGTTTCGTCCACCTCGACGGCTCCCGTGACGTCATCGCGGGCAGGCTGGCCGCCCGCGCGGGCCACTTCATGCCGCCGTCCCTGCTGGAATCCCAGTTCGACGCCCTGGAGCCGCTCGAAGCCGACGAGGACGGCATCACCGTCGACGTCAGTGACAGTCCACAGCGGATCGTCGAAGCGGTGCTCGCGCTGCTGCGTGCACCCGAAGACCCGGCCCCGGCCCAGGTACACCACCGAGGAAGCTGACCACGGCACCGACTCACCCGCGCCGCAGCAGCGCGATGCACTCGACGTGGTGTGTCATCGGGAACGCGTCGAAGGCGCGCAGCCGGTCCAGCCGGTAACCACGGGCCGCGAAGGTCGCCAGGTCCCTGGCCAGCGCGGCTGGATCGCACGCCACGTACACCACACGCTGTGGTCCGGCACGGCATACGGCTTCGACCACCGCAGCGCCCGCGCCTTTGCGCGGCGGGTCGAGCACGACGACCTCGGGCCTTTCGTGGTGGCGGGCAGACCTGCCGCGCGAGTCGCGCAGCACCCGTTCCACGGCACCGCGACGCCAGCGCACCTGTGGCGTCCCGGCGGTGTTCGCCTCGCCGTCGACTACCGCGCGGCGATCCGACTCCACCGCCAGCACCCGACCGTGTGCCCCGACCTGCTCCGCCAGCACCCCGGCGAACAGCCCGGCTCCCGCGTACAGGTCCCATGCCAGCCCACCCTGCGACGCCTCGGCCCAGTCAGCCACCACGCTGGCGAACGTCTCGGCCGCTTCAGGATGCACCTGCCAGAACCCGTGCGCCGACAGCCGCCACTGCCTGCCTGCCGCACGCTGCACCGCGACACCGCCGAGCCGCTGTTCGCCCGCCTCGCGCACGTGCACCTCGTCGTTGGCGTCGGAGGTGACCTCGATCTCGTTTCCTGGGCCCCAGCGGTGTGGCAGCACCGCTCGCACCGCCGGCGTCGTGGTGATGGGGCAGTCGGTCAGCGGCACGATCCGGTGACTGCGATGGGCACGCAGCCCCGCGCGACCATCCTCACCTGCCACGAACCTGACGCGGGTACGCCAGCGAAGCAGGCCGCCCGGCAGCGCCTCCACCCGCACGGGCACCTCGATTCCGGCCAGCCGCCGTAGCTGCTCCGACACCACCGCGGCCTTGAGGTCCAGCTGCGCGTCCGCCCCGGCGTGCTGCCAGTCGCAACCGCCGCACAGCCCCGGGCCCGCTACCGGACACGGTGGGCTGACCCGCTGCGGGGAGGCGCTGAGGACCTTGACGGCGTCCGCGCGGCAGAACGACTTGCCCGCGTCCTCGGTGACCTCGGCCAGTACGCGCTCGCCCGGCAGCGCATGCCGCACGAACACCACCCGTCCGTCCACCCGGGACACGCAATGCCCGCCGTGCGCCACGGGACCGACCTCGATCTCGAAGGTACGACCCTGCCAGCTCTCGCTCACGACCTCGGCTCCCTGGTCCGGTCGCCGTTGCCCCGCCGCTCGAACAGGCCGCGCCGGACGTCACCGGCGACGGGCCTGCTGCGGTCGGCGCGCCGGGAGGCTCGCTTGGAGGACTCCAGTTGCCACGGCACGCTCGTCACCATCACCCGCGACTGGAACAGCAGCCTGCTCTTCAGTCGCAGCGCGCTGTGGTTGTGCAACAACTGCTCCCACCAGCGGCCCACCACGTACTCCGGGATGAAGATGGTCACCACGTTACGCGGCTGGTCACCCCTGACCCGCTTGACGTAATCCAGCACCGGCCTGGTGACCTCGCGGTAGGGCGATTCGACGACCTTCAGCGGGATCGAGAAGCCGTGCTCGTCCCAGGCACGCACGAGCTTTCTGGTCTCGGCGTCGTCGACGTTGACGGTGACCGCCTCCAGCACGTCGGGCCTGGTCGCCTTGGCGTAGGACAGCGCCCGCAGCGTCGGCCGGTGCAGCTGGGACACCAGCACGATCGCGTGGTTGCGCGCGGGGAGGGTGACCTGCTCGCCCTCGATCTCCTTGAGTTCCTCTGCGACCCGGTCGTAGTGCCTACGGATGCCACCCATCACGAAGTAGATGCCCGCCATGGCCACGATCGAGATCCACGCACCCGCCAGGAACTTGGTCAGCAGAATGACCACCAGCACGGCCGAGGTCATCACGAGGCCGAAAGCGTTGATCACCTGCGCCCTGCGCATGGCGCGCCGTGCCGCCGGGTCCCGCTCGTCGCGCAGCTGCCGGTTCCAGTGCCGGATCATGCCGCTCTGGCTGAGCACGAACGACACGAAGACACCAACGATGTACAGCTGGATCAGCTGGGTGACCTCCGCGTTGAAAGCGATCACCAGCACGATGGCGAACCCGGCGAGGAACAGGATCCCGTTGCTGAACGCCAGCCGGTCGCCCCGGGTGTGCAACTGCCGGGGCAGGAACCTGTCCTGCGCGAGGATCGATCCCAGTACCGGGAAGCCGTTGAACGCCGTGTTGGCGGCCAGGACGAGGACCAACCCGGTGAAGAAGATCACGTACCAGACCCCGGGCTGGAAATCGGTGAACACCGCGCCCGCCAACTGGGCGACGAGTGTCTTCTGCTCGTAGCCCTCCGGGGCGTTGACCAGTTGCTCAGCCGGGTCCTCCGCGATCACCGCACCGGTCAGCCTGGCGAGGAAGAGCAGGCCGAGGAACATCGTGATCGCCAGCACGCCCATCATCAGCAGCGTGGTGGCCGCGTTGCGGCCCCTGGGTTTGCGGAACGCGGGCACCCCGTTGGCGATCGCCTCCACACCTGTCAGCGCCGCGCTACCGGAGGAGAACGCCCGCAGGATGAGGAAGGCGAATCCCAGCCCGGCCAGGTGCTGCTCCTCCGCCACGAGTTCCAGGTCCGCGCTCTCGGCCCGCAGCTCGTCACCGAAAGCGAACGTGCGTACCAGGCCCCAGACGATCATGCCGAGGATGCCGATCACGAACGCGTAGGACGGGATCGCGAACGCCGTGCCCGACTCGCGCACGCCACGCAGGTTCATCGCGGTCAGCAACAGGATCGCCACCACGGCGAACTCCACCTTGTGGGTGGCGACGAACGGGATCGCCGAGCCGATGTTCGCCGCTGCCGAGGCGATCGACACCGCGACCGTCAGGATGTAATCGACCAGCAGCGCGCTGCCGACGATCAGGCCCCATCGGGGACCGTGGTTGACGGTGGCCACCTCGTAGTCGCCGCCGCCCGAGGTGTAGGCACGCACGTTCTGCCGGTAGGAAGCCACGACCGCCGCCATGACCAACGCCACCACGAGACCGATCCACGGGCTGTAGACGTAGGCCGACGCCCCCGCGATCGAGAGCATGAGCAGGATCTCTTCGGGGGCGTACGCCACGCTCGACATCGGGTCGGAAGCGAACACCGGCAGCGCGATCCGCTTCGGCAGCAAGGTGTGCTGCAGCCTGTCGCTGCGAAACGGACGACCCAGCAGCAACCGCTTGGTCACGGTGGCGAACTTGGACACGGCTGGAGCGTAATGGCAGGCGTCGCGATGCCGCCTGCAGGCACCACCCCGGTCCGGTTCCCACGGCTCGAGCGACCCGCGATCGGCTGCGCCCCCGTGGTCACGCCGTACCCAGCAGGTTTACGTGTTCGGCAACGCCACAACGACGGTTCACTAGGCTGGAAGGCAGCGACGGCTACGGCAGGGGCCGAGGGGGTCCGCAGGCGCGCTGGGGGTAGGTTCGGCGCTGGCGTTCACGGTCGCCTCGAACCGGCCGGATGCTGGAGCCCGTACCGACACAGGAGGCAACGTGTACGTGGTGATCATGGGGTGCGGCCGGGTCGGCGCGTCCCTTGCCGCGGCACTGGAACGACTCGGCCACGAGGTGGCGGTCATCGACAGGGACCCCGACTCCTTCCGCAGACTCGGTAGCGACTTCCACGGCCAACAAGTCGTCGGCATGGGTTTCGACCGCCAGGTGCTCATCGAGGCGGGCATCGAGCGCGCAGGGGCGTTCGCCGCGGTGTCCAGCGGCGACAACTCCAACATCATCTCCGCGCGGGTGGCCAGGGAGAACTTCGGCGTGGAACACGTCGTCGCCCGCATCTACGACCACAAGCGCGCCGCCGTGTACGAGCGGCTGGGCATCCCGACCGTCGCCACGGTGCCCTGGACGACCGACAGGTTCCTGCGCACGCTGCTACCCAACGGGGTGGCCACCTCGTGGCGTGAGCCCTCGGGGAGTATGGCGCTGCTGCAGTTGCCGCTGCACGAGGACTGGATCGGCCGCAGCGTGCGTGACCTGCAGGGCGCGACCGGGGCGCGGGTCGCCTTCATCATGCGTTTCGGAACCGGTGTGCTGCCGCAGAGCAAGACCGTCCTGCAGGCCGACGACGTCGTCTACGTCGCGGCCCACTCCGGCACCGTCAGCGACGTGACCAGCGTCGCGGCGCGGCCACCCGAGGAGGAGAGCTGATGCGGGTCGCGATCGCGGGCGCGGGTGCGGTGGGCCGCTCCATCGCCTCCGAACTCATCGAAGCCGGACACACGGTGATGCTGATCGAGCGGCAGTCACGCCAGTTCATACCGGAGACGGTGGAGCAGGCCGACTGGGTGCTCGGCGACGCCTGCGAGGTGTCCACCCTTGAGGAGTCGGGCATCCAGCTGTGCGACGTGGTGATCGCGGCCACCGGTGACGACAAGGTCAACCTGGTCGTGTCACTGCTGGCCAAGACCGAGTTCGCGGTGCGAAGGGTGGTCGCCCGCGTCAACAACCCGGCCAACGAGTGGCTGTTCAACGAAAGCTGGGGCGTGGACGTGTCGGTCTCGACGCCGAGGATGCTGGCCGCGATGGTCGAGGAGGCGGTGAGCGTGGGCGACCTGGTGCGGCTGATGACCTTCCGGCAGAGCCAG
Source organism: Saccharomonospora marina XMU15 (assembly GCF_000244955.1). Classification (GTDB taxonomy): domain Bacteria; phylum Actinomycetota; class Actinomycetes; order Mycobacteriales; family Pseudonocardiaceae; genus Saccharomonospora_A; species Saccharomonospora_A marina. The sequence continues at coordinate 2,344,578 of NZ_CM001439.1, read as the reverse complement.
GCCAACCTTGTGGAGCTCACCCTGCCCGCCGAGACGCCGCTGGCGGGCAGGCCGGTGCGCGACCTGGCTCTGCCGAAGAACGCGGCGCTGGTGACGATCCTGCGCGGCGACAGGGTCATCGTGCCGCAGCCGGACGATCCGGTGGAACCGGGCGACGAGTTGCTGTTCGTTTCCCCTGCCGACGTCGAGCCGGACCTGCGCGAAGCGCTCGGCTACTGACCCAGCGGTGCGGTTCAGGCGCCCTGCGGCGGCGCCTCGCCGTACTTGACCCGAAGCCGCGCCTCGATGTCGGCGTCGCTTTCCTGGCTCGGCTGCGACTCCAGCAGTTCCTTCAGTCGCTTGTCCGAGCGGCGCACCGCCCACACCACCACGAGCAACGCCAGGCCGTACAGCGGGTAACCCATCGCGATCTTGGCGAAGGCCAGCCAACCCGTGTAGTCCCCGTCGTACAGCCACCGTTGCACCACGAACCGCGCGGCGAACACCGCGGCAAGCGCCAGCGTGGCGATGTCGTAGCCGAACCGGGACGGCTTGTCCTTGCGCCACGCCATCCCGGTGCCGTTGAGGTAGTTCCACACGACTCCGGCCAGCGGCCAACGCACCAGCACCGACACCACCAACGCCGCGCAGTAGACCAGGCTCGCCCAGATTCCGAACAGGAAGAACCCCTTGGCCGATCCGGTGCGGTAAGCGATGAACGCGGCGATCGCGACCCCGAAGAACCCGGAGATCGCAGGCTGCACCGGCTCCTTGCGCACCACGCGCACCACCGTGATCAGCACGGCGCTGCCGAGCGCTCCCCAGATCGCGGCCTGTAGCCCGATCAGGGCGTTCAGCAGGACGAACACGATCACCGGCAGCGAGGAGTAGACCAGGCCGGACACGCCGCCCATCTGCTCGAGCAGCGTCTGCTCCCGCTCGCGCCCGGCCTGGTCCGGTTGCGCCTGCTGGTCCTGCCGAGGCTGGGCTTCGTCGGTGTTCTCGCCGGTCCGGTCGGGTTCACTCACGCGGGACAACTCTCACTCAGGTCGGCTGCAACAGTTCGTAGTAGGGGTTGTAGAGCACCTTCCGGCCATCGCGATCGGCCATCCGGCCCCTCACCTTGATGGTACGGCCAGGTTCGATCCCTGGGATGCGGCGTCGCCCCAACCACACGAGCGTGACCTCGTCCGTACCGTCGAACAACTCGGCCTCCAGAGTGGCCGCCTCGCGGGCGGGGCACAGATTGACGGTGCGCAGCCGACCGAGCACGGTCACTTCCTCACCCGATCTGCAGTCGCACGCCCGCTGCGCACCACCGGCCTGCGACTTCTGGGAGAGGTCGTCGGCGTCGAGATCGGCGATGTCACTGGTCAGCTTGCGTACCAACCGGCTGAAGTAGCCGCCTTCTTTGGCGGACATAGGCGCCTGCTCCTGTGCTCCGGGGCCCCCAACTCATGGCCCGTGCGATCTAAAGCGTAGCTCTGTCGCCGGACAGCGAATCCGAGTTGCGTCAGGATCGCAACGTGACGTCCGTTATGCCGCGACTTTCAGCCGTTGTCCTGCCGGGAACCGGGTCCGACGAGATCTTCGTTCGCTCGGTTTTCGCCCGCCCGCTCGCCGCACTCGGCATCGAGTTGATCGCGCCGCCACCGCCGAAGGGGGCCGACGTGGTCACCGGTTCACCTCGGCTGCTCGACGAGATCGCAGGCACTTTCGACGGTCCCCTCCTGGTCGGCGGCATCTCCCTCGGTGCGCACCTGGCCACGGAATGGGCGTTGCGACGGCAGGATCGCTGCGCGGGGGTACTGGTGGCACTGCCTGCCTGGAACGGTGCCGCCGACGCCGCGCCCGCCGCGGTGGCCGCGGGCGGCTGCGCCGACCTCGTGGCCCGCGAGGGGCTGGCCGCCGCACTCGAGGTCGCCACCTCGGGGGTGGCGCCGTGGCTGGCGGCGGAGTTGACCCGCGCATGGCGACGGCACGGCGAGCAGTTGGCGGCGAGCCTGCGCGCCGCCTCGGTACACCCGGCTCCCGAACTCACGCGGCTGCCGCAACTGCGGGTACCCGTCGGCATCGCCGCGTGCGCCGACGATCCGGTGCACCCGGTGGCCGTCGCGCGGGCATGGCAGCAGGCGCTGCCGAATGCGGCGTTGCTGGAGACCACGTTGCGGGCGGTCGGTGTGGATCGGCAGGTGCTCGGTGAGGCCGCCGTACGGGCGTGGCTACAAGCTCGGCGGAGCTGACGAACCGCTCCCGCTGCGGGGTTCGACCCGGGCGGGAAGCGTTTCCGCCCGGGCCTTGCTACTCCTGGGCTCTCCCCTGCGCCTGTTCGGCGACGTGGGCCGCGACAGCCTCCGGGAGGGTGATCGCCAGTGGGGTGCGTACGGGCATCGGCGCGTCACCCCGGTCGACGATGGTCGCGCGCACGATGTCGCGAAGCACCATGGGGGCTTGCGCGGCCTGCGACTGCGGTCCCGCGATCACGCCGCGCAGCATCCACCTCGGGCCGTCGACGCCGATGAACCGCAGTGCCACCTCACCGACGATCGCCGACAGCTCCATGCCCCACTCGCCGCGGCCCACGCTCACCTGGGCCCCGTCGGAGCGCAGCTGCTCGGCCAGTTCGTCGCTGACCTCCCGCCACAGCCCGCCGGACCGAGGGGCGGCGTACGCGGTGACGGTGACCTGCCCCTGGGCGGTGACGATGTGCACGGCACGGACGTTGCCGCTGCTGGAGTCCATCTCCACCTGGACCTGGGAGCCGTCCGGTACCGGAACACGGACCGAGCCGAGGTCCATCCGGGCGACGCCGTCGTCGGGGGCGTCAGCGATGTCGAACGGGCCCTGACCCGGTGCCGAACCGCCCGCCAGGTCCTCGTGCTCGTCGTACTCGTCGCCGTAATCGCCGTAATCGCCGTACTCGGTCTCGGTGCGGTCGGCCGGGTCGGCGCTCCCGGCCCGGCTACCGCGCCTGCGTCCGAAAATGCCCACTTTCAGCTCTCCGTTCCCAGCGCGGAGTGCCCACCGGTCGAACCGTAGCCGCCCGCGCCCCGTTCAGTGGCATCAAGTTCAGCGACCTCGACGAACTCGGCGTGCTCCACCCGTTGCACCACCAACTGCGCGATCCGGTCCCCCCGCTCGATCACGATCGGCTCCTTCGGATCGAGGTTTACCAGGCACACGCGGATCTCGCCGCGATAACCGGAGTCGATGGTGCCGGGCGCGTTGACAAGCGAAAGCCCCAGTCGCGCGCCGAGGCCCGACCTGGGGTGCACGAAACCGGCGTAGCCATCGGGCAACGCGATCGCCACTCCGGTACCGACCACCGCGCGCTCCCCCGGGTCGAGCTCCACTCCCGACGTGGCCACCAGGTCGGCGCCCGCGTCGCCGCGGTGCGCGTAGGAGGGCACCCCCACGTCGGGGTCTAGCCGAGAAACGAGGACCTTCACGCTGGACACGACACGCGAGACTACCCTGGCCTCGTGAACGCGCGCGCACGCACACGACAGCGGACGAGCACCCTGTACTCCGAGCGTCTCTATGTCCCGTGGTGGGTTTGGCCGCTGCCACTGATCGGTGCCGCACTGCTGGCCGCCGAGATACACATGGGATATCCGGGTGTGCGAGCCTGGCTACCGTACGTGATCTTGCTTCCGCTCGTCGCGCTCGTCATGGTGGCGCTGGGCCGCATCCGGGTGAGCGTCACAGCCGGCGCCGAACCCGAGTTGTGGGTGGGTGAGGCGCACCTGCCGCTTCGCTACGTGGACCGGGTCGAGATCATCGGCAAGCAGGACAAGCGCAAGGCACTGGGCCCGCAGCTCGACCCCGCCGCGTTCCTCGTACACCGGGGCTGGGTACCGACGCTGCTGCGGGTGTGGCTCGCCGATCCCGACGACCCCACGCCCTACTGGGTGTTCAGCACCCGGCACCCCGAGCGACTCGCCGCCGTGCTGCGCGAGCACGGCGGCGAACACTAGCGATGCCGGACACGAAGGCCGGATACGAAACGGGGTGGCCGAGCCTGCGCTCAACCACCCGTTCGCGAACTCGAACCCCTCCAGGCCCCGCCCAGCGTGAGGAACCCCTCCCGAACGTGCCTTCACTCAGGCGCAGTCACGGCAGATCAGCCTGCCGCCCGACTCCTCGGCCAGCCTGCTGCGGTGGTGAACCAGGAAGCACACCGAGCAAGTGAACTCGTCGGCCTGCTTCGGCACCACCTTCACCGTCAGGTCCTCGCCCGACAACCCGGAAAGATCCGCCCCCGGAAGCTCGAAATTCTCGGCGGTCGCGTCCTCGTCGACGTCCACGACGCCGGACTGCGTTTCGTTGCGCCTCGCCTTCAGCTCCTCCAACGAGTCCTCGGCCAGCTCGTCGGCTTCGCTGCGGCGCGGAGCGTCGTAGTCGGTCGCCATTGTCCTTCACCCCTGCGATCAGCTTCGATACCAGTTCGCGAACCCTCGAGTGGCGCCCGAGAGTCCTCGTGCCGCTGGTCAACGTTCCAGCGCCCGTGTTTGTGCCCGAAATCGGCGTGAGGGAGGTCTCTTTCCGAACTCCTGATCACCCGCCCGGAGCCCGGAGAGGGTAGCCCACGACTTACCCCAGCTCGAAGCTGCTCACCCGGGCTCTAGGATACGTCACTCAAGAGAGTTAATTTCGGGACGAGTAACGGTTCCGTCCTTCGTATTGCGAATTGGTACCGGGAGGCTGGGTGAGCACCGGGTCGTCTTGCCCGACCGCCCGCGATCATGGTGCCATCCGGTGGCGGTTTCAGCAGCGCATCGTGTAACGCCTAGGCTGATCAACAGCGACGATGTCGGTACAGGCGGGCGCGGAAACGGGGCTTCGGAAGGGGCGAGGTGTGACGTCGGGGACCGGGGGCTTCGGTGGTCGGCAAAGCGGTCGGCAAGGCGGTCCACACGGTGGACCCCGGACGGCGCGAACACCGCGTAAGCGGACCTACCGCAGGTACCGCCCGTTGCCCGCGCTGGCCGTACTGAGCGTGCTCGGACTCGCCGCCGTGTTCGTGTGGGTGAACGCCATCAGTTCCACCGAGGACCTCGAGGCGGCGATTCGCTGCGAACCGCCCGCCACGCCGCCACCCGGGGTGACCTACACCCCGTTGCCACCCGACGGGCTCGCGGGCACACCCCCGATTCCGCCCGACCGGGTAGCGGTACGGGTGCTCAACGCCAGCGGGGCGCGGGGCGAAGCCGCGATGACCACCGAGGCGATGCGCAGGCTCGGCTTCAGCCAGATCGCGGAACCGCAGAACGACGACGCCTACCCCACGAAGGTGGCCGACTGCCACGGTCAGGTCCGCTTCGGCGAGAACGGAGCGGGCGCCGCGCGCACGGTGGCGCTCGTCGACCCCTGCCTGCAACTGGTCCGCGACAACCGGCAGGACGCCAGCGTCGACCTTGCCGTCGGTACGGAGTTCAACGACGTACGCCCCTCCCCCTCGGGCCTGGAGATCATCCAGCGGCTCAACGCGTGGTCGGTGAAGCACCAGGGAAAGGGCAACAACGAGCAGTCGGCGCCAGGCGGCGGGCCGGTGATCGACGAGGAACTGTTCGAGCAGGCGGGCCCGCAGCACTGCTGACACCGGCGGAACCCGAAGGTGCCCTCTGACGATCTCTGACAACAGCGCCCTGACAACCTCGGACGCCCTCGGCCAACCTCAGCCGTCTCAGACCGTCTCAGACCGTCTCAGACGTCGTCGGCACCGCATTCGGCGAGCGCGGCACGCAGTGGCTCGGCCACCGACGGCGCCACCGCGAGAGTCGCGTCCTTCCCGAGCCTGCGGTCCTCACCCGGCAGTGAGACCACCGCACCAGCCTCCGAGGCGATCAGCGCGCCCGCCGCCCAGTCCCAGCGCTGCAACCCGTGCTCGAAGTAGGCGTCGGTCCAGCCTGCCGCGACCGCGCACAGGTCGAGGGCGGCCGAGCCGGGCCTTCGGATGTCACGCACGTATCCCAGCAGTGCGGCGACCAGCCCGGCCTGTCGCTGCCTCCGGTCGGACTTGTAGGCGAAACCGGTGGTCAGCAGCGTGACGTCGAGCCCGGCAGGCTCGGCCACCGCAAGCCTCCTGCCGTCGCACCAGGCCCCCTCGCCGCGGGTGGCCGTCCAGCGCCTGCCGCTGACCGGCTCCACGACCGCTCCGGCCACCGAAACGCCGTCGAGCTGAGCGGCGACGGAGACGGCGAACCACGGGAAGCCGTACAGGAAGTTCACGGTGCCGTCGATGGGATCGACGACCCACGTGACACCGCCCCCGCTGTCGCCGCCTTCCTCCTCCCCCAGCACCGGCTCGCCGGGCCGCAGCTGCGACAGCCGGGCGCGGATCAAACGCTCGGACTCGGTGTCTACGGCGGTGACGACATCGGTGTCGCTGGTCTTGGTGTCGACGGCCACGGAGCGCCCGGCAAGCATGGATTCCCGGGCTCTGCGCACCAGCTCGGCCGCTTCGGCGGCGACCGACTCGGCGGTGGAGGTCAGCGCGGCCGGTTCGAGTTCGTCAGCTCCCACGTCACCATGTGACCACATCCGGCTAAAGTCTCGCCCAATGGCTTCTGAATCGAACAGGAAGGGACGACGCCAATGACGGCGACCCGCGGCTTCGGCATCGACATCGGCGGCAGCGGAATCAAGGGCGCCGTTGTCGATCTGAAAGAGGGCCGGCTCATCGGCGACCGGTTGCGCATCGACACGCCGCGACCGGCCACACCTGACGCGATCGCCGACGTCGTCACCGAGATCGTCGACCACTTCGGTTGGGACGGCCCCGTCGGCATCACCCTGCCCGCCGTCATCAAGAAGGGCGTCGCCCAGACCGCGGCCAACATCGACCCTGCCTGGATCGGCACGGACGCCGACGCGATGTTCGCCGAACGGCTCGGCCGTACGGTGGCCGACGTCGCCATGCTCAACGACGCCGATGCCGCGGGCATGGCCGAGACGCGGTTCGGAAGCCCGAGAGCAAGGCAGGGTGTCGTCGCACTGCTGACCTTCGGCACCGGCATCGGAAGCGCCCTGTTCCACGATGCGAAACTCATCCCGAACACCGAGTTCGGCCACCTCGAGATCGACGGGTACGACGCGGAGAAGCGCGCTGCCGCCTCGGTGAAGGACAACGAGGGGCTTTCTTACCCGGAGTGGGCCAAACGAGTGGATCGTTACCTGACCGTGCTGGAGAACCTGATCTGGCCCGACCTGTTCGTCGTGGGCGGCGGGGTCAGCAAGAAGTCCGAGAAGTGGGTGCCGTTGCTGCGGGTCCGCACCCCCGTCGAAGTGGCGTCTTTGCAGAACAACGCAGGGATCGTGGGCGCCGCGGCCGCCGCGGCGGAGGGTATCGAGCACTGAGCGGCACGGCGGTGGCAGCGCGCCCGAAAGTTGATCGCTTCGCGACGCACGCCCCGGTCGTCGTTACAATGGAACACGGCTCTCGGCTGCGGAGGTAAAACCGCAGGCCGGGGCGTGTTCCCCGAATCTGAGGCAGCCGGGATGCGAAGCGTCTCGGTTCGTCATGATCGACCGCTGCGAAAGGGCGTACGTGGCAGCCGCAAAGACCGCAACTCGAAGCGGGACGAAGACAACGAGCGCCGCCGAGGAACCGACTGCCGACGAGAGCACGGCGGCCGCGAACGGGACGGCCACGCCGGACGCTGAGTCGTCGAGCCGGAAGCCGGCCGCGAAGAAGGCTCCCGCGAAGTCCACGCGGACTCGCAAGGGCGCCAAGACCGAGAAGACCAAGTCGAAGACCAAGGCAGGTTCGTCGGGTTCGTCGGCGTCGTCCGAGGTCGGCGAGGACATCGACACCGCCGAACTCGAGGACGTCGATCTGTCGGACCTCGACGTCGATGCCGTGGAGGTCGACGTCGTCGACGCCACGGTGACCGAGGACGCCGAGGAGGCCGACGAGGAGTCGGGCGGCAGGTCTCGCACCGACCCCGACTTCGTGTGGGACGAGGAGGAGTCGGAGGCGCTGCGGCAGGCCCGCAAGGACGCCGAACTCACCGCTTCGGCCGACTCCGTGCGCGCCTATCTCAAGCAGATCGGCAAGGTGGCCCTGCTCAACGCCGAGGAAGAGGTGGAGCTGGCCAAGCGGATCGAGGCGGGGCTGTACGCCGCCGAGCGCCTCCGCGTCGCAGAGGAAGAGGGCGAGAAGCTCAGCACCCAGATGCGGCGCGACCTGAAGTGGATCGTCCGCGACGGGGAACGAGCCAAGAGCCACCTGCTCGAGGCCAACCTGCGACTGGTGGTCTCGCTGGCCAAGCGCTACACCGGCCGCGGGATGGCGTTCTTGGACCTCATCCAGGAGGGCAACCTCGGCCTCATCCGCGCCGTCGAGAAGTTCGACTACACCAAGGGCTTCAAGTTCTCCACCTACGCCACGTGGTGGATTCGGCAGGCCATCACGCGCGCGATGGCCGACCAGGCCCGCACCATCCGCATCCCGGTGCACATGGTGGAGGTCATCAACAAGCTTGGCCGGATACAGCGCGAGCTGTTGCAGGATCTCGGACGCGAGCCCACCCCCGAGGAGCTCGCCAAGGAGATGGACATCTCGCCGGAGAAGGTCCTGGAGATCCAGCAGTACGCGCGGGAGCCGATCTCGCTCGACCAGACGATCGGTGACGAGGGCGACTCGCAACTCGGCGACTTCATCGAGGACAGCGAGGCAGTGGTGGCCGTCGATGCGGTCTCCTTCACCCTGCTGCAGGACCAGCTGCAGTCGGTGCTGCAGACGCTGTCGGAGCGGGAGGCAGGCGTGGTGCGGCTGCGCTTCGGCCTTACCGACGGTCAGCCCAGGACGCTGGACGAGATCGGACAGGTCTACGGCGTGACGCGCGAGCGGATCAGGCAGATCGAGTCCAAGACGATGTCCAAGCTGCGACACCCGTCGCGCTCCCAGGTGCTTCGCGACTACCTGGACTGAGGAATTCCAGGCCCGTCGTGGCAGGCTCGCCGGCCACGACGGGCTTTTTCATGTGCGCGGCAGGTGTTCGGGTGCCGGGCTGCCGTTGTCCCACAGCCGCACCCGCAGTCCCGCCGCCACGACCCGACGGCGGGCGAGCTCGGCCTCGGCCGCGGGGACGACGAGCAGCACCCCGCCCTCCTCGGGCGTATCCTCGCGGCGCAACGCCGCGACGACATTGCTGATCGGTTGCAGGTGAACTCCCCTGTCCCCCAGGGAAGCATAAGTGTCCACAACAGACACAACGGCACCACCGGGACCGGGAAGGCTGCCCGCGAGCAACACGAAGTGACCGACCCGCCAGCGCGATGTCCACAATGGAGGAAATCCGGTGGCGAGGTAGTCGCGCAACGCCTGTTGCGGGGTGTCATGAGCGGCGAACGAGGCGGTGTCCACGTTCGCCATCACGCCCACCCGGCTGTGCTGCCGCGCCCCGTCGAGCAGCCCGACCAACGCCGACACCGTCCACTCGCCACAGGCGGGTACCGCCGCGAGCGCACCGCCGGAGAGTCGCTCGACGGCGTGTGCCACTCCCGCCGCCGAGGTCCCCGCCCCGGCCGGCTCCGAGGTGCGGGGCAAGGCGATCCGGTAGTCCGTGCGACCGGCCTCGCCCGGCGGGAGGCAGGCGCTCGCACCGTCGAGCAGCACGCTGCCCGCCGCGCAAGCCACCTCGTCCTGGTCGATCACGCGTACGCCGTGCGCCCGCAGGCACACCGCCGCGGTGAACGCGGCACACAGTTCGTTCTTCTGCGGCAGCTCTGCACGCGCCTGCGCGACGATCCTGGCGCCACCGGGCAGCCAGCGCACCTCCTGCGACAGCGACACCCGTCAGTACCGCCACAGGTGCGCCAGCACGACCTGCTCGATCGGCTTGTCCTCGGCCCACTCCGCGTCGGAGGCGCGGACCGCGCGAAACGCACCGAACAACGCCTCCCCCAGCGCCGCCCTGATTCGCGGTGACCCCTCCAGCAGCCGCGCCTGCTCCGAAGGCGAGGACGGCAGCGAAGCGATGCCCAGGGTCTGCCGCTCACTCTCCTGCCAGGTACCCGGATCGGCATCGACAGCGGGCGCGAGTTCCAGTCCCTCGGCGATTCCGGCACGCCCGGCGGCGATCAACGCCGCCAACGCCAGGTAGGGGTTCGCCGAGGCGTCACAGGGTTTGAGCTCGACGTTGGCGTGGTCGGCGCCGACCATCGCGGTGCCCGGCACGTACCGCAGCGGCGCTTCCCGGTTCTCCACTCCCCAGAAGGTGTAGGCGCTGGCGAAGTAGCCCGGCCGCAGCCGGTGGATCGAGGGCACACTCGGGGCCGTCACTGCGGTCAACGCCCCCAGATCGCGCAGCAGGCCCGCGAGGCAGGCCGCGCCCTCGCCGGTGGGGCCGTCCTCACCCGCGAGCAGGTTGCGGCCGTCTCGCCAGACCGAGGTGTGCAGGTGCCAGCCGTTGCCCGGTGCCTGCGGGCTGACCAGCGGGGCGAAGCTGACACGCAGGCCGTGCGCTCGCGCCGCGGCGTGAATGGTCTGCCTTGCCAGCAACTGGTCGTCGGCCGCGCGCACCGGGTCGGTGGCGGGCAGGCTCAGCTCCAGTTGCGCGGGCCCGTACTCGGCGTGCAGTTGCCCGATGCGCAGCCCGTTGGCCTCGAAATCGTGCAGCAACGCGCAGACGAAATCGTCGAGTGGTACCAGCGCGTGCGGGCTGTAGGCCGGACCGGAGTGCCCGGGGGTGGTGACGACGTCGGAGCTGCCTGCGGGTGCCACGGCGAACTCGATCTCGAAGCCGACCTTGAACTCGAGGCCCTCACGCTCGGCCTCGGCGACCTGCCGTTCCAGTGCGGTGCGCTGGCAGTACGGCCACGGTGAGCCGTCGCCCGCCACCTGCCTCGCGGGCGCCCATGCCAGCGCGGGCTGACCTGCCAGCCTGCGTAGCCGCTCGATCACCGGCACCAACCGGATGTCGCCCGACGGGGTGCCCAGTTCGGGGTGGCTGTAGGTGATGCGGTCGTGACTGTCGAACACCGCGAACAGCGTGGTCGCGCCGACTCCGCATGCCGCCGCCCCGGCGAGTCCGCTGATCGGCACGATTCGTGACCTGGGAATGCCGTTGTTGTCCGCCCAGGACAGGTGGACCCCCAGTACACCCGCGACCGCGAGATCCTTGGCCGCAGCCGATGCCGCCTTGGTCATCGGCCCATCCTGCCAGTGCTTCGGCTCACAGTCACTGCTTCGAGGAACGCAACGCGACACCCGCCACCACGGCGAGGATGCCAACCGTCTCCACAGGGCCGGGCACCTGCCCGAGTACCACCAACCCGGTCACCGTCGCTGTCACGGGCAGCAGGGCGAGCAGCACCGCAAACCGGGCACGACCGAGCCTGCGCAGCACCACCTGGTCCAGCACGTAGGGCACGACGGTGGACAGCAGGCCCACCCCGACGCCCATGGTGAGCAGGTCGAACCGGCCCCACACGGCACCGGTGCCCAACGCCAGCGGCGACAGCACGACCGTGGCCACGACGAACCCGACCGCGAGGCCGTCGATGCCGTTGCCCGCGTGCGCCACTCGCTTTCCGAGCACGATGTAGCCTGCCCACGCCGCCGCGGCTCCCAGCGCGAACGCCACACCGGCGGGGCTGCCCTCCCACCGCACGTCCGCGATCGCCACCACCCCGGCCGCGACGAGCAGCAGCGCCGCGACGTCGCGCCTGCCACGTGAGCCCAGCGCGGCCACCGTCACGGGCCCGGCGAACTCCAACGCGACCGCGGTGCCCAGCGGCAACCTGGCGATCGCCTCGTAGAACAAGACGTTCATCCCGGCGGTGACGACCCCGAACGTGCCCGCGAGTAGCAGCGGCCTGCCGCGCCATGCCGCCGCCTTCGGGCGTCGCCACGCAAGCAGTATCAAAGCGGCACCCAGCGTGCGCAGCCAGGCCACCCCGGAAGGCGATGCGGCGCCGAACAGCCACACCGCCATGGCCGCTCCGACATACATGGAAATTCCGCTGAGAACAAACAACAGTGGCGCGGGAATCCCGTCGACCCGCCGTTTCGGCACCGCAACATCCACGCACCAATAGTGCCTGACCACCGCAAACGGCTTCCCGGCACGCCTGATCGGCGCGGTTGAATAGGCATTAGGACATCTGGGGTAATTCGACGTGACACGGCTCCCACGAAGGCCGGGAACACTTGCGGGCGCGCAGACGTCTGCAAGAGTGGAGGCAGCGAGCACCGCGATCGGTTCCTTCACCGACACGGTGCTTGCGGCTGAATTGATGGCATCGGCCTCCGATGCCGGGACGGAGGGAGACTCCAATGACAACCACGACGCTCACCCGCCCCGAACTGACCGCTGCGGACCGTTGCGACCGTTGCGGAGCCGCCGCGCAGTTGCGTGCGGTGCTCCGTAACGGCGGAGAGCTGCTGTTCTGCGGGCACCACGGCCGCGAGTACGAAGCCAAGCTGAAGGAGCTGGAGGCCGACATCCAGCGCTGAGCCGTCACCACAGCCGCGCGGAGGGCGGGGATCCCGGGATCGTCCGGGCCCCGCCCTTCCGCGTTCCTGGCGCCTCCGGCGAGCCACCACACGTGGCCTGCCGGGGTCGCGCTCGAACTACACGGTGTCGAGCACGCCTTCGAACGCCGCCTCGGCGGCGCCGAGCAGCTTCACGTCGGCGCCGAGCGAGGACAGTTCCACCCGCACCCCGCCGATCGCCCTGCTGACCATGCTGCGCGTGCGGACCTCCTCCGCCACGGCGTCGAGCACCGGCACGGGCAAGGCGGTGAACAGATCGCCGAGCACCACGAGTTCAGGCCCGAACAGGTTCACCACGTTGACCAGGCCGAGCGTCAACCACTCCGAGAAGTCGGCCAGCCGCCGCAGCGCCGCGTCGGGGTCGCCCCCCAGTCGCCGCAACTCCACCACGATCGTTCCGCGCGGGCTGTCCTCGGGCAGGCCGAGCGCCCTGCACAGCGCGGCCTCGCCCACCTCGGTCTCCCAGCAGCCCTCGTTGCCGCAGTAGCAGGGCCTGCCATGCGGCCTGACCACCATGTGCCCGATCTCGCCGACGTAGCCCGCGGCACCACGAAGCGGCGAACCCTGCGCGATCACTCCCCCACCGACGCCGATGTCGGCCGACACGAACACCGCGTCCGAGGCCTCCCGCGCCGCGCCACGCACGTGCTCGGCCAGGGCTGCGAGTTCGGCGTCGTTTCCGACCACCACGGGCACGGCCAACGCTTTCGCCAGCCGCTGCCCCAGCGCGACGCCGCTCCAACGCAGGTTGGGCGCCTCGTGCACGTGCCCGTCCACGCGCCGCACGACTCCTGGCACGGATACCCCAGCGGCGACGGGTCGCACACCCAGGTCCGCTGCCAGCAGCTCCGTCGACTCGATCACGTGGGTGATGACCTCGCCGGGTTCTCGCATCCTGCCGTGCAGGTTCCAGCTGTTCCTGCCGAGGATCGTGCCGCCGAGCCCCACCAGTGCCATAGCGACGTGCTCCACCTGCACGTCCACCGCCAGCACCACCGCGGCCTGCGGCTGTGGCAGCACCAGCAGTGAGGGCCTGCCCGCGCTCCTGCCCGGCCGGGGCACCCGCTCCTCCACCACCCCGGCCTCGGCGAGCCCGTCCACGAGCGTCTTGATCGTGCTGCGGTTGAGCCCGAGTTCGGTGGCCAGCGCGGCCCTGGTGCACGGACCCGCCACGTGCAGCAGCCGCAGCAGGCTCGAACGGTTGTACCGGCGCACCTCGTCGGGTCGGGCAACGGGTGTGCTGGTCACGGGCTCAATCGTCGCATCACCGGTGGCGAGGGTCTTAGCGCGCCCCGGCGGCGGCGCGGCGGCGCGACAGCGCGTCGACGGTCGCGGCCAACAGCAGCACCAGCCCGGTCACGATCGACACCACGGCGGCGGGCTGCCGCAGCAGGCCGAGCCCGTTGGCCACGACGGCGAGCACCGTGCCACCGATGACGGCGTCGGACACCCGGCCCCTGCCGCCGAACAGCGAGGTCCCGCCGATCACCGCCGCGCCCACCGCGAACAGCAGCGTGTTCAGCCCGCCCGCCTGCGGGTCCACCGACCCGACCTTCGAGGAGTACACGATCGCACCGAGCGCGGCCACCGAGGAGCACACCACGAACACGCTCGCCCGCACCTGGGTGACATTGATGCCCGCCCGGCGGGCGGCCTCCCGGTTTCCTCCCACGGCGTAGATGTGCCTGCCGTAGCTGGTGCGGTTGAGCACGTACGTACCGACGACCAGCAGGAACAGCACGATCGGCACCACGTAGGGCACGCCGCGGATCTCCACGTTCGGGTTGTTGGACCGGTTCACCGTCAGCAGCGCCGTGGCCGCCAGACCCAGAGCCGCTATCCCGGTGACCTTGAACAGCACGATGGTGGTGGGTTGGGTCACCAGCCCCCGCCGCAGCCGCAGGAAGTGCCCACCGAGCGTCACGGCCGCGAAACCACCCACGGCGACCGCGAACAGCAGCCAGCTTCCCAGCACTGACAGGTTCCCGTTGGCGACCTTGTTCAGCACCGGCGAGGTGCTGATCCCCAGCACTCCGCCCTCTCCGATGAACTGCAGGATCACACCCTGCCAGGTCAGGAACAGCGCCAGCGTCACCACGAACGCGGGCATGCCGACTCGCGCGACGAGGAAACCGGTGATGCAACCGATCGCCGTACCCACGCACAGCGCGAGCAACATCTCGATCCAGGGGTTGGCGGGGACACCGGAAAAGGTCAGCCCGATGCCCAGCAGCGAGACGGCCACGCCCGGCCAGATCCGCAGCAGCGCAGCCAGCAGCGCCGCCAGCGCCAGTCCTGCGTTGAACAGCACGAACACCGTGGAACCCATGCCGCCGAGCAGATTGCCGTTCTCGACGTAGTGCATGGCCAGCACCGCACCGGCCACGCCGGACGCGGTACCGGCCGAGAGGTCGATCTCGCCGACGAGCAACACGAACACGATGCCCATCGCGATCATCGTCTGCCCCGCACCCTGTGCGAGCAGGTTGGCCATGTTGTTCAGCGAAAGGAATACGTCGGAAAGGATCGAGAACATCACCACCAGCGCGACGAGGCCGAGCAGCGCGGGCAACGACCCCAACTGCCCTGCCCGCAGCCGGGACAGGTAGTCGCGTACGGCCTCTGAGGTCGACATCGCTGTGGTGTCGATGCCGAAGTCGGTGATCGTCGCGCCGGAGGACGCGGTGGGTGTCTGGGTCATGGCTGTTTCCTCTTGCTCTGCTACCGGACCTACAGGACGGCGTTCTCGGGACGGGCGAGGCCCAACTCGCCGGAGCGGCCTGCGGTGATCAGTTCGACAACCTGTCCGTGGGTGACGTCCTTGGTGTGCACCTCCGCGGCCAACCGGCCCAGGTACAGCACCGCGATGCGGTCGGACACCTCGAACACGTCGGCCATGTTGTGGCTGATGAGCACCACACCGAGCCCCTGCTCGGCGAGCCTGCGCACCAGGTCGAGCACCTGCCGGGTCTGGGCCACGCCGAGGGCGGCGGTCGGCTCGTCCAGTAGCACGACCTTGCTCTCCCACAGCACCGACTTGGCGATCGCCACGGTCTGCCGCTGGCCACCCGACAGCGCCGAGACGGGCGTGCGAACGGACTTCACGGTGCGTACCGACAGCGAGGCCAGCGTCTTGCGCGCGGCCTGTTCCATGCTCGCCTCGTCGAGCAGCCAGGGCCTGCCCCGCTCGCGACCGAGGAACATGTTCTGCACGACGTCGAGATTGTCGGCAAGCGCCAGGTCCTGGTAGACGACCTCGATCCCCAACTCGGCGGCGTCCTTGGGGCCGCGGATGTGCACCTGCCTGCCCTGGAACAGCACGGTGCCGGAGTCGGCCGCGTGGATACCCGCGATGCACTTGACCAGCGTGGACTTGCCCGCTCCGTTGTCGCCGACGAGTGCGGTGACCTCACCGGCTCGCACCGATAGGTCCACGTCGTGCAGCACGTGCACGGGGCCGAAGCTCTTGTTCAGACCACGCAGTTCGAGGATGGGCTCGCTCATGGTTGTCTCACCTCGTCAGTGCCCCGGCGGACGCGCGAAAGGTGCACGCGCCCGCCGGGGCGGATCGAGTACCGGTCAGGAGATGCCCAGGTCGGCACAGACCGACTTCAGGTCAGGCGTGCAGATCTCGCTCGCCTTGACGTAGCCCTCGTCGACCACCCGCTTCACCTCGTCCTTGGTGATCAGGTACGGCTCCAGCAGCACCGACTTGACCTTGCGGTTGCCCTTGGGGTCCTCGCTGACGTCCTTGGCCAGGGCGTCGGCGGCGGCCGTGTCGCCCTTGGCCAGCGCGGCCGCGAGTTTGGCCGTGGCCTCGGCCTCCTCCATCACCGGCTTGAACACGGTCATGTACTGGTCACCGCGCAGAATGGCCTTCAGCCCGTCCGGCGTGGCGTCCTGGCCGGTGACAGGCACCTGACCGTTCATGCCGTTCTTGCGCAGCACCGTGATGACTGCACCCGCGAGGCCGTCGTTGGCCGCGACCACGCCGTCGACCTTGCCGCCGTTGCCCGTGAGGATCTGCTCGAAGACCCTGCCACCCGCCTGGTTGTTCCAGTCGTCGATAGGCTGGCTGCGCACCAGTTCCAGCTGGCCGGAGTCGTAGAGCGGCTGCAGCACGTTGCGCTGGCCCTTGTGGAACAGCGTCGCGTTGTTGTCGGTGGGTGCGCCCTCGATCTCGATGATCTGGGCGCCCCGCTTGTCCTTGAGCGCGTCGGCGATGCCCTGCCCCTGTAGCTCGCCGACCTTGACGTTGTCGAAGGAGACGTAGTAGTCGGAGCTGCCGCCGAGGTTGAGGCGGTCGTAGTCGATGGTGGGGATGCCCGCGTTGTTGGCCTTGGCCGCGACCGCGCTACCCACTTCGCTGTTGATCGACGCGATGACCAGCACCTTGACGCCTTGGGCGATCATTCCGTCGGCCAGCGTGGTGAACTTCTGAACGTCGCCCTGCGCGTTCTGCACGTCGGGGTCGAAGCCTTCTGCCCGCAGCGCCTGCTCCAGCATCGGCTTGTCGAATCCCTCCCAGCGGGAGGAGGAGGCCGTCTCGGGCAGGATCACGCCCACAGTGCCCAGCGAGCCGCCGCCGTCCTGACCCGCCTCCGCGTCACCGCCGTCGCCGCCGCCACCGGTGTTGGCCCCGCACGCGGCGAGGGTGAGCGTCACGCCGAGGACGGCCGCGAGGAAGGCGAGGAGTCTCTTCGTTCGCATCCGTAGAACCTTTCCGGGTCCGGCCGACGATGCCGTGACCCGGATGGGCCAGCGCACCGTCGCGCATATGTTGTGCGCGACAACATATGCGCCCGAATCCCGGAACGGAAGTCCCCTGAATCGATACAGCCTCGTTTGGCCTCCCCGCGAGTCCCCCGCTCAGGACCACGAGTTCTGCCTTCAGGACCACGAAATCTACGTTCAGGACCACGAGTTCTGCATCCGGGCTCGCAAGGTCGGCCTGGAAATGGCGGGCCGCCGTTCCCGCCGGTGCACCTTGCCGAGGCCGCAGGGCACTCCGCTGAACGCCTCACGATGTCGCCCGCTCGCGCCCGAGCCGCGCGGAATGTTGCAGCAAGCGAGAGCGCAGAACTCGCCGACGAGAGCGCAGAACTCGCGGACGAGAGCGGGGGACTCGCGGACGAGAGCGGGGGACTCGCGGGGTTACCAGGAGCGCAGTGTGGCTATGCGCTCCTCCAGCTGCTCCACGGTCGCCATCGCGGTAGGCGGGCCACCGCACACCCGGCGCAGCTCGTTGTGGATCGCGCCGTGGGGCTTGCTCGTGCGGTGGTGGTAAAGGCCCACGAGCGTGTTGAGTTCCTTGCGCAGGGCCTTGATCCGCTCGTTCACCGACTGCGGGCGCGACCCCGGCGCGGCGGCCGGGTCCTGTTCACCGGCCTTGGCGGGCTTGCGCCGCTTGGCGTCGGCGAGCTGTTCCTCCTGCCGCTTCCGCAGCAGCGCACGCACCTGCTCCGGTTCGAGCAACCCGGGCAGCCCGAGGTACTCCTGCTCCTCCTCGCTGCCCGCGAACACGGCGGTGCCGAAGGAGTTGCCGTCGTAGATCACCTGATCCAGCTCGGCGGAGGCTCCCAACGAGGTGAAGGCCTTCTCCTCCTCACCGCGCTCGTCATCGGTGCGGTTGGCCGCGACCAGCAACTCGTCGTCCCAGCCGTCCTTCTCCCGATGCGGCTTGCCCAGCACGTGGTCGCGCTCGGCCTCCAGCTCGCTGGCCAGTTCCAGCAGCACGGGCACGCTCGGCAGGAACACGCTCGCCGTCTCCCCCGGCTGCCGGGACCTGACGAACCGGCCGATGGCCTGCGCGAAGAACAGTGGCGTGGACGCGCTCGTCGCGTAGACGCCGACCGCCAGCCTGGGCACGTCCACGCCCTCGGAGACCATGCGCACGGCGACCAGCCAACGGCGATCGGCCGACTCGGCGAACTCGGCGATGCGCTTGGTGGCTCTGGGGTCGTCGGAAAGCACCACCACCGGCGGCTCGCCCGAGATCGCGGTGAGGAGCTTGGCGTAGGCGCGTGCCGAATCCTGGTCGGTGGCGATCACCAGGCCACCCGCGTCCGGAATGCCACCGGCGCGCAACTGCGTCAGCCGGGTGTCGGCGGCCTGCAGCACCGACGGAATCCACTCCCCGCCCGGGTCGAGCGCGGTTCGCCACGCGCGCGCGGTCTGCTCGGCCGTCAGTGGTTCGCCCAGCCGTGCCGTGAACTCGTCGCCCGCGCTGGTCCGCCACGAAGCCTCGCCCGAGTAGGCCAGGAACACCACGGGACGCACGACACCGTCGGCGAGCGCGTCGGCGTAGTTGTAGGCGTGATCGGCCTTGCTGCGCAGCGAGCCGTCCGCGTCGGGCTCGTAGGTGACGAACGGGATCGGCGAGTCGTCGCTGCGAAACGGCGTACCGGTGAGCGCCAGCCTGCGCACCGCGGGGGTGAACGCCTCGAACACCGCGTCCCCCCACGACTTGGCGTCACCGGCGTGGTGGATCTCGTCGAGGATCACCAGGGTCCTGCGGTTCTCCGTGCGCACCCTGTGCATGGTCGGATGAGCGGCCACCTGCGCGTAGGTGAGCGCGACACCCTGGTAGTCGGAGGAGGTGACACCCGTGGTGTTGCGGAAGTTGGAGTCGATCGCGATTCCCGCCGCAGCGGCGGCGCCCGCCCACTGGTGTTTGAGGTGCTCGGTCGGGGTCACGATGGTGATCGCCTCGACCGTGCGATCGGAAAGCAGCTCCGCGGCGACCCGCAGGCCGAACACCGTCTTGCCTGCACCGGGGGTTGCGACGGCGAGGAAGTCCTTCGGCTTGCGCGTCAGGTACTTGGTGAGCGCCCGCCGCTGCCATGCGCGCAGCGGCCGGGCGGTCGCGTCGTGCTCCGGCTCGGGTGCGGCGAACCCCTGCCGGGCCTGGGCCGTATCCGACACCGACGCTCCAACTCCTCACGAACCACACGGACACACGAAGGCCCCCACGACGGCGACCCGGCGCCCATGCCGGGTGCGCGGTGAGGGCGCGTGGCAAAGGGTACCCGTTGGGTCCGACGGCGCGCGGCGTTGGACACGCCAGGGGCCAGCAGCGGCGTGGACCTGTCCATGCACCATGCTTGAGGGCGAGATCGACACCGAGGCGGCGGCATGACGGACGGTGAGGACGACCGCGCATCCGCGCGGCAGGCCAGGCGCAAGGTCCCCCTGCGCCTCGTGCGCCGCACGCTCAGCAAGGCCTGGAGCGGCAACATCTTCTCGGAGGCCGCCGAGGCCGCGTTCTGGCAGACGCTCTCGCTGCCACCGCTGCTGCTCGGTCTGCTCGGCAGCGTCGGATTCCTCGGCGACTGGTTCGGCGAGGCCGTCGTGACCGAGGTCCACGACCAGATCATCGGCTTCTCCGAGACGGTCTTCAGCGGCAGCGTGGTGAACCAGATCATCGAGCCGACCGTGGACGACATACTGACCACAGGAAAGGGCGAGATCGTCTCCGTCGGCTTCCTGATCTCGCTGTGGGCGGGCTCGTCGGCGATGTCGTCGTTCGTGGACGCGATCACGGTGGCACACGACCAGTACGGCGTACGCAACGAGGTCTGGCAGCGGATCTTCGCGCTGCTGCTCTACCTGGCGAGCCTGGTGCTGTTGGTGATCGGCCTGCCGATCATCGCGATCGGCCCCAATCTGCTGCCGGAATTCTTCCCCGCCGACTGGCAGCCCATGATCGCCTCGTGGGTCGGTGCGCTGTACTACCCGACCGTTGGGGTGCTGCTGGTGCTCGCGCTGGCGACCCTGTACAAGGTGGCGTTGCCACGCAAACTGCCGTGGCACCGGGGACTGCCCGGCGCGGGCCTCGCGATGGTGATCTTCCTGCTTTCCAGTGTCGGCCTGCGCTTCTACATCAGCTGGATCACCACCACCGGCTACACCTACGGCGCGCTGGCCACACCCATCGCGTTCCTGCTGTTCACGTTCTTCATCGGGCTGGCGATCGTGGCAGGGGCGTACTTCAACAGCGCCATCCAGGAACTGTGGCCCGCACGGATGACCCGCAGGCAGCGGCGCAAGTGGCGGCGACTGGAGATGGTCAGGGCCAACGAGCGGCTGCGCACCGAGGATGGTGAAGGCGGCCTGTGGCAACGCACCACGATGCCGCTACGCAGGCAACGCAGGCCCGACGACGGCAGCAGCGACGAAGCCGGCACCGAGCCCACCGAGCCCATCGACGGCGGTAACCACGGTGACGGCGGTGACCGCGGCGGTGGCGAGGAGGACCATGGCGAGGACCGCCAACCCGAGCGGTCCGGCGAGCCGGACCGCTCAGCGGGCGAGCAGCCGTCGTGGCAGCGACGGCGACCCGAACCGCAGGACGAGACCGACTACTCGCCTCCGGGCGGCAGGTTCTCGTAGATCCGCTTGCAGTCAGGGCACACGGGGGAGCCCGGCTTCGGGGACTTGGTCACCGGGAAGACCTCGCCACACAACGCCACCACGTGCGTGCCCATGACCGCGCTTTCGGCGATCTTGTTCTTACGCACGTAGTGGAACATCTTCGGCGCGTCGTCGTCGGTGGTCTCGGTACCCTCTGGCCGGGTGTCGACTTCAGGCAACGTCTGCGTACTCACGTACCCAATGATGCCCCATCGCGCTCGACCCGTCGCATAGGCGAGGATTCTGTCGTGACCAGCCTTCCCGCGGCCGACCTCGCGATGTCGGCCGAGGTCGCCGACGCGCTCGCCGACCGCCGCCCCGTCGTAGCACTCGAGAGCACCCTGCTGGCGCACGGCCTGCCGCAGCAGCACAACCTCAGGGTGGCCGCTCGCATCGAGGACACCGTGCGCGCGGCAGGCGCCGTTCCCGCCACGGTGGCCGTACTGGACGGGCAGGCGCTGGTGGGGTTGGCCGCGCCCCAGCTGGAACGGGTGTGCACCGAGGACCTGGCAAAACTCTCGCTGCGTGACCTCGGGCCCGCGCTGGCCCGGGGCGGCTGCGGAGCCACCACGGTGGCGAGCACGGCGGTGCTCGCCGAGGCCGCGGGCATCGGCGTGTTCGCCACCGGTGGCGTCGGCGGCGTGCACCACCCGCTGCCGGGCACGCCGGTCAGCTGGGACGTCTCGGCCGACCTCGGCGTGCTCGCGAGCACCCCGGTGCTGCTGGTGTGCTCGGGTATGAAGTCGATCCTCGACATCGCGGCGACCCTGGAAGTGCTGGAGAGCCGTTCGGTGCCGGTGCTGGGCTACCGGACCGACGACTTCCCCGCCTTCTACCTGCGCTCCTCCGGCCTGCCGGTGCCGCACCGGGTGGACGAGCCTGCGCAGGTGGCTCGGGTGGTGGCCGCGCACGGCAGGTTCAGCGACTCCGGGGTGCTGCTGGCCAACCCCGTGCCTGCGGAGTTCGAGCTGGACCGGGAGCTGCACGACCGGCTGCTCGCCGAAGGGCTGCGACTGCTGGCCGGTGGCGGGGTACGCGGCGGGGACGTCACCCCCGCGATGCTGGAACACTTCCACGCCGCCAGCGGCGGCGCGAGCCTGGCGGCGAACGAGGCGCTGGTACTGGCCAACGCCGAACTAGGCGCACGGGTGGCGGTGGAACTGGCGCGCTGACACCGCCCGCGTGGCCGCCGGGACTCGGCGCGCCTGGCGCGGACGGTCGCTACTCGGACTCGATGACGCGGTGGGGTTTGCCCTCGATCGCCTTGCCGTGGCGCCGGTAGCGGCTCACGTTCTCCGACCGGCGCGGCGGACGGTCGTTGGCTACCAGCACCGCGATCCATGGCAGCGGCACCGACAACACGATCAACGCCAGTGCCAGCCACCACGTCTGGTAGAAGACGCCCGCGAGGATGAGGAAGGGGAACCGCATACCCATCATCAGCGCGTACTTGCGTTTGCGGGCGGCAAGCTGGTCGTCGTGGGACGGCGCCGCCTCGGTGATCAGCACCGCGGCCGCGTGCTTGTCGTGCTCGTTCACCGGCCCACCTCCAAGGGTCCATGCTGCCACCATCGACGTTGAGGCGATACCCGGTCCCGGCAGCCAGGCCCGGTGGCCACCACGAGCGCTTCCACACCGGCACTCGGCATCGGGTGTGGCACGGGCGTGAACGTCGCGGAATGGTTCGAGGGCACGCCGGACTCGAACCGACCCTGCGCCATCGCGTCGAGCACCATGCGCTCGGCCGACCCGCCGACCAACCAGAACACCGAGGGTACGCCCGCCGCGTGCAGCACGGGCACTTGCCGCCCGCTGCGATCGCCCGCGCGGTGCTGGCGCGTCGAAACCGGTGCGTTCCTCGACCGGCAGCGCGTCGATGTCGGCCCGCAGCCAACACCACGGGGCCGGGACCGTTGCGCAGCACGCCGAGCACCCCTGTTCGACGGATACCGGGTGCGCCTCGTAGCCCGCGTCAGTGAGCCTGGCTGCCGGTTCCGCGGCCGTGCGGGTCTCGGCGAAGGACATCGCCGATACACCTGCGAGTCCACGTAGAGCTGTTCCAGATCCGGCAGCAGGCCGTGCAGGCCGCAGACAGCGCCGGTGACGAGGTCGCGACTCTCACCCGCCATCCCGAAGCGACATTATCGTGACCGCCCGGACAACCGTCGCCGCTGGTATACAGTCGCAAGACAGTCCGTGAGCGTTGTCGCACTGGGGGTATCGTGCCGGATCTGCTGTTGCGGCTGGCCTCGACCGACGAGCCGCCGTCCACCGTCGAGCAGCACACCGTGCGGCTCGCCCACGACCTGACCGTATCCGGCGTGCCGAGTGTGCGCCGGCCGCGTGCGGCCGTCCCCGAGGGCGCGAAGTCGGGCGGCGCGGTCGGTGTCGGCGAACTCGTCCTCACCGGCGTGCTCTCCGCGAGCACGGTGGCGGCCGTCACGCGGCTGATCGGTGAGTACCTCAAGCGGCACGCGGGCAGGTCGGTCACTGTACGGCGTGGCGACACCGACATCACCCTCACCGGGCAGTCCCAGCGCGACCAGTTGGAGCTGCTGAACACGCTCCTCGCCGAGGCCGACGATGACCAGCAGCAGCGCAGCCGAGCGCGGTGACACCCGCTCCGGCGAGCGGCACGCGCTGCTCATAGCCAACTCCCAGTACCTCGACGTCCGGCTGCGCCAGCTGCGCGCGCCCGCCGAGGACGCCCGACACCTGCGCGAACTGTTGCTCGACCCGGCGATCGGCTACTTCGACACGGCCACCAAGATCATCGACGGGTCCAAGAGCGAGATCGAGGAACAGATCGAACTGCTGTTCGCCGAGCGCAAGCCGGACGATTTCGTACTGCTCTACATCTCCGGCCACGGTGTGCGCAACGACAACGGCCAGCTGTTCTTCGCCGCGTGCAACACCCGGCTTTCACTGCCGCGCTCCACAGCGATCGCAGGGTCGTTCGTGCAGTCGCTGCTGGACGAATGCCAGGCGGGCGCGAAGCTGGTGCTGCTCGACTGCTGCTACAGCGGCGCGTTCACGAAGGGAATGGTGCCGAAGTCAGCCGGAACCGGCGATCCGCTCGCACAGCAGGTCGCGGGGCGCGGCACCTGCGTCATCACCGCCACCGACGAACTGGAGTACGCCTTCGAGGGTGAGCACCGCTACTTCGAGCGGCCCGTGCATCGTTCGGTGTTCACCACCTCGGTGATCAAAGGACTGGAGACGGGGCTGGCCGACCTCGACCGCGACGGCGTGATCACCGGTGACGAGCTGTACCGCTTCGTCTTCCAGGACGTCAGCGGCCAGGGCAAGCAGACCCCGACCAGGCACAACCAGCTCAAGGGCGACTTCACCATCGCCAAGACCAGGCTGGCCGCGGTCGGGTTGCACCACGGCGGCAAGCCGGTACCCGTCAAGCTCGACGACGTGCTGCCGCCCGCGGGTGAGCAACCGACCCGGTCGGCACTGACACCGCTGACGACGCCGGTGGGCCGCACAGCGGAACCCCTCGGCAACGCGGGCATCGTGCAACTGGACCTGACCGGCCAGGGCGGGCACATCGCGGTGGTCGGCCAGCTGCACTCCGGCAAGTCCACCTTCCTGCAAACCCTCGTGGTGGGGCTCTCGCTCACCCACAGCCCGAAGGAGGCGCAGTTCTACTGCGTCGACCCCGGCGGGCAGCTGACCGGGCTTTCCGGGCTTCCACACGTACGCACCGTGCTCGATCCCTCGGAGTCCGCACCGCTACGCGCGATGCTCGAACGGCTCAACACCGTGCTGGCGCAGCGCAAGCGACTGTTCCGGCAATACCGGCTGTCCTCCGCCGACGCGTTCCGCACCGCGCGCGGCGAGCAGACGCTGCCGCCGGGCGAGCACGCCGACGTGTTCCTGATCGTCGACGGCTGGGAACAGGCCACCCGCTGGGAGCCCGAGTTGGCCTCCACCGTGCACGACCTCGCAAGCGACGGGCTGCACTTCGGGCTGCACGTGCTGGTCACCGCCCGAAGCTGGCGCGAGATTCCCGAAGACCTGGAGCGGTTGCTGCTGGGGAAGGTGGAACTGCGGCTCAGCGACCCGACCGAATCGCGGATCGACCCCGAGGTCGCCGCGACCCTGCCCAAGCACTCCGGGTACGGGCTGCACGAAGGTGGCCGGTTCATCGTGGCGAGGCCCGACGTGGACGGCGCAGGCAACCACCTCGACGCGGTGATCGACTCCGTCGGGTCCACCGACGACGCCGAGCCCGACGACGGCTGGCTGCCGGAACTGCGCACCGAAACGCTGGTGCGGCAGCACCCCGCGTTGGACAATCCGTCGCTGCTGGAACTGCTGGGACTGCCGCGCAACCTCCTCGCGTTCGACGTGCAGCGCGCATGGCGAAGCAAACCCGTCGAGCAGCGGTACCGGGTGCCGTTCGGGGTGGACGACTCCGGCCGACCGGTCGAGCTCGACATCAAGGAGGCCGCACGGGGCGGGATGGGCCCGCACGGGCTGTGCATCGGGGCGACCGGTTCGGGCAAGTCGGAGCTGCTGCGCACGCTCGTGGTGGGATTGATGGCCACCAACTCCTCCGCTGCGCTGAACTTCGTCCTGGTGGACTTCAAGGGCGGTGCGACGTTCGCGGGCCTGGAGCGCGCCCCGCACACCTCAGCCGTGATCACCAACCTCGCCGACGACCTCGCGCTCGTCGACCGGATGATGGATGCGCTGAACGGCGAGCTGACTCGGCGGCAGGAGCTGCTGCGCGACGCCGGCGGGTTCGCGGGCGTGTGGGAGTACGAGCAGGCACGCGAGTCCGGTGCGCGGCTCGATCCGCTTCCCGCGCTGTTCATCGTGGTGGACGAGTTCTCCGAGTTGCTCACGGCCAAGCCGGAGTTGGTCGACGCGTTCGTCGCGGTCGGCAGGCTCGGCAGATCGCTGCGGATGCACCTGCTGCTGGCGTCGCAGCGGCTGGAGGAAGGCAAGCTGCGGGGCCTGGATTCGCACCTGTCCTACCGGATCGGGCTGCGGACCTTCTCCGCCGCGGAGTCGCGGGCCGTCCTCGGCACCGCCGAGGCCTACGAACTGCCGAGAGAGCCCGGTTTCGGCTACCTGCGTTTCGACTCGGGCACGATGGTGCGGTTCAGGTCCGCGTGCGTGTCGAACCCGCACCCCACCGACCCGCGGCGCAGTGAGCTCGACGTGATCGTTGACCGGTTGGACGGCCAAGGCACGCCTGCGCACCAGGTGTGGCTGCCCCCGCTGTCGGAGTCGCCGACGCTGGACGCCTTGCTGCCGAACCTGTCCCCGACGCAGGACAGGGGCCTTTCGCCGGTGGGGTTCTTCGGTAACGGGCGGTTGCAGGTGCCGTTGGGGAACGTGGACCGGCCCTACGAGCAGCGGCGTGACCCGTTGTGGGCGGATTTCTCCGGTGGTGCCGGGCACGGGGCGGTGATCGGTGGTCCGCAGTCGGGCAAGTCGACGATGTTGCGGACGCTGGTGATGTCGATGGCGTTGACCCACACGCCGGAGGAGGCGCAGTTCTACTGCATCGACCTCGGTGGTGGCACGCTGGCGGCGCTGAACGGACTGCCCCACGTCGGCATGGTGGCCACTCGCCGTGAGCAGGAGAAAGTGCGCCGCACGGTGGCGGAGCTGGTCACGCTGGTGAACGAGCGGGAGGCCCGGTTCGGCGCGCTGGGCGTGGACTCGATGAACGACTTCCGCAACCGCAAGCGCCGAGGCGAGATCACCGCCGAGCAGGACCCGTTCGGCGACGCGTTCCTGGTGGTCGACGGCTGGCGGGCGCTGCGTGACGACTTCGAGGACCTGGAAGCTCAGATCACCAGCCTGGCGGCGCGGGGACTGGCCTACGGCGTGCACGTGATCATCGCGTCCAACCGCTGGGCGGACTTGCGGCCCGCCATCAAGGACATGCTGGGCACGCGGTTCGAGCTGCGGCTGGGCGACCCGAGCGAGTCCGAGATCGATCGGCGCGCGGCCGTGGGGGTGCCGCACGGTCGCCCCGGTCGCGGACTGACCGCGGACAAGCTGCACTTTCTCGTGGCGTTGCCGCGTATCGACGGCTCCGCCGAGCCTGCCACCGTCGGTGCCGGACTCGCTGAGGCGGTCAGCGAGGCGGCATCACACTGGGACGGCAGTGCGGCACCGAAAGTGCGCCTGCTGCCACGGCGGCTGCGACGCAAGGAGTTGCTCACGCTCGACAGGCATCGGGACGGCAGGCTGGTGCCGATCGGGGTCAACGAGGACGAGCTGGCGCCGGTGTATCTGGACTTCGATGCCGAGCCGCACTTCCTGGCCTACGCCGACGGCGAGTCGGGCAAGACGAACCTGTTGCGGCAGATCGTGCGCGGCATCACCGAGCGCTACTCCAAGAAGGAAGCGGTGCTGATCCTCATCGACTACCGGCGCACCATGCTCGGCTTCGTCGAGGGTGACCAGCTGCTCGGATACGCGACGTCGGCCAATCAACTGGAGGGCATGATCAAGGAGGTCACGCAGTCGATGGCCAAGCGGCTGCCCGGCCCCGACGTCACCCCGCAGCAGTTGAAGGAACGCTCCTGGTGGTCCGGGCCGGAACTGTTCGTGGTGGTCGACGATTACGACCTGGTGGCCACCTCCACCAGCAACCCGCTGCGCCCGCTGTCGGAGTACCTCGCCCAGGCCAAGGACGTCGGCCTGCACGTGGTGGTCGCCCGCCGCACCGGAGGCGCCGCCCGCACCGGTGCGGACCCTGTACTCGGACGGCTCAGGGAGCTGGCCACACCCGGCATCGTGATGAACGGCTCTCGTGAGGAAGGCCCGCTGCTGGGCGGGGTCCGGCCGAGTTCGCAGCCACCGGGCAGGGGCGTACTGGTCGACCGCAGATCCGGCAGGCAGCTGGTGCAGGTGGCGCTGTATCCCGAGGAGTAGCCGTGCCCCCGGCGTGCGACGATGACCTCTCGTGAACGGTGACCTTCCGGAGTTCTCCACGCAGTTCAGCGCCCGGCTGCGCGAAGCGCTGTCCCGAGAGCGCTACGACGCCGACGGCGTGGTGGAGGCACTCGGTACCCGCGCGCACGCCGCGCTGGGCCGGGGTGAGCCGGTGCCCGCCGAGCGTGCCAGCAGGGACGCCGGGGCGCTGGGCACACTCGTCCGGCTGTTCCTGCTCGGCACCGCCGAGCCGGAGGCCGAGGTGCGCGCCGCGTTGCGCCCGTTGCCGGTGGCGGACGCGGTGGGCCAGGGCCTGCTGCGTGCCGACGGCGATCTGCTGCGCGCGGGTCTCGACGTCCGGCCGCACGGTGACGAGCGTGGCTCCTGGTGGGTGGTCTCCGACCTCGACTCCGACGCGCTGGGGCGGCCGGTGCCCGCCGACCATGTGCTGGGTGTGGGTCACGCCTCGCTGAGCCTGGTAAGGGCCACCAGCCGCCGCCCGGTGGACTCGCTGCTCGACGTGGGCACCGGCAACGGTGTGCAGGCGTTGCACGGCAGCAGGCACGCCCGGCACATCACCGCCACCGACGTCTCCGACCGCGCCCTCGCGCTTGCCAGGGCAACGTTTCGGCTCAACGAGTTGGACGTCGAACTGCTGGGCGGGGAGTGGTTCGCCCCGGTGGCGCGGCGCCGGTTCGACGAGATCGTGTGCAACCCACCGTTCGTGGTCGGTCCCCCGCGAGTGGACTACGTGTACCGCGACTCCGGCCTCGCCGGTGACGACGCCAGCGCGCTGGTGGTGCGCCAGTTGCCCGGGTTCCTCACCGAGGGCGGGGTGGGCCATGTGCTCGCCTCGTGGTTGCACGTGGCGGGTGAGGACTGGGCCGACCGGGTGAGCGCCTGGCTACCCCCGGAGACCGACGCGTGGTTCGTGCAGCGGGACGTGGCCGACCCCGAACTCTATGTCGGAACCTGGCTGCGCGACGCCGGGATCGAGCCCCGTTCCGCCGAGGGCAGGTCGAAGGCGGGCGAGTGGCTGGACTGGTTCCGGCGGCGGCAGGTGGAGGGTGTCGGTTTCGGGTTCGTCACCCTGCGCCGTGTCGCTGGTGGCGAGCCCACCGTCGTGTGCGAGGACCTGCGCCAGGCCTACGACGATCCGCTGGGCGCGGAGGCCGCCGAGTGGCTCGACCGCGTGCAGTGGCTGCGGGAGAACGGTCCGCGGTTGCTGGACACCACCTTCCGCGTGCCGGACACGGTGGTGCTGGAACGCATCGCGTCACCGAGCGACGACGGTTGGGCCACCGATGTGCTGCGGCTGCACCGCACGGACGGGCCCGGCTGGCAGCACGAACTCGACGAACTGTCCGCCGCGCTGCTCGCCGGGTGCCGGGGTGTGCTGCCGTTACGTGACCTGCTCGGGCTGCTGGCGGCCGGGCACGGGGCCGACGCGGACGCGCTCGCGGCTGACGCGCTGCCCGCCGTGACGCAACTGGTACGGCACGGGATGCTGGAGGCCATCCGGTGAGGGCCGTCGCCGCGCGCGTCACCGAGGCGGCCGTCACGGTCGACGGCGAGGTCGTCGGCGCGATCGGCGAACCCGGCCTGCTCGTGCTGCTCGGCGTACACGTCGAGGACACACAGTCGCAAGCCGAGAAGATGGCCCGCAAACTGCACGAACTGCGCATCCTGCGCGACGAGCAGTCGTGTGCCACGACCAGGGCCCCACTGCTGGTTGTCAGCCAGTTCACGCTCTACGGCGACACCCGCAAGGGCCGCCGTCCATCATGGACGGCCGCGGCCCGGCCGGAGCGGGCGCAGGAGCTGGTCTCGGCGGTGGTGGCCGAACTGCGAGCGCGCGACGCTCGGGTGGAGACCGGGCGGTTCGGCGCGATGATGTCGGTACACAGCGTCAACGACGGTCCCTTCACGGTGTTGATCGAGGTTTAGGCCCGCTTCGGCGCGTGCACTCCCTTTCCAGTGGTTCTCGAGGGCGGGACCGGGCGGCACGTCGACACGGCCTCGCGGCTGTGCCCGCTGTGGGCCCGCGGGCCTGCGGGAACGTTCGCGGGAACGATTTCGAACCCGGTGACGTTGATCCGGGTGTCCAGCCAAGTTGCTGGGCTCGTGCGTGGGGTTCCACAGGCCCGGCGCACGACGCGCGACGCAGGCGTGAGAGGTAGCACACGTCAGCCCGTTGACCGGGGAGGCAAGATGTCCGTCCAGACTCTCGAACGTGAGGCCCGTGGGATCCGTGAGCGAGAGATCCCTGTGCCCGCCGTCGAGTACGACACGGCACCCTTAGGCGCCACGGCACAGGAAGAGCCGGATCTGGATGCGCAGGGCCCTGCCGCCGACCTGGTGCGGGTATACCTCAATGGTATCGGCAAGACAGCGCTGCTGACCGCCGAGGAAGAGGTCGATCTCGCCAAGCGGATCGAGGCCGGGGTCTTCGCTCAGCACGTGCTCGACACCGCCGAGGACCTGCCGAGGCAGCGCAGGGTCGAGCTCACCGCGCTCGTACGCGACGGCCAGCGCGCCAAGAACCACCTGCTGCAGGCAAACCTCCGACTGGTGGTGTCGCTGGCCAAGCGCTACACCGGCCGTGGAATGCCACTGCTCGACCTCATCCAGGAGGGCAACCTCGGACTGATCCGAGCCGTCGAGAAGTTCGACTACTCGAAGGGCTTCAAGTTCTCCACCTACGCCACGTGGTGGATCCGCCAGGCCATCACCCGAGGTATGGCCGACCAGGGCCGCACGATCCGGCTGCCGGTGCACCTGGTGGAGCAGGTCAACAAGCTGGCCCGGATCAAGCGGGACCTGCATCAGCAACTCGGCCGTGAGGCCACTCACGAGGAACTGGCTGCGGAGGCGGGCATCGCCGAGGAGAAGGTGGCGAGCCTGCTGGACCACGCGCGGGACCCGGTGAGCCTCGACATGCCGGTCGGCTCCGAGGAGGATGCCCCGCTCGGCGACTTCATCGAGGACGCCGAGGCCACCGACGCCGAGAGCGCGGTCATCTCCGGGCTGTTGCAGGACGACCTGCGGCGCGTACTCGCCACGCTTGACGACCGGGAGCAGCACGTCATCAGGCTTCGTTACGGACTCGACGACGGTCAGCCCCGCACGCTCGACCAGATCGGCAAGCACTTCGGGCTCTCCAGGGAGCGGGTGCGGCAGATCGAGCGTGAAGTGATGTCCAAGCTGCGGCAGGGAGAGCGCGCCGACAGGCTGCGCGCCTACGCCAGCTGACGTCGCCACGGGCGCACAGGCGGACAGGGCCGCGCTGCTGCGGCGCTGCTCAGGTACGGCCGAGGACGAGCCGCTTTCGCGGCGAATCCTCGGCCGTACTGCTGCCGCTGCCACGCCCGTGCGGCGTGATCTGTGTCGCGCACGGTAAGGGCTTGCTCCACCACGGCCACCACGGCGCGGTACGGTCTAAGCCCCCTTGACCACGCGCAACGGAGCCGAGCTGTGACTGCCTCTTCGTTCCAGCACACCGAAGTCCTGCCGCTCGGTAAGGACACCACCACCGAGTACCGCCTCGTCACCGCGGAAGGCGTGCGTGTCGTGGAAGCCGCGGGCCGCCACTTCCTCGAGGTGGACCCCACCGCGCTGACGACGCTGGCGCGTGTCGCCATCAGCGACATCCAGCACCTGCTGCGGTCGTCCCACCTCGCACAGTTGCGTGCGATCGTGGACGATCCCGAGGCCAGCGGCAACGACCGGTTCGTCGCGATGGACCTGCTGCGCAACGCGGCCATCTCCGCTGGAGGCGTGCTGCCGATGTGCCAGGACACCGGTACCGCCATCGTGATCGGCAAACGCGGTGAGGGTGTGCTCACCGGTGGCGGTGACGAGGCGGCACTGTCCCGCGGGATCTTCGAGGCCTACCAGGAACTGAACCTGCGGTACTCGCAGCTGGCGCCACTGAACTTCTGGGAGGAACGCAACACCGGCACGAACCTGCCCGCACAGATCGAGCTGTACCACCACGACGGCTCCGGTGCCGACCCCGCCTACGAGTTCCTGTTCATGGCCAAGGGCGGCGGCAGCGCCAACAAGACCTTCCTCTACCAGGAGACCAAGGCGGTGCTGAACCCCAAGCGCTTGGCCAGGTTCCTCGACGAGAAGCTTCGCAGCCTCGGCACAGCGGCCTGCCCGCCCTACCACCTCGCCATCGTCGTCGGCGGTATGTCGGCCGAGTACAACCTCAAGGTCGCCAAGCTGGCATCGGCACGCTACCTCGACGAGCTGCCGAGGGAGGGTTCGGCGCTGGGGCACGGTTTCCGCGACGTGGAGCTCGAGCAGCAGGTGCTGGAGATGACCAGGCAGTTCGGCATCGGTGCCCAGTTCGGCGGCAAGTACTTCTGCCACGACGTCAGAGTGATCCGGCTGCCCCGCCACGGCGCTTCCTGCCCGGTGGGGATCGCGGTGTCGTGTTCGGCCGACCGCCAGGCCAAGGCGAAGATCACCGCTGAGGGTGTGTTCATCGAGCAACTGGAGCGCGACCCGGCCCGGTTCCTGCCGGAGGTCACCGAGGACGAGTTGTCCGAAGAGGTCGTGGCGGTGGATCTGAACCGCCCGATGGACGCCATTCGTGAGCAACTGTCACGACTGCCGGTGAAGACCCGGCTGAGCCTCACCGGACCGCTGGTGGTCGCGAGGGACATCGCGCACGCCAAGATCGCCGAGCGGCTGGAGGCGGGCGAGCCGATGCCGCGATACCTGCGCGACCACCCCGTCTACTACGCGGGGCCCGCGAAGACCCCGGACGGCTACGCCTCGGGCTCCTTCGGCCCTACGACCGCGGGCCGGATGGACTCCTACGTCGAGCAGTTCCAGGCCGCCGGTGGGTCACTGGTGATGCTCGCCAAGGGCAACCGCTCCAAGAAGGTCACCGAGTCCTGCCGCGCGCACGGCGGGTTCTACCTCGGCTCGATCGGTGGCCCCGCCGCACGGCTGGCTCAGGACTGCATCAAGCAGGTGGAGGTGCTCGAGTACCCGGAACTGGGCATGGAAGCGGTCTGGAAGATCGAGGTGGAGGACTTCCCCGCCTTCATCGTCATCGACGACAAGGGCAACGACTTCTTCTCAGAGACCTCCGAGCCGGTGCTGCAGATCTCGTTCCGAAGCTGACGTCACGGCGGCCCCGCCCCTTCAGAAACCCCAGCTTCGGGTCGGGGTGATCCGGACGCCAACGGAGTAGGAGGCGTCGAAGCTGCCGGCGTCGTGCCCGATCGCGGGGTAGGCCTGCTCGTACTTGTCGAGATAACCCGGTGTTGTCGAGGGTTTGCGCTCCTCGCCTTCGAGCCGCGCGGTAGCACTGATCACCAGCACGTCACTGCCATCGGCATCGCTGTTGAAGTGCAGTGTCACGGCCGGGTTGCGCCTGATGTGTTCGAGCTTTCTCGTGCCCGGTTGGCTGAACACGCGGAAGTGCTCGCCGTCGAAGACGAACCAGACAGGGCGCGGCGCGGGCCTGCCCGTGGGAGTCACCGTGGTCAGCCACGCGATGCGGTCGTCCGCGTGGCGCAGCAGCTGCGAGGTCGGTCGGAAAGTCATGCCGCGAGTGTGCCCGGTGCTGCCCGAGCCAAGCGACCGAACGCCACACGGTCAGCCGGTCGAGGGTGAGCGGCTGCTGTCCTGCTGTCCCCCAGCGCGGCACGGCCGCTGCCGTGTCGCCGTCTCCGGCGTCACGTCTGGCGTGCCTGGTAGGTCAGCACCACCATCCGCTGGCCCAGTGGTTCGTCGAGCGTGACCGTCAGTGGCGGGTAGCGCATGTCCATCGTGCACGCGATGTCCTTGCTGGTCGGTTTGGTCTCGACCATGGTGACGGCGACCCGATCGCCCCGCTGCTCCGCCAGTTCGGCACTGGCCTTGCTGCACCCTCCTTCCTGGCCCACGATCCGCAGCGTGCGTCCGTCCCCTGTCACCGAGACCTCAACGGGATAGCCACGCGGCAGTGCCGAGCCGTCAACCCGCTCCGGCGGCACGGGCCTGCCCTCGTCCGAGGCGGGCGGCTGCACGGGCTTGCGGCCCGCGCCCTGCCCCGACTCCCTCGGCAGCTCAACGGGAGCGCGGCCTGCGTCGTCGTTGCCGGCGCCACCCGAGCCTGGTTGGACATCGCCCTGCTGGGCGCACCCGGCCCCGACGGCGCCGAGTACCGCGACACTCACACCGATGATCGCCTGTTTCCACCTCATGTTGGACAAGACGTAACCGGCGCACCGGTAGGTTGCAGCGCATGGCCGGGGAATCACTGGCGCGCAGGCTCGGCACCGCCGACGCGGTCGTGGTGGGCCTCGGCGCGATGCTGGGCGCCGGGGTGTACGTGGCGTTCGCGCCCGCGGCGCGCGCCGCTGGGGCAGGCCTGTTGCTCGGGCTCGCCGTGGCCGCCGTGGTGGCCTACTGCAACGCGACCTCGTCGGCGAGGCTGGCCATTCGCTACCCCGCCTCGGGCGGTACCTACGTGTATGGCAGGGAACGGCTCGGGCCGTTCTGGGGCTACCTCGCGGGCTGGGGGTTCGTGACCGGGAAGGTCGCCAGCTGTGCGGCGATGGCGCTGACGGTCGTCACCTACACCGCGCCGGGGCTGGGTCAACCGTGGCGTGGCCTGCTGGCGGTGGCTGTCGTGGCCGCGCTGACGGCACTGAACTACCGCGGCATCCAGCGCTCGGCGGCCGCGACGAGGGTGCTCGTGTCTGTGAGCCTGCTGGTGCTGGCAGCGGCCGTGACGGCGATCGTGGTCGCAGGCGACCCGAGCGGTTCCCGGCTGGCACCGTTTCCCGGCACCGACGCGCTCGGGGTGTTGCAGTCGGCGGGCCTGCTGTTCTTCGCCTTCGCCGGTTACGCCCGCATCGCCACACTCGGTGAGGAGGTGAGCAGGCCACGGCGGACGATCCCGAGGGCCATCCCGATCGCGCTCGCGATCGTGTTCGCCGTGTACGCGGCGGTGGCCGTGGCGACGCTGCTGCAACTCGGGCCTGCCGCACTCGCGGCGAGTAGCGACCCGCTCGCGCAGGCGGTGTCGGGCACGGCCTGGTCAGGTCTGGCGCCCGTGGTAAGAGCCGGTGCCGCGGTCGCCGCGCTCGGCGCGCTGCTCGCCCTGGTGCTGGGCGTGTCGAGGACGGTGCTGGCGATGGCGCGCGACGGCAACCTGCCGCGTGGGCTGGCCGCGATCCATCCCCGGTTCCGGGTGCCGCACCGCGCGGAGTTGGCCGTCGGCGCCGTCGTGGCGCTGCTGGCGTCGTTCGCCGACCTTCGCGGCGCGATCGGGTTCTCCTCCTTCGCGGTGCTGGTCTACTACGCGATCGCCAACGCCAGTGCGTGGACGCTGCGTGCGGGCAGGCTGGTTCCGGCCGTCGGCCTGCTCGGCTGCATGCTGCTGGCGTTCAGCCTGCCGTTGCCCTCGGTGCTCGTGGGCGCGGCGGTACTGGCGGCGGGTGCGGCGGCCTACGCCGTGCGCGTCAGCTCTCCTTCACGCTGACCATCCTGGCCACCGCCTCGTCGAACTCGGTCACCATCTCCGAGAGCACGTCGGCGACCGGGCGGATGTCGTTCATCCTGCCGACGATCTGCCCGACGGGCATCGAAACCACGGACGGGTCGGCCGCGGCGTGGATGCGGTTGTGCGCGGGCGAGACCAGCAGGTTCTGCAGCGGCATCGGCAGTGGCTGCGGCGCGTCCGGCGCCGACCACGCCTCGGTCCAGCGGGTCTTGAGCAGCCGGGCGGGCTTGCCGGTGTAGATCCGGGTGCGGACCGTGTCCGACGACGTCGCCTGCACCAGCGCCTGCTGCACCGCCTGCGACTCCGGCATCGTCTCGAGGTATTCGCTGGTCGTCAGCCAGATCGAGCCGGTCCACACACCCGAGGCGCCGAGCGCGAGCGCGGCCGCGGCCTGCCTGCCGGAGCCGATGCCACCTGCCGCGAGCACCGGCACCTCTCGCCCCACCGCGTCGGCGATCTCGGGAAGCAGCACCATCGAGGCGATCTCGCCGGTGTGGCCACCCGCCTCGTAGCCCTGCGCCACGACGATGTCCACCCCGTTGTCGACGTGCCTGCGCGCGTGCTCGGCCTTGCCCGCCAGCGCCGCGACCGGCACACCGTGCTCGTGTGCCTGCTCGATGACGTCGACCGGCGGGGAGCCGAGCGCGTTGGCGATCAGCTTGATCGGGTGCTTGAGCGAGACCTCGACGTGCGAGCGGGCCACCGAGTGCAGCCAGCCGAGCACGCCCGCGCGTTCCTCGGTGTCTTCCGGCAGCTCCGGAACCCCCAGCTGGGCCAGCGTCTTCTCGACGAACGCCTTGTGCTCGTCGGGAATCAGCTTGTTCAGGTCCATCGAGCTGCCCTCGGTGGGCACCTTCGACGGCATCACGATGTCCACCCCGTAGGGCTTGCCGTCGGTGTTCTCGTCCATCCAGCCGAGCACCTTGTCGAGTTCCTCGGCATCGTTGAACCGAACGCAGCCGAGGACACCGAGCCCTCCCGCCTTGCTGATGGCGGCTGCGACGTGCTGCGACGGTGTGAACCCGACGATCGGCAGATCGATCCCGAGCGTGTCGCACAACGCGGTGCGCATTCTTCGACGTCCTCCTACGCGTTGAGCTTGGCGGCCGGCTCGTGCTCGGCCGCGTGGCGTTGTGCCCACGGATAGTCGGGCTTGCCGCTCGGCAGCCGCCCGATCTGCTCGACGACCCACATGCTGCGGGGCACCTTGTAACCGGCGATCTCGTTCCTGACATGCGCCTCGATGGCGGCGAGGTCGGGTTCGACACCCTCGCGCGGCTCGATGATCGCACCGACCCGCTGCCCCAGTCGCTCGTCCGGAACACCGATGACCAGCGCGTCGAACACCTGCGGGTGCGACTTGAGCGCGCCCTCGACCTCCTCGGGGAACACCTTCTCGCCGCCGGTGTTGACGCACTGCGACCCGCGCCCCAGCAGGGTCACCGTGCCGTCCTCCTCGTAGCGCGCGTAGTCGCCCGGCACCACGTAGCGGACGCCGCCGACCTCGACGAAGATCGTCTCGGTCTTGGCCGGGTCCTTGTAGTACCCCAGCGGTACGTGGCCGCGCCTGGCGATCCTGCCCACGGCGCCGGGCGTCGGCTCGACGAGCCCACCGTCGTCGTCGATGAGGATCGCGTCCTTGCCGAAGTTCACCCGCGGTCCTGCGGAGTGGTCGGCGTCGCGGGAGGCCATCCCGATGCCGGTGAAGCCGCTCTCCGAGGAACCGATGGCGTCGGTGAGCACGATGTTGGGGAAGGTCTCCAGGTACTCCTGCTTGACCGAGTGCGAGAACAGCGCGGCATGGCTGGAGAAGGCCACCAGCGAGGAGGCGTCGTAGCCGCCGCTGCGGTAGGCATCCAGCAACGGCCTCGCCATGGCGTCACCGACGACGGTGAGCACGTTGACCTTGTGTTCCTGTACCGCCCGCCAGATGTCGTGCGGATCGAACTGCGGCACGAACACCACGGTTCCGCCCGCGAACAGCGCCCCGAAGGCGGCCCACTGGGCCGCGCCGTGGATGAGCGGGGCGGCGGGCAACCGCACCATGGCGCCCTGCTTGCCCTGTTCGGCCAGCGTCCACTCGTCGGGAACGTACTCGCCGGTGACGAAGTCGATGCCGCCGCCGAGCGCACGCCAGACGTCCTCGTGCCGCCACATCACGCCCTTGGGATAGCCCGTGGTGCCGCCGGTGTAGAGGATGTAGAGGTCGTCGGAGCTGCGCTCGTCGAAGTCGCGTTCCGGCGAACTGTCGGCCATCGCCGCCTCGTACTCCACACCGCCGTAGGCCGCGTAGTTCCCGTCGCTGCCGTCCTCCACGACTACAACGTGTTTCAGGTCGGGTGCTTCGGGGAGCACTCCGGCTACTCGGTCGGAGTACTGCCGCTCGTGGACGAGAGCGACCAGGTCGGCGTTGGTGAACAGGTACCTCAGCTCACCGTGCACGTACCGATAGTTGATGTTGATCGCGATGGCGCGGAGCTTGTACGCCGCGAACATCGTTTCGATCATCTCGATGGAGTTCCGCGAGTACACGCCGATGTGATCGCCCTTGCCCACCCCGTTTCCGGCGAGGTGGTGGGCCAGCCGGTTGGCCCGCTCGTCCAGCTGGGCGTAGGTCAGCCGCCGGTCCCCGCAGATAACCGCGGTGCGGTCCGGCACGGCGTCCACGGCGTGCTCGAGGAGGTCCGCGATGTTGAAAGCCACGGTGACAAACTAGAACATGTTATCGTTTCAGGCAATGGGCCAACGGATTGAAGGATCGCGGATGGAGTCGCGGATGGAAGAGCAACCGCACGCTCTGGTGGAACAACGCGGGCACACGCTCGTGGTGACGATGAACCGGCCGCACGCACGCAACGCGCTCAGCGGGGAGATGCTGGCGATCATGACGCAGGCGTGGGACCGCGTCGACGCCGATCCCGAGATCCGCAGTTGCGTGCTGACCGGCGCGGGTGGCGCCTTCTGCGCGGGCGCCGATCTGAAGTCGATGAGTCGCAACAGCCCTTCCAACGCCTTCGACAAGGGCTCGTTCGATCCCAGCCGCATGGACGGGCTGCTGAAGGGGCGCAGGCTCAGCAAGCCGTTGATCGCGGCGGTGGAGGGACCCGCCATCGCTGGCGGCACGGAGATCCTGCAGGGCACCGACATCCGCGTCGCGGGTGAGAGCGCGAAGTTCGGGGTCTCGGAAGCGCGCTGGGGACTGTTCCCGCTCGGCGGGTCGGCCGTGCGACTGCCGAGGCAGATCCCGTACACCGTGGCCGCCGAGATCCTGCTGACCGGCAAGCACATCACCGCGGCGGAGGCGAAGGACATCGGATTGATCGGGCACGTGGTACCCGACGGCACGGCGCTGGACCGTGCGCTGGAGATCGCCGACCGGATCGCCCAGAACGGGCCGCTGGCCGTGCAGGCCATCCTGCGCACCATCCGTGACACCGAGGGCATGCACGAGGAGGAGGCGTTCAAGCTCGAGTCCCAGTACGGCGTCGGCGTGTTCGCCAGCGACGATGCCAAGGAAGGCCCGCGCGCCTTCGCAGAGAAGCGCAAGCCCCGCTTCCAGGGCCGCTGACGCGTGTGCGGTGGCCCGTCGCCGACGCGAGGAAGGCGCGGCGGGCCACCGGAGCACCTCCGGCGGGCAACCCGCGCGGCCGATTACTAGAACTTGTTACAGATACTGCCACGGAGATCCAGGTGACAGGCCGCGCCGGTGCTTGCCGACAAATCGAGAACGTGTTTCACTTCGTGACGTGAATCCAGCCGCAACCGAGACAGAGCAGACCCCACTGTCGGCTCCGCTGAACGTGGGCTTCGACTACACCCGCTCGGTCGGCCCCGTTCTCGGGCACTTCGTCAACGCACTCCGGCAACGACGCATCGTCGGCATCCGGGGTAGCGACGGCCGGGTGCACGTGCCGCCGGTCGAGTACGACCCGCACACCGCCGAGGCGCTGACCGAGTTCGCCGACGTCGCCGACGAGGGCACCGTGGTGTCGTGGTCGTGGGCGCCCGAACCACTCGAGGGCCAGCCGATCCAACGCCCGTTCGCCTGGGCACTCATCCGGCTCGACGGGGCCGACACCGCGCTCTTGCACGCGGTGGACGCGGGTTCGGCCACCAACATGCGCACCGGCATGCGGGTGCGGGTCCGCTGGGCCGACGAGCCGGTGGGACACATCCGTGACATCGCCTACTTCGTGCCCGTGGACGCTGCACCTGACGACCCCGCACCGACTCCGCCACCGCCGCCGGTGGCCGAGCGGGAGGAGGGCAGCCCGGTGACCACGGTGGTGACGCCCATTCACCTCAGCTTCCAGCACTCGGTGTCCGCGGAGGAGAGCCGCTACCTGCGCGGACTGGCCGAGGGCAGGCTCATCGGCCAACGTTGCCCTGCCTGCGAAAAGGTCTACATCCCACCGCGCGGCGCCTGTCCCACCGACGGCGTACCGACCGTGGAAGAGGTGGAACTGCCCGACACCGGCATCGTCACCACGTTCTGCATCGTCAACGTGCCCTTCCTCGGCCAGCGCATCAAGCCGCCGTACGTCGCGGCCTACATCCTGCTCGACGGCGCCGACAT
This sequence comes from Saccharomonospora marina XMU15, assembly GCF_000244955.1. Taxonomy (GTDB): domain Bacteria; phylum Actinomycetota; class Actinomycetes; order Mycobacteriales; family Pseudonocardiaceae; genus Saccharomonospora_A; species Saccharomonospora_A marina. The sequence continues at coordinate 2,304,690 of NZ_CM001439.1, read as the reverse complement.
CCCGTTCCTGCATCTCGTGCTCGGCTGTGATGCCTCCGAGGTCCGGATGGGAATGCGGGTGCGGGCGGCCTGGAAGCCACGCGAGGAGTGGTCCACGACGCTGGAGAACATCGCCCACTTCGAGCCGAGCGGCGAACCGGACGCGCCGTACGAGTCCTACGCCCACCACCTGTGAGAGGAACACGATGAACGATGTGGCGGTGGTCGGGTTCGCGCAGGCGCCCTGCGTGCGGCGCACCCACGGCACCACCAACGGCGTTGAGATGCTGGTTCCGATCTTCGCCGAGGTCTTCGAGCAGACCGGGTTGACCAAGGCCGACATCGGCTTCTGGTGCTCCGGTTCCTCGGACTACCTCGCGGGCAGGGCCTTCTCCTTCATCGCCGCGGTCGACGCGATCGGCGCGTTCCCGCCGATCCACGAGTCGCACGTGGAGATGGACGCGGCATGGGCGCTGTACGAGGCGTGGCTGAAGATCCGCATGGGCGAGGTGGACACCGCGCTGGTCTACGGCTTCGGCAAGGCCTCGGCCGGTGAACTGCGCAGGGTGCTGTCGCTTCAGCTCGACCCGTACGTGATGGCGCCGCTGTGGCCGGATTCCATCGGCATCGCGGGGCTGCAGGCCCGGCTGGGCATGGACGCCGGGCTGTGGAGCGAGAAGGACCTCGCCGAGGTCGCGGCCCGCAGCAGACGTGACGCGACGAGCAACCCGTTCGCACAGCTGGGCGGCGATGCCGAGGCGGCGCGGTTGCTGGAGGAGCCGCTCGTGGCCGACCCGCTGCGGGCACACGACATCGCGCCGGTGACCGACGGCGCCGCCGTGATGGTGCTCGCCTCCGTTGAGCGGGCTCGCGACATCGTCGAGCGGCCCGCCGTGATCACCGGCATCGAACACCGCATCGACTCCCCCGCGCTCGGCGCCCGTGACCTGACCCGCTCGCCGTCGACCGAGCAGGCCGGACTCGCACTCGGCGCGCGGGACGTGGAGATCGCCGAGTTGCACGCGCCCTTCACCCACCAGGAGCTGATCCTGCGCGACGCGCTCGGCCTCGGCGACAGCGTCCGGATCAACCCCTCCGGCGGCGCGCTCACCGGGAACCCGATGTTCTCGGCAGGCCTGACCCGCATCGGCGAGGCCGCGAGACAGATCCTGGCGGGCAACGCGAGTCGCACACTGGGCCACGCCACCAGCGGTCCCGCCTTGCAGCAGAACCTTGTGGCCGTACTGGAGAGGGGCTGATCCGTGGGCAAGCAACGCACCGCCGTCCTCGGCACCGGGCAGACACATCACCGCGCCAAGCGCACCGACGTGTCGATGCCGGGTTTGCTGCGGGAAGCCGTCGACCGTGCGATGGCCGACGCACGGGTGGACTGGGCCGACATCGACGCCGTGGTCGTGGGCAAGGCGCCCGACCTGTTCGAGGGCGTGATGATGCCAGAGTTGTTCCTCGCCGACGCCCTCGGCGCCAACGGCAAGCCGCTGCTGCGGGTGCACACCGCGGGCTCGGTCGGCGGTTCCACCGCGCTGGTGGCGGCGAGTCTGATCCAGTCGGGCGTGCACCGCAGGGTGCTCACCGTCGCGTTCGAGAAGCAGTCCGAATCCAACGCCATGTGGGCGCTTTCGATCTCGCCGCCGTTCCACATGCCGGTCGGCGCGGGCGCGGGCGGCTACTTCGCACCCCACGTGCGGTCCTACATCCGCCGCTCGGGAGCACCCGAGCACGTGGGCGCGATAGTGGCGGCCAAGGACCGGCGTAACGGGGCGTTGAACCCCTACGCGCATCTGCGGCAGGCCGACATCACCGTCGAGTCGGTACGGGCGTCACAGATGCTGTGGGACCCGATCCGCTACGACGAGACCTGCCCCTCTTCCGACGGCGCCTGCGCGATGGTGCTCGGCGACGAGGCCGCGGGCGACGCTGTGGAGGGTGGCGCCGCGTGGCTGCACGCGACGGCGATGCGCACCGAGCCGACCACCTTCGCGGGACGCGACCAGGTGAATCCGCAGGCGGGCAGGGACGCGGCAGCGGCGCTGTGGAAGGAGGCCGGGATCACCGACCCGCTGTCGCAAGTAGACACCGCCGAGATCTACGTGCCGTTCTCCTGGTTCGAACCGATGTGGCTGGAGAACCTCGGCTTCATGCCTGAGGGCGAGGGTTGGAAGCTCACCGAGTCCGGCGAGACCGCACTCGGCGGGCGGCTGCCGATCAACCCCTCCGGCGGCGTGTTGTCGTCCAACCCGATCGGCGCCTCCGGGATGCTGCGATTCTCCGAGGCCGCCAAGCAGGTGATGGGCCGCGCGGGCGACTACCAGGTGGACGGTGCCAGGATCGCGCTCGGCCACGCCTACGGCGGCGGGTCGCAGTACTTCTCCATGTGGGTCGTCGGAGCCGACAAGCCGTGACGACAGCAAACCGCCCGGTCCACCTAGGAGGTGGGCCGGGCGGTTTTTTGTCGTACCGAGCGCGATCGCCGCCTACTCGTAGGCGACCTGGTAGTGCTTGATGCCGTTGAGCCAGCCGGAACGCAACCGCGCGGGCTCGCTGACCTGCCGGATGTTGGGCATCTCGTCGGCGATCGCGTTGAACATCAGGTCGATCTCCAGCCGGGCCAGGTTGGCGCCGATGCAGTAGTGCGCACCGGTACCACCGAAGCCGACGTGCGGGTTGGGGTCACGCAACACGTCGAACCGCTCGGCGTGGTCGAACACCTCGGGGTCGAAGTTCGCCGAACTGTAGAACATACCCACCCGGTCACCCTTGCGGATGTGCTGGCCACCCAGCTCGGTGTCGGCCGTCGCGGTGCGCTGGAAGGCCACCACCGGTGTCGCCCACCGCACGATCTCGTCGGCGGCGGTCTTGGGCCGCTGCTGCTTGTACAGCTCCCACTGCTCAGGGTGGTCCAGGAAGGCCTTCATGCCGTGGGTGATGGCGTTGCGGGTCGTCTCGTTACCGGCGACCGAGAGCAGGATGACGAAGAAGCCGAACTCGTCGGAGGTCAGTGACTCACCGTCCACATCGGCGTGGATGAGCTTGGTGACGATGTCGTCCATCGGGCACTGGCGCCGCTGCTCTGCCATGTTCCACGCGTACCCGACCAGCTCGGCCGACGCCGCGATCGGCTCGACGTCGTACTCGGGGTCGTCGTAGCCGATCATCTGGTTGGACCAGTCGAAGATCTTGAGCCGGTCCTCCTGCGGAATCCCGATCAGCTCGGCGATCGCCTGCAGCGGCAGTTCGCAGGCCACGTCGGAGACGAAGTCCCCTGAGCCCTTCTTCTTGGCCTCGTGCACGATCCTGGCCGCGCGCTCACGCAGCGCGTCCTCCAGCTTGCCGATGGCCCTGGGAGTGAAGCCCTTGGAGACGATGCGCCGCAGCTTCGTGTGCTGCGGGGCGTCCATGTTGAGCAGGACAAGCCGGTTGGCCTGCATGCCCTCCTCGTCCATGGTCTCGTCGAACCGGATGATCGCCGTCTTCTCCTGGGAGGAGAACAGCTCACTGTCCTTCGAGATGGTCTTGATGTCTTCCATCCGGGTGACGACCCAGTAGCCCTCGTCCTTGAACCCGGCCTTGTTGTAGGGCTGAGCGTTCCACCACACCGGCGCGGTGCGCCGGAGCAGTGCGAACTCCTCCAGCGGGAGCCGGGTCGCGTAAAGGTCAGGATCGGTGAAGTCGAATCCGGTGGGTAGTAACGACGAACTCATACGCCGTACCTCCGACAGCAGCGTCGTGGAACACGTTCTAGTTCGTCGATTGAAGCATACAGCGTTAACTATCGGAAGGACTTTGGTGAACGATGTTAACTGAATCGGTTCCGCCCGACACCCGCGAGTCCCCCGCTCTCGCCCGCGAGTTCTGCACTCCTGCCCGCGAGTTCTGCATTCTGAACCGCGAGTTGTGCGCAGCCGGCTCCGAGGCCGTACGAGTCCCCGGGCCGGAGCAGTCCTCAGCGGTAATGGTGTCGTGGCCAGCCCGGGGATTCGGGGTCCACGCGGCCGTACTCCTCGCCCGGAGGCAGTGGGGCGGCGGGGAGTTGCAGCCCGCCCATCCCGCCGATGCTCACCGCGCCTGGGCCACCGGCAGCTCCGACCCGGCGGCCCAAGCCGTCGTCGAGGTCGGGATGCGGCGTGATCGGCTGCTTCGCGGAGGGATAGCGAGCCAGCGGATCGCTGACCACACGCCGGGGCGGCTTACGCACCAGACCCAGCAAGCCGAGCAACCCGAGCAATCCGAACAGCCCCCAAGCACCGCCGCCACCCTCGGTGTGGGTCTGCTGTGGCCCGCCTGCCGCGGCCGTAGCGGCCTGGGTTTGCGCACCCGTCGCCGGAGGCGGTCCCAGCGACAACACCATGCTCAGCACGGCAACGGCGAGCAGCCTGCCTGCCGTTGTGGACATGCGATTCCCTCCCACCGTTGGCTTACTGCCCGTGGTGTTACCGCCACGTGGGTGGTGGGTGTGCGCGACACGCCCTCAGCGAGGCTGAAATGCACCGGGCTCGGTGACAGCGGGCGACGGTGTGCCCGCCGCGAACTGCTGTGGCCCCAACTCGCTCACCGGTGAGGAGGGCGCGATCACCTTGTCGGTGCAGCCGGTGAGCAGCAGCAGTGCCGCGACGGCACTGAGCAGGCGTCGAGCGGCCATGACCTCAACGTAAGCCCGGCACGGGCCGTCCACGCCACTGCTTCACTCGACCGGGTAACCAAGTCGTTCGACGCCGTTACCCTCTGCCGATGAACGGCATCGCGGTGGCGGTGATCGTCAGGAACTGCACGTTGGCGTTGAGCGGCAGCCCGGCCATGTACAGCACCGCGTCCGCGACGTGGTCGGAGTCGAAGGTGGGCTCGGGGCGTACGGAGCCGTCGGCCTGCCGCGCTCCCCGTGCGATGCCCTCGGTCATCTCCGTGGCCGCGTTGCCGATGTCGAGTTGCCCGCATGCCACGTCGAACTCCCTGCCGTCCAGCGAGATCGACTTGGTCAGCCCGGTAATCGCATGTTTGGTGGCCGTATAGGCGACGCTCTGCGGCCGGGGCGCGTGTGCCGAGATGGAGCCGTTGTTGATGATCCGGCCGCCCCGGGGCCGCTGCGCCTTCATCAACCGTACGGCGTGCTGGGCGCACAGGAACATGCCGGTCAGGTTCACCTCGACCACGCGGCGCCAGTCCGGCACGGCCACGGTGTCCACCGAGCCGGAGGGCCCGAACGTGCCCGCGTTGTTGAACAGCAGGTCCACCCGGCCCCATTCCTGGGCCACCCGCTCGAACAGCGACGCGACAGCGGTCTCGTCGGTGACATCGGTCGGCACCACGAGCGCGTCCGGGTGGTCACCCGCGGCCTCCCGCAACGGCTCCTCGCGTCTGCCCGCGAACGCGACGCCGTAGCCGTCGCGCAGCAGTGCTCGTGCCACGCTCCTGCCGATACCGGTACCCGCCCCCGTGACCACGGCGACCCGCTCAGTTGCCATACGGCACTAATACCCGACATGCCTGCCGCGGTCCACGCTGCCGGTTCCGTGGCGGCACGACCGTTCCGCTGTGGGAACTCCGCTGTGGGAACGCAGAACTCGCGGGCAGGAACGGGGGACTCGCGGGCAGGAACGGGGGACTCGCGCGGTCAGAACCAGTCGTCGGGGCGCGGCCAGGTGAACATCGCGTGCCCGGCCTCGCCGCCCGGTTCGGCCTCGGTGACCGTGTAGCGGCCGCGGTAGAACAGCAGCGGGCGCTCGTCACTGACCTCGCCGAGTTCGGTAACCCTGCCGATCGCGACATAGTGGTCACCGGCCTCGTGCACGGCGTCCAGTACGCAGTCGATCCACGTCAGCGAGCCCGTCAGCAGCGGCGAGCCGGACGGAGCCCTGGTCCACTCCACCGAGGCGAACTTGTCGGCGCCCCTGGCCCCGAACGTGGCACTGACGTCGCGCTGCTCGCCCGCGAGCACGTTGACGGCGAACCTGCCGACCCGCTCGATCACCGGCCACGTGCGCGAACTCTTCGCGGGGCAGAACAGCACCAGCGGCGGCTCCAGCGACAGTGCGGCGAACGACTGGCAGGCGAAGCCGACCGGCTCGTCGCCGTCGCACGCCGTAACCACCGCCACACCGGTGCAGAAGTGGCCGAGCACCGAACGAAACCGGGTCGGGTCGACCACAGAAGCCGCGGTCATCGCTGCTGTGCCCCGACGGAGAAGTCGTGCCCCCACAGGCTGACCGCGGTGCTCTCCCTCGCGATCCAGGTGCCGTCGTCGACCTGCCTGCCCTCGCAGCCGAACTCGACGTCGAAACCGCCGGGCGTCTTCATGTAGAACGACAACATCAGGTCGTTGACGTGCCTGCCCAGCGTCGCCGACATCGGCACCTTGCGCCGCAGCGCACGGTCGAGGCACAACCCCACGTCGTCGGTGCTTGCGACCTCGACCATCAGGTGCACGATCCCGCTGGGTGTCGGCATCGGCAGGAACGCGAGGCTGTGGTGGCGCGGGTTGCAGCCGAGGAACCGCAGCCACGCCGGCTTGCCGTCCGCGGGCCTGCCCACCGCCTGCGGCGGCAGCTTCATCGAGTCGCGCAGCCGGAACCCGAGCACCTCGGAGTAGAAGCGCAACGAAGCCTCGTCGTCGTGGGTGGACAGTACGACGTGCCCGAGCCCCTGCTCGCCGGTGACGAACGTGTGCCCGTACGGGCTCACCACTCGGCGGTGCTCCAGCGCGATGCCGTGGAACACCTCGAGTGTGTTACCGGAGGGGTCCTCGAAGCTGATCAGCTCGTCGACCCGGCGCTCGGCGAGTTGCTCGCCGGTACCCTCCTTGAACGCGACGCCGTGTCGCTCAAGGCTGGCCCGAACCTCGTCCAGTTCGGCGGCGTTGGCCACCTCCCAGCCCGCCTGCGCCAGCCGGTCGGCCTCGCCCGGCACGATAACCAACCTCGCGGGGAAGTCGTCCATCCGCAGGTACAGGGCGTCGGGATCGGCTCCCTTGCCTTCGACCATGCCGAGCACCTTGAGCCCGTACTCGCGCCATGCCGCCATGTCGGTGGCCTCGATACGCAGGTAGCCCAGCGAACGAATGCCCATGCTCATCAGTCCTTCAGAAAGTCGATCGCTAGCCGGTTGAACTCGTCGAACTTCTCCAACTGTGCCCAGTGCCCACACCGGCCGAAGACGTGCAGCTGCGCCCTGGGAATGGTCTTCAGCGCGAGCAGCGCGCCGTCGAGCGGGTTGACGCGGTCCTCGCGACCCCAGATCAGCAGCACCCGTTGCCGTAGCCGGTGCGCCTCGCGCCACAGCATGCCCTGCTCGTAGCTGTCCGGCCTGCTGAACGACGCTCCCATGGCGGCCATCGCCGCGAGCGACTCCGGCGTGCTCGCGGCCTCGAACCGCTCCTGCAGCAGTTCCTCGGTGATGAGTGACTGGTCATACACCATCACCCGCAGGAACGCCTCCAGCTTCTCCTTGGTGGGACCGGGAGGTGCGGCGAACCTGGCCAGGTTCTTGACCCCCTCTGTGGGGTCCGGAGCGAACACGTTGAGGCTCAACCCACCGGGCCCCATCAGCACCAGCCTGCCCGCCCTGTCGGGGTGGTCCAGCGCCAGCCGCACGGCCGCTCCCCCGCCGAGCGAGTTGCCCACCAGGTGAGCCTTCTCGATGCCGAGCGTGTCCAGCAGAGCGACCACGGCACTCGCGCTGTGCGTGAAGTACTGCGGGTGGTCGGTGGGCTTGTCCGAACGACCGAAGCCGGGTTGATCCACCGCGATGGTGCGAAACGACTTGCCGAACACCTCGAGGTTGCGGCCGAAGTTGCTCCATGCCGACGCGCCGGGACCGCCGCCGTGCAGCATGATCACCGTCTCGGTGTGTTCGGTTCCCGCCTCGTGGTAGTGCAACCGGAGATCGTCGCGTACCTGCGCGTACTTGCCCTCCATCTGCGAGTTCACCTCACACCATCGCGTTCTCGACGGGCAGCCCGAAGGCACCGGTACCGAACATCGTGTAGGCGCGCTCGGCGTCGTTGGCGGCGTGCACCCTGCCCGCGTGAGCGTCTCGCCAGAACCGCTGGATCGGCGTGCCGGTCCGCAACGCGCGGCCGCCGGAGTTCTCGAAGAGCCGGTCGATGGCGGCGATGGCCCGTTCGGTGCCGCGCACCTGGTCGCGGCGCACCCGCAGCCGGGTGGCGAACGGCAGCTTCTCCCCCTTGCACGCCAGCTGGTACAGCTCGTCGATGTTGTGCGTCAGTTGCAGCCAGGCGGCGTCGATCTCGCTACCCGCCTCCGCGATGCGCACCTTGGCGAAGGGGTCCTCCTTGGCCTGCTCGCCGAGGTAGGCGGCGCGCACCCGGCTGCGCTGGTACTCCACGTGGGCGTCGTAGGCGCCCTGCGCCATACCGATGATCGGCGCGGTGATCGTGCTGGGATGCACCGAGCCGTACGGCAACCGGTAGAGCGGCCCCGGGTTGAGTTCCTGGCCGGGTGTCTTGCACTTGGAGGTGGCCATGAAGCTCAACGCCCGGTGCGCGGGCACGAAGGCGTCGTCGACGACGATGTCGTTGCTGCCGGTGCCGCGCAGGCCCACGGTGTCCCACACGTCCTCGATCGTGTAATCGGAGATGGGCAGCACGTAGGTGCAGAAGTCCACCGGTTTGCCTTCGGCGTCGAACGCGGGCGCGCCGAGCAGCACCCAGGTCGCGTGATCGCAGCCGGAGGAGAAGCTCCACTTGCCGGAGAGCCGGTAGCCGCCGTCCACGACCTGCGCCTTGCCCATCGGCGCGTACGAGGAGGAGATCCGCACGTCTATGTCGTCTCCCCACACGTCCTGCTGCGCCTGCGCGTCGAACAGCGCCAGGTGCCACGGGTGCACACCGAGGATGGAGGCCACCCACCCGGTGGAGCCGCAGGCGCTGGCGAGGAGTTTGACCGCCGTGTAGAAGGTGACGGGGTCGGCCTCGTATCCGCCGAAGCTCTTGGGTTGCAGCAGTTTGAAGAACCCGGTCTCCCGCAGGGCCTTGATCGACTCGTCCGGGATCTTTCGCGCGTCCTCCGTCTCCTGCGCCCGCTCGCGCAGGACGGGCAGCAGCTCCTGTATCCCGGCGATCACCTCGTGGGTGCCCCGCTCGCTCATCTGTGCCTCGTTCCTACTTGTTACCTGGTACGACACGACCAAGACTAGAACATGTTCTCGTTCTTGTCACGTGGACCCGGCAGCCTGCTCGCTCACAGGCCATCGCCACACCGGAAAGCGACACCATGACAGCCCCACACCCTCGCCCGGCGCGACCTGGAACAGATTCCTATCCTCGCATCCGCGAGACCGCCGAGCGGGAGGCGTGCGGGCGCCGTCGGTCACATCCGCTACCTGCGTCGCAGTCACCGGCACTACCCTAGAACTGAAACACGTTCTCGTCTATGGTGGCAGCAACGGCGCGGAACAGCGACGCGCCGTCCTATAACGTGTTCCAGGAGGTTGCATGACCGGGGACGCACCCGAGTACGACGTCGTCGTGGTCGGCAGCGGCGCGGCAGGCATGACAGCGGCGCTCGCGGCCGCCCACGAGGGCATGGCCGTCCTCGTCATCGAGAAGGCCGCCCACTTCGGCGGCTCCACCGCACGCTCCGGCGGCGGTGTCTGGATTCCCAACAACGAGGCACTGCGCGCCGCGGGTGTCGAGGACACCCCCGAGGATGCCAAGCGCTACCTCGAGTCGATCGTCGGCGACGTCGTGCCCGCCGAGCGCCGGGAAGCCTACGTCGACAACGGCCCCGATGTCGTCTCGTTCCTGCACGAGCACACCCCGCTGCGACTGACCTGGGTGCCCGGCTACTCCGACTACCACCCGGAAGCCCCGGGCGGGCGCGCGGGCGGGCGCTCGGTGGAGCCCAAGCCGCTGGACGGCAACCTCCTCGGCCCCGAACTGGCGAACCTGGAACCGCCCTACAGCGCCGCACCACTCGGGGTGCCGCTGATGCAGGCCGACTTCCGCTGGCTGAGCCTCATCGCCAGGCACCCGCGCGGGATACTGCGAGTGCTGCGGCTGGGCACACGCTGGCTGGCCGCACGACTGACCGGCAAACGCCCGCTCGCGATGGGACAGGCGCTCGCCGCGGGACTTCGCGCGGGACTGCTGGACAAGCGAGTCCCGGTGTGGCTTTCCACGCCGATGACCGGCCTGCACACCGAACACGGCAGGGTCACCGGGGTGCTCGCCGAGCGAGACGGCGAGCAGATCCTGATCCGTGCCAGGCACGGGGTCGTGCTCGGCAGTGGCGGGTTCGAGCACAACGAGCAACTGCGGCAGAAGTACCAGCGCCCGCCGATCGGCACCGACTGGACCGTGGGCGCCAAGGCCAACACCGGGGACGGCATCACGGCGGGCATGTCGCTCGGCGCCGCGGTCGAGTTGATGGACGACGCCTGGTGGGGGCCTTCGATGCCGCTCACCGGAGGGCCGTGGTTCGCGCTCGCCGAGCGGTCCCGCCCCGGCTGCATCCTGGTCAACTCCCGAGGCGAGCGGTTCGTCAACGAATCCGCGCCCTACGTGGAGGCCGTGCATGCCATGTACGGGCCGGGTGACGGCCCGGCCCGAAACATCCCGACCTGGCTGGTGTTCGACCAGCGCTACCTCAACCGTTACATGTTCACCGGTCTCGGCCCGCGCCAGCCGCTGCCCGGACGCTGGTACAAGGCGGGCATCGCCGCCAAGGCGAGCACGCTGGAGGCGCTGGCCGAGCGCATCGACGTGCCCGCGCAGGCGCTGCGCGACACGGTCGAGCGGTTCAACACGTTCGCGCGCACCGGCATCGACGAGGATTTCCACCGCGGTTCCAGCGCCTACGACCACTACTACGGCGACCCGCGCAACAAGCCGAATCCGAGCCTGGGTCCGCTGGACGTGGCGCCGTTCTACGCCGTCAAGATTGTGCCGGGTGACCTGGGAACCAAGGGCGGGCTGCTCACCGACGTGCACGCCAGGGTGTTGCGAGAGGACGGCTCGCCCATCGACGGACTCTACGCCGCGGGCAACGTCAGCGCGGCCGTGATGGGCCGCACCTACGCCGGTCCCGGCGCGACCATCGGCCCGGCGATGGTGTTCGGTTACCTTGCCGCACGCCACATCGCCACCAAGAATCGCTCTCGGCACGAGGCACGACCCGCTGGAGGTACGCAATGACGCAGAGCCAGGCCGTTCGCTCGATCGACGCGGGAGCGCCACCCACCCGCTTCGCCCGTGGCTGGCACTGCCTCGGGCTCGCCGACTCCTTCCGTGACGGCAAGCCACACGCGGTCAACGCGTTCGGTACCAAGCTCGTGGTGTTCGCGGGCGAGGACGGCAAGCTCAACGTGCTGGACGGGTACTGCAGGCACATGGGCGGTGACCTCACCCAGGGAACGGTGAAGGGCAACGAGGTCGCCTGCCCGTTCCACGACTGGCGCTGGGCGGGCAACGGCAAGTGCGTGTCGATCCCCTACGCCAAGCGGGTCCCGCTGCGGGCACGCACGCGGTCGTGGCTGACGCTGGAGCAGAACAAGCAACTGTTCGTGTGGAACGACCCCGAGGGCAACCCGCCGCCGGAGGACGTCGTGATACCCCGCATCGAGGGCTCCTACAGCGACGAGTGGAGCAACTGGACGTGGGACTCGGTGCTCATCGAGGGCGCAAACTGCCGCGAGATCGTGGACAACGTCGTGGACATGGCCCACTTCTTCTACATCCACTACGCCTTCCCGACCTACTTCAAGAACGTCTTCGAGGGCCACATCGCGACGCAGTACCTCAACACCAAGGGCCGTCCTGACGTGGGGATGGCCTCCAACTACGGCGGCGAGGAGAACACGCTGCGGTCCGAGGCGTCGTACTACGGGCCGTCCTACATGATCAACTACCTGCTCAACAACTACCAGGGCGTCGAGATCGAGAACGTGCTCATCAACTGCCACTACCCGGTCACACCGACCTCGTTCGTACTGCAGTGGGGCGTGATCGTGAAGAAACTGCCCGGGGTCGACGACGAGCAGGCGGACAAGATCGCCCAGAAGTTCGCCAAGAGCATCGGCGTCGGCTTCCTGCAGGACGTGGAGATCTGGAAGAACAAGACCCGCATCGACAACCCGCTGCTGTGCGAGGAGGACGGTCCGGTCTACCAGCTTCGCCGCTGGTACGAACAGTTCTATGTGGATGCCGCGGACGTCACCGACGACATGACGAGCCGCTTCGAGTTCGAGGTCGACACCACCAAGGCCAACGAGGCATGGGAAAAAGAGGTGGCCGAGAACCTCGAGCGGCGTCGGCGGGAGGCCGGGCAGGAAGCCGGGGTCTCGTAGTGACAGCCGAGCGCGACGAGTTCCTCACCGGCGGGCTGGTGCCACTGACCTGCCGCTCGTGTGCCACGAAGGTGCTGGTGAAGAAGAACAGCCCGCAGCACACCAGCATCCAGTGGATCACCGACGCGGCCACCAGTTGCCCGGTGTTCGCCGAGCGGGTGGCGGGCGGTGTCCATCCGGGCCTGCTCGACACGTGCGAGCGGTTGCATGCCAGCATCGCCGAGGCCGCACGGGAAGGAGTCTTCACCTATGGCTGAGACCTCGCGTGTGCTGCGCGTGGCCGACGTGGTGGTGGAGACCGCGCAGGCACACTCCATCGTGTTCGACAACGAGGACCTGGACTACAAGCCGGGCCAGTTTCTCACCGTGCGTGTCCCCAGCGACGAATGCGGCTCCGTGGCGCGGTGCTACTCGCTGTCCAGCTCGCCCTACTCCGGAGAGCTGCCCAGGGTCACGGTGAAGCGGGACGGCTACGCCTCGAACTGGTTGTGCGACAACGTCCGGCCAGGCAGCGAACTGGAGATCCTGCCTGCAGGCGGAGTGTTCACACCCCGTTCGCTCGACGAGGACCTGTTGCTGTTCGCGGCGGGCAGCGGCATCACGCCGGTCATGTCGATAGTGCGGTCGGTGCTCGGCAACGGCGGCGGCTCGGTCACGCTGGTCTACGCCAACCGGGACGAGAACTCGGTGATCTTCGCGGCCGCGCTGAGCGAGCTCGCGCAGCACTACCCGCAACGGTTCACCGTGGTGCACTGGCTGGAGTCCGTGCAGGGGCTGCCCACCGCGGAGCAGTTGCGCGCGCTCGCCGCGCCGTTCGCGCACCGGGAGGCTTTCGTGTGCGGGCCACGCCCGTTCATGTCGGCGGCGACATCGGCGCTGAAGTCGCTCGGCCTGCCACGTTCACGCATCCACACCGAGAAGTTCGTCTCGCTGGGCGGCAACCCGTTCGAGATCGCCGAGCGCGAGCAGCAACCGAGCGAATCGGCTCAGGCGGCCCAGGCGGAGCAAGCAGTGCAGGCAGCGCAAGCAGTGCAAGCAGTGCAGACAGCGCAGTCACCGACCACCTTGACGGTGTCGCTGGACGGCACGCAACGCACACTCGCCTGGCCGCGCGACCGCAAGCTGCTGGACCACCTGCTCGACGAGGGTATGGACGCCCCGTACTCCTGCAGAGAGGGTCAGTGCAGCGCATGCGCGTGCCGGATAACCTCCGGTGAAGTGAAGATGCTGAACAACGAGGTGCTTGACTCAGAAGACATCGCCGAGGGGATCGTGCTGGCGTGCCAATCGCTGCCGATCACCGATGAGGTGTCCGTCAGCTACGAGTAAGGGAACCACCATGCCCATCGATCCCGATGCCGCGATCGGAGCGGATCTCGGCGAGACCACGTTCTCCTGGTCGTCCTCGGAGGTGCTGCTCTACCACCTCGCGTTGGGGGCCGGTGCCAGGCCGACCGATCCTCGGGAACTGCGCTACGCCTACGAGGCCGACCTGCGGGTGCTGCCGACGTTCGCCACCGTGGCAGCCAACTTCCGCACCTTCGAGCCGCCCGCGGTGGCCTTCCCCGGCATCGACATCGACCTGGCCAAGGTGGTGCACGGCACGCAGGAAGTGGCGCTGCACCGCCCCATCCCCACCGACGGCAAGGCGGTGGCACGCTCCCGCATCGCCGACGTGCTGGACAAGGGCAAGGCCGCTGTGATCGTGCAGGAAACCCGGGTCGACGACGAGGCGGGCGAGCCGCTGTGGACGGCGCGCTCGAGCATCTTCGCCCGGGGTGAGGGCGGTTTCGGTGGCAAGCGTGGCGCCTCGGAGCGGGTCGAGCTGCCCGACCGCGAGCCGGATGCCGTGGTGGACACCCCGACGCTGCCGCAGCAGGCGCTACTGTACCGGCTGTGCGGTGACCGCAACCCGCTGCACGCCGACCCGGAGTTCGCCAAGGCTGCCGGCTTCGACGTGCCGATCCTGCACGGCCTTTGCACCTACGGCATCGTCGCCAAGGCCGTGACCGACACCATGCTCGACGCCGACGTGACACGCGTCCGCTCCTGGGCGGCGAAGTTCGCGGGCATCGTGCTGCCCGGCGAGACGCTGCGCACCCGGATCTGGCGAGACGGCGAGCGGTTACTGGTCACCGCCACGGTGCTCGACCGCGACGAGGCGCCAGCCCTTTCCGACGCGGTGCTGCACACCACCGACGGGTCATGACGCTGAGCTGAGCACGTCGTGGCGTGGGCCGCGAGCGGGGTCACCCCCTTCGCGGCCCTACAGCCCGGCGACGAACATCACCGCCATCCCCAGTCCCATCACGACTCGGCACACCGTACGAGAAGTGAATCCCGGCGGCAGTGTGTCGCGGGCCCTACCCAGCAGCCGAAGGCCGCGCATGCCCGACTGGACGCTGTCGAAGGCGAAGTAGGCCGCGCCAAGCGCAGCCACCACCGGCCATGCCATGCCGGTGGAGGGCTCGTCGGTGATCATGTTCGGCCACACGCCGTGCCCACCGTCGGTGTGCGGCATGGCCAGCAGCATGTAGAGCATCGCCAGCGCGGCGATCCCGTGGTGGAGGTCGCAACGACGGCACACGCCCTGCGCCGAGCGGTCCCGCACCGCCGCCGCGACGAACCAGGCCGCCGTCAGCGTGAACAGCGCCTGCCAGCCCGCCATCGGGATCGGCGCACCGACCGGCGACACCATGGCCAGCATCGCGAGAGTCATCAGCAGGCCCGCGAGGTCCAACTGTCGGACTCCTGAGCCGAGCCGCACGTAGTCCAACCTGCTGAGCCGCGAAAGACACGGGTACGTCAGCAGCAGGAACACCGAGGTGAGCAACCATGCCGCGACGACGGGAATGTCCACCGCAAGGCCTCCGCCGGGGTCGCAGAGCCAGCTCTTTCACCCAATACGGTGACAAACATCGGGCGGCGCCACCAGCGGTCAAGTAGGTGACGTCACGTGTTGGACCGAGCGCAGTTCCTGCAACGCCTCCGGGATCGCGTCGGCCAGCGGCCACAGGTCCCCCACGAGTTCACGCGCGCCCAGCAGACCCACGTGTACCCTGCCCGCGTTGGACAGCACCGTGATGTTGAGTCCCGCCCCGTGGAACACCGGACCGAGCGGGTACAGGCCCGTGACACGGGCACCGAGCAGGTACAGCGGCATCGGTGGACCGGGCACGTTCGAAACCACGAGGTTGTGGACCACCGGGTGCTTCTCGGCGAGCCGCAGCGCCGAGTAGGCGCGCACCGCCAGGCCCAGTGTCGTCGGTGCCGCGAACTGCGCCCAGTCCTGCAACATGTCCGCGTCGATCGTGCGGTGGTGTTCCTTGGAGTGGCGGTTGCTCTCCGCGATGGCGAACACCCGCGCGGCGGGCTCCGCGAGGTGGGTGGGCAGCGAGGCGAACAACGCGGACACCTTGTTGCTGCCCCGCTCGCGTGCGCTGCGCTCGTGCACCGACACCGGCACGGTGGCGAGCAACGGGTCGCCGGGCAACTGTCCCCGCTCGGAGAGGAACCGGCGCAGCGCGCCCGCCACCATCGCCAGCACCACGTCGTTGACGGTGACGCCGAAAGCGTTCTTGACCGCCTTCACCGCTGCGAGGTCCACCTGGGTGTAGGCGACGGCCCGATGTCCGGTGATCGTGCCGTTGAACGGGGTACGAGGTGCCGTGAACGGTGTGGCCATGCCCTTGCCCCGCAGCGAGCGACCGATCCAGCGAGGAGCCAGACCCAGCAGGCCGGGCAGCAGTTTGGCCAGTTGCACGGGCCGCTGGGCGACGGCCGTCGCGCTGTCCAGCACCAGCGCGAGCGCCGACGGTGGCTGCTGGTTGGTTCGCCCGCCCCCGCCGGGATCTGGCGGTGGGAATCCGGCTCCACCCCGGCCAGGTAGGTCAGCAGGTTGGCGCCGCTGACCCCGTCGACGCCTGCGTGGTGCATCTTCAACAGCACCGCGACACCGCCGTCGGCCAGCCCCTCGATGACGTACATTTCCCACAGCGGCCTGGACCTGTCGAGGGGCTGGCCCGCGAAGTGGGCGCACAGCTCGGCAAGTTCCTCCCTCCCACCGGGGGATGGCACGGCGATGCGGTGCACGTGGTGTTCGAGGTCGAACTCGGTGTCCTCGACCCATACCGGGTGGTTGAGGTTCAGCGGCGAGTCGAACAGCTTGCGACGAAACACCGCGACCAGGTCGACACGCTCGCGCAACTGGGCGACGAGCCGGTCGAAGTCGTATCCGCCGGGGACGGTCGCCGGGTCGAGCGTGAGCAGGCCGCAGATGTGCAGCAACTGCGAGGGTGTCTCCAGGTAGAGAAAGCTCGCGTCGAGGCCACTCAGTCGCTGCACGCGCTCCAGGGTAGGCATGCCGCCGGAGCAACACCGTTAACCTCTGTGCATGCGTCCCTCGTTCAGGACCCGCAGAGCGCTCGGGCTGGCGCTCACCGCGAACGCCGTCCGGCCACTGCGCGGCATGCGAGCGGGCATCCCTTCGTTCTTCGCGGGCTGGCTGACCTCGGAGCTGGCACCGCACCTGCTCGCGCTGACGGCGACCGACACGGCCGCTCACGTCGCGAGGCGTGGCGTTCGCGAGGCCGACCGGGTGGGTCTCGCGCTCGGTGGGCTGTCGGCCGCGGGGCTGGCGGGACTGATCGTCTCGGCGCAGCGAGCCCGCGGCGCTGTTGAGCAGGCACTCGTCCAGGCGCTGGGGCCTGGCTATGAGCAGGAGTTGCCACGACCGCCGAGCCGCAGCGACCTCGCGACACCGTGGGGACAGTTGGTGCTGCCGTTTCGGATGCGCAATCCCGAGGTGCGCTGCGACCGTGACATCGCCTACGCGCCGGGTGGCAGGCGGTTCCTGCTGGACGTGTACCGGCCTCGCAAACCGGTGTCGGGGCGGCCGGTGCTGCTTCAGGTGCACGGTGGAGCCTGGATGGTCGGCAACAAGGAGCAGCAGGGTGTCCCGCTGATGCTGCACATGGCGCAGCGAGGCTGGGTCTGTGTGGCGATCAACTACCCGCTGTCGCCGTCGGCGCGCTGGCCCGAACACATCGTCGCGGCCAAGCGGGCGCTGGTGTGGATCCGCCGGCACATCGCCGACTACGGTGGCGACCCGTCGTATGTGGTGACCACCGGCGGCTCGGCGGGCGGGCATCTCGCCGCGCTGCTGGCACTGACTCCGGGTGACGCCGCGTTGCAGCCCGGGTTCGAGGAGGCCGACACCAGCGTGCAGGCATGCGTACCCGCTTACGGCGTCTACGACTTCGCCGCCACCAGCGGCGCCCCGGTCGCCACGGCGAGGATGCACTCGGTCCTCGCGCGCTACGTGGTGGGCAAGGACCCCGTCCGGTACCACGACGACTACGTCGCGGCCTCACCGCTGGACCGCATCACCGACAAGGCGCCACCGTTCTTCGTCATCCACGGCGAGCACGACACGCTGATCCCGGTGGCCGAAGCCCGTGAGTTCGTGCGGAGGCTGCGGGAGGTGTCGCACAACCCCGTCGGTTTCGCGGAGATCCCCGGCGCCCAACACGCGTTCGACATCTTCCCCTCCATCCGCAGCGCGCACGTGGTGCGCGGGATCGAGCGGTTTCTGGAGTGGACGTATCTACACCGGCAGCAGTGATCGGCTCCGCCGGCAGAACAGCGATTCAGTTAACATCCGAAAAGCACTGGGGGTCGAAGGCGATGGCTAGGTGGGGAGACGTCAAAGCCCGCAAAACGCTGGCTTGACCAGGACTCCAGTCGCGACTAAGACGCTGCCGAAGCCCAGGCCAAGGATCGTACGGCGGCACACATTCTGAACTTTCGATTCAAGGAACTGCGCGAGCGAGCTGGCTTGGGCCAAGGCGGCAGTCGCCCGGCAGATGAGTGTGAAGCAGCCACGGGTGAGCGCTATCGAGAACGGTGACTTCTCCCAGATGGAAGTCGAGACGATCCGACGCTACGTGTCCGCACCGGGCGGCGAACTCCGACTGGTGGCGGGTTTCGGCGACCACGACGAGATCGTGTCGACCACCACGTTCGACAGGAACGAACTCGCGATCAGCTGACCGCGAATGGGATATCGCGCTCACGACTGCGTGTCGCCGGGCAACCCCGCCAGGAACTCGGCACTCGGGTTCACGACCAGAATCGACCCGCCCTCCGGGGCGGTGTGCGCACCGATGATTCGGGCGAGACCGCCCCGCGCGAACGGGAACGCCGACAGGATCAGCACCACCAGACCCGCCATCGCGACCCCGGCCAGTGCGGGCACGGTGCCCGCCTCGGCAGGTGAAGAACAATTCGAGGAGTTGCGCCGAGACGAGGACCAGCAGTCCGCATCACGCCGCCCCGGACCGGAAGAGGATGACGACGAGGACTTCAGCGATCGGTCCTGGCTGCAGTAGCGATCGACGGAGCTACGGCGGCGGCAGCCGCGCCCGGTGAACTGACCGAGCGGCGGAGCGGAGCGTCCAAGCCTTTACCAGATCCTGCTATTCGGTCTGTCTTCATTGGCCACGTGGCAAGCCGAGCAGCCGCTCGGCCACCACGTTGAGCAACACCTGCGTCGTGCCGCCCGCGATGCTCAGGCAACGGGTGAGCAGGAACTCGTGCTGCGCGGCCGAGGTCTGCTCGGCCACGGCGACGGCGGCCTCGGCGTGTTCCTCCAGTGCCACCTCCGCGGTCTCCTGCCTGTGCCGCACCCCGATGAGCTTGCGCACACTGGACTCCGCCCCCGGCTGCCCACCGTCGAGCCTGCGCAGCGTGTCGCGCAGGTCCAGCACCGACACCGCCGTACCGTCCACCACGAGCGCACCGAGCCGCTCCGGGTCCAGCCGCGGATGTTGGGCGAGCAACTGCTCGACCGCGTCCCCCACCGATGAACCGCCACCGATGGCCACCCGCTCGTTGGCCAGCGTCGTGCGCGCCAGCCGCCAGCCACCGTTCACCTCGCCCACGACGAGGTCGTCGGGCACGAACACCTCGTCGAGGAACACCTCGTTGAACCGCGCTTCGCCGGTGATCTCCCGCAGCGGCCGCACCTCGATGCCGGGCGAGCGCATGTCGACGAGGAAGTACGTGATGCCCTTGTGCTTGGGTGCCTCCGGGTCGGTGCGGGCCAGGCAGATCGCCCAGTCGGCCTCGTGTGCCAGCGAGGTCCACACCTTCTGCCCGGTAAGCCGCCAGCCGCCGTCCACACGGCTCGCCCTGGTGCGAAGCGAGGCCAGGTCGGAACCCGCGCCGGGCTCGCTGAACAACTGGCACCAGGTCAGCTCACCTCGCAGTGTGGGTCCGACGAACCGCTCGCGCTGCTCGTCGCTGCCGTGACGCAGGATCGTCGGCACCGCCCACGCCCCGATCACCAGGTCCGGCCTGACAACGCCCGCGCGGCTCAACTCAGCGTCGATCATCAGTTGCTGGGCGGAGGTGGCCGACAGGCCGTACGGCTTGGGCCAGTGCGGCACGAGGTAGCCGGTCTCGACCAGCCTGGCCCGCTGCTCAGCAGCAGACAGCCGTGCGATCTCCTCGGCCGTGCGGCGTGCCTGGCGAGCGAACTCCTCGTCGCCGTAGGCGGACAGGTCCACGTTCAGACTGCGCCGGGCGCCTGTTCGCACCAGTTCCCCCGCCCGGCGTCGCCAGCACGCCGTGCCTCCGAACAGCTGCCGCATCGCCACTGCTCGGCGCAGGTACCGGTGTGCGTCGTGTTCCCAGGTGAACCCGATACCACCGAGCACCTGGATGCAGTCCTTGGCGTTCTCGACGGCCGCGTCGAGCGCGCCTGCGCCCGCCACCGCAGCGGCGAGCGCGTGCTGCTCGGGGTCGGTGTCAGCAGCCCGAGCGGCATCCCACGCGAGCGCGACCGCCAGTTCCGCGCGGCACAGCAGCTGCGCACACAGGTGCTTCACCGCCTGGAACGAGCCGATGGGCCTGCCGAACTGTTCGCGCACTCCCGCGTAGTCGGCGGCGGTACGCACGCACCAGCCGGCGACACCCGCGGCTTCGGCGGCGGCCAGTGTCACGGCGAGATCGGTGACGGGCGCGGTACCGAGCACGGCCGAGGGCGCGATCTCGGTCTCGGGCAGTTCCACCGTGGCCAGCGGGCGGGTGGTGTCGAACGGCTCGGCGCGGGTGATGCTGCCCTGCCCCGGCGCGAGCAGGAACCAGTTGGGCTCGCCCTCGACGCTCGCGGCCAGCAGCAGGTGGGCGCGCTCGTCGGCGTCAAGCACCGGTCCGGTCGTGCCATGCACCACCAGCCCACCGTCGGGTGTGCGCCGCCCGACCAACCCGCCGGTACGCAGCGCGACGGCCGCCCGGGCACTCCCGTCGGCCAACGCGGGCACGACTTCTTTGGCCAGCTCCGCACCGGCGTGCCTGGCCAGCACCAGGCCTGCCAGCGCGCTGCCGAACACCGGCCCTGGCAGCAGCGCGGAAGCGGCCTGTTCCAGCCCGACGGCGAGATCAGCCACCTCCGCACCCGCGCCGCCGAGTTCCTCCGGCACCGCGATGGCGAACAATCCGATCGAGGCGAGTTCGGTGCTCGCCCCGCCGCGGGCTGCCAGGTCGGTTATGGAGTCGGCCAGTGCCCGTTGCTCCTCGGTAAGCGCGATCGACACGCCCCAACTATAGAACATGTTTCAATCACTGACCGGTTCGCCCGAGAGGCAGGGGTGACCTATCGTTAGGTAGGCTGAACACGGAAAGTGAAACAGGTTCTGCGACAGGCTTCGATCAAGCTTCGATCAGGAGAATGCCGATGGCAAGCAAGCCCAAGGCGCCGACCCAACCCAAGGGCCGCGGCGCCCTGAGCCCACTCGGCGGCGAGGAACTGGGCTCGGCCGCGCAGCGCGACCGGCGCAAGCGCATCCTCGACGCGACGCTGGCCCTCGCCTCCAAGGGCGGCTACGACGCCGTCCAGATGCGCGCTGTCGCCGAGCGTGCCGACGTCGCCCTCGGCACCCTGTACCGGTACTTCCCCTCCAAGATCCACCTACTGGTTTCCGGCCTCGCCCGCGAGTTCGAACGGGCCCAGGAGAAGCTGGACCGCGGCACGATTCCCGGTGACACACCGACCGAGCGGGTGCTATACGTGCTCGGCCGCAACACCCGCCTGATGCAGCGCGACCCGCACCTGACCGAAGCGATGGTGCGGGCCTTCATGTTCGCCGACACCACCGCCGCGGCCGAGGTCGAACTGGTCGGCAGGCGGCTGGAGAACATGTTCGCCAAGGCGATGGGCATCGAGTCGCCTACCGAGCACGACCGCGACGTCTTCCACGTGATCGCCGACGTCTGGATGGCCAACCTCGTCGCGTGGGTCACCAGGCGCGCCTCGGCCGCCGACGTGGCCAACCGCCTGGAGTTGTCGGTGCACCTGCTGCTGGACAAGGAACCCGTACCCCGGCGCTGAACCGACACGGTGGCCGTTCGACCGGCGGCAGGCCCGTAGCGCGGAACTCGCCTCGCTAGACTTCGCGTACCGCGAGCACCTCGACCTCCGCACCGGACGATTCCAGCGACGGCGCGGCTTCGAGCCGACGAGCATCAGCTCGATAGGCGGCGAGATCCTCGCTGCCGGGAAAGGTTATGAGGTGGACCTCGACTCGGTCGTCCAGAGTACGCAGCCTGCGCTCGAGTCGACCTCCGTACTCGGCGAGCAGCGGCAGGACTGCCCGTTCGTAAGCGTTGAAGGAGCCCAAGCCACCCTCCGGCAGCCTCGCCAGCAGCAGATAAGTGACGGCCACGATCCCTCACAGCCGGTCCGTAACCGGTGATCTTGCCGAGCCGGTGGACGCGGGCCGCAAAGATTCACGGCCCGCTCCGCAGTCAGGCGGTGAGCTTCGGCAGCACCTCCCTGCCGAACACCTCCAGCCACCGCTGTTGGTTGCGGCCAACGTTGTGCACGTAGATCCGGTTGAACCCGGCGTCGATGTAGCGCTGCAACGAGGCCCGATGCACGTCCGGGTCCGCCGAGATCACCATGCGGCCCTCGAAGTCCTCCCTCCGCACCAGCTTGGCCATCTGCTCGAAGTCGAACGGTGAACGCACGTCGGCCTTGGGGAACTTCATGCCACCGTTGGGCCACTGCCGCATCGCGTTGTCCCAGGCCTCCTCGTCGGTGTCGGCCCAGGAGAGATGCACCTGCAACAGCTTCGGCATGCTGTCGGGGTCCTTGCCTGCCTTGCGCGCACCCTTGCCGAAGTTGTCGAGGATGCCCGCCAACTTCTCCACCGAAGCGCCGGGGGTGATCAGGCCGTCGGCGAGTTCGCCGGTCTTGCGCGAGGTGTAGGGGCCCGCCGAGGCGATGTAGATCGGCGGCGGCGCCTCCGGCATCGTCCACAGCCTGGTGGTGTGCAGTTTGAAGAACTCACCGCTGTGCTTGACGTCCTTACCGGTGAACAACTTGTTGATGATTTCCAGCGCCTCGAACATCCGCCGCACCCGCTCGGGGGCCTCCGGCCAGTAGCCACCGATGACGTGCTCGTTCAGCGCTTCGCCGGAGCCGATTCCCAGCCACGTCCTGCCGGGGTAGGTGGCCTCCAGCGTCGCCGCCGCCTGCGCCACCATGGCCGGGTGCTGGCGAAACGACGGGCACGTCACACCGGGCCCGAGGTCGCCGGTGGTGTTCTCGGCGAGTGAGGCCAGCACGCTCCAGACGAACGACGCCTGACCTTGCGCGGGCACCCACGGCTGGAAATGGTCGGCCGCCATCTGTCCGGAGAATCCGTGCTGCTCGGCAAGGGCCGCCAACTCGATGGACTCGCGTGGCGAGAACTGTTCCAGCGCCGCCGCGATGCCGATCTGAACCTCACTCACAGACAACTCCAACCCATGTCGACGCGAGTGGTGCCGTACGGACCACTGACCAAACCTACCCGCGGTACCGCTGCGCCAGCACGGCGCGTTCGTCGAGCAGGCGCAGCGTGTCATCCTTCTGCCTGGTCGGCAGGAAGAACGTCACCCGCTCCACTCCCGCCTCGGCCCAGCCCTCGATGAGGCCACTGTCGCGGCCTGCCGCGAAGATCGTCACGGAGACGTCCTGCCTGCCCTGTTCGGCGAGCAGGCGCAGTGCCGAACGGATCTGTTCCGGCGTGGTCTGCGCCCGTGGCAGCCAGCCGTTCCCGTGCTGGGCGAGCCTGGCGAGGGCCGCGGGGCTCTCGCCGCCGACGTAGATCGGCGGGTGGGGCTTGCTGGCTGGTTTGGGCCACTGGTAGATGGGGTCGAAGTCGATGTGCTCGCCGTGGAACCGCGCCTCGTCGCGCGTCCAGATCTCCTTCAGCGCCGACAGTTGCTCGCTCAGCAGGGCGCCGCGCGAGGCCGGGTCGGTGCCGTGGTTGCGCATCTCCTCGCGGTTCCAGCCGACACCGACGCCGAACAGAAAACGGCCGCCGGAGAGCAGGTCGAGGCTCGCCACCTGCTTGGCGGTGTGGAAGAGATCCCGCTGCGGCAGCAACGCGACTCCCGTGGCCAGCAGCAGCCCGCGGGTCGCGACGGCAGCCGCGGTCAGCGCGACGAACGGGTCGAAGGTGCGGTAGTAGCTCCTCGGCAACTCGCCCCCGCCTGGGTAGGGAGTCTGCCTGCTGGCCGGAATGTGGGAGTGCTCGGCCAGGAACAGTGAGTCGAATCCGCGTTCCTCGACGGCCTCCCCGAGAGCGTCCGGGCGGATTCCCTCGTCGGTCACGAACGTGGCGATACCGAACTTCATGTGCTGATCAACCACCAGTGCCCGCCGGTCTGTTCCCGGCGGGCACCATCCGGTGACGACTTCGCTACACGTTGCGCCGGTACTGGCCGCCCACCTCGAAGAACGCCTCGGTGATCTGGCCGAGCGAGCACACCCGCGCCGCGTCCATCAGCACCTCGAACACGTTCTCGCCCTTCGTGGCGGCCTCCCGCAACCGCTTCAGCGCCTGCTGCGCCTCGGCATCGTGCCTGCGATGGAAGTCGGCCAGCCGGTCCAGTTGCGAGCGCTTCTGCTCCTCGGTGGCCCTGGCCAACTCCACCCGGACCTCGTCCTCCTCGGGATGCGGGTTGCGGAAGGTGTTCACCCCGATGATCGGAAGCGAGCCGTCGTGCTTGAGCCGCTCGTAACGCATCGACTCGTCCTGGATCTTGCCGCGCTGGTAGCCGGTCTCCATCGCGCCGAGCACCCCGCCCCGCGCGGAGATCCGGTCGAACTCGGCCAGCACCGCTTCCTCGACCAGATCGGTGAGTTCGTCGATGATGAACGAGCCCTGCAGCGGGTTCTCGTTCTTCGAAACCCCCCACTCCTGGTTGATGATCATCTGGATGGCCAGCGCCCTGCGCACCGAAGCCTCGCTCGGGGTGGTGATCGCCTCGTCGTAGGCGTTGGTGTGCAGTGAGTTGGCGTTGTCGTACAGCGCGCACAGCGCCTGCAACGTGGTGCGGATGTCGTTGAAGCTCATCTCCTGCGCGTGCAGCGACCGACCCGAGGTCTGGATGTGGTACTTGAGCTTCTGCGAGCGCTCCCCCGCACCGTAGCGCTCGCGCATCGCGATGGCCCAGATGCGGCGTGCGACTCTGCCCATCACCGAGTACTCGGCGTCCATGCCGTTGGAGAAGAAGAACGACAGGTTGGGCGCGAAGTCGTCCACGTCCATGCCTCGCGCCAGGTACGACTCGACGTAGGTGAACCCGTTGGCCAGCGTGAACGCCAACTGCGAGATCGGGTTGGCCCCCGCCTCGGCGATGTGGTAGCCGGAGATCGACACCGAGTAGAAGTTACGCACGCTGTTGGCGATGAACCACTCCTGGATGTCGGACATCATCCGCAGCGAGAACTCGGTGGAGAAGATGCAGGTGTTTTGCCCCTGGTCCTCCTTGAGGATGTCGGCCTGCACCGTGCCCCGCACCTGGCGCAGCGTCCAGGCCCGGATCTCGGCCTGCTCCTGCGGCGTCGGCTCGCGCCCGTGTTCGGCGCGGAAGGCATCGAGCCGCTGGTCGATGGCCGTGTTGAGGAAGAAGGCCAGTATCGCCGGCGCGGGCCCGTTGATCGTCATCGACACCGAGGTGGTGGGCGCTGTGAGGTCGAAGCCGTCGTAGAGCGCCTTCATGTCGTCCAGCGTGGCGATGGAGACCCCGGAGGTGCCGATCTTGCCGTAGATGTCCGGGCGCGTGTCGGGGTCGAAGCCGTACAGCGTCACCGAGTCGAACGCGGTGGAAAGCCGCTTGGCCTCGGACTCGGCGGAGAGGTACTTGAAGCGCCGGTTGGTGCGGAAGGCGTCGCCCTCGCCCGCGAACATCCGCGCCGGGTCCTCGCCGTCGCGCTTGAAGGGGAACACCCCCGCCGTGTAGGGGAAGTAGCCGGGCAGGTGCTCGCGGCGCAGGAACGAAACGAGCTCGGCGGGGTCGCCGTAGCGTGGCAGCGCGACCCTCGGCACCCGGTTGCCCGACAGGGTCTCGCGCCACAGGGAGGTGCGTATCTCGCGATCGCGCACGGTGAAGCTCAGTTCTTCGCCGCGGTAGGACTGCGCCAACTCGGCCCAGTCCCGCAGCAGCGCGGCCGTGTCCTCGTCCACCGCGGCCTCCGCGCGGGCGAGCAGCCGCTCCACGGCGGCGGTGTCGGCACCCTCGGCCGCGAGTTCGTCTCGGGCCGCGGCGAGGTGCTCGCGCCTGCGGACGGCGGCGACCTGCGCGCGGGTACGTTCGTGATAGCGACGCACCGTGTCGGCGATGTCGGCGAGGTAGCGGGTACGGTGCGCGGGAATCACCATGCTGGTGTCGCTGGAGACCTTGCCCTCGACCCTCGCCAGCACGCCGGGCGACACCGAAAGCCCTTCACCTGCCAGCAGGTCGCGTAGCTGCTGGTAGAGCGCGGTCACCCCGTCGTCGTTGAACTTGGCCGCGCAGGTGCCGAAGACGGGCATGTCGTCCGGCGAACTGTCGAACGCCTCCCGGTTACGCAGCAGTTGGCGCGCCACGTCCCTGCGAGCATCCTCCGCGCCCCTGCGCTCGAACTTGTTGATCGCCACGACATCGGCGAAGTCGAGCATGTCGATCTTCTCGAGCTGCGAGGCCGCGCCGAATTCCGGCGTCATGACATACAGCGAGTGGTCGACGTGGTCGACGATCCCCGCGTCGCCCTGCCCGATGCCGGGGGTCTCGACGATCACCAGGTCGTAGCCCGCCGCCTTGCACGCCAGGATGGCCTCGTCCAGGCCCTCCGGGATCTCGGCTCCCGCCTTGCGGGTGGCCAGCGAGCGGAAGAACACCCGCCCGGCGTCGAGCCCGCCGAGGCTGTTCATCCGGATCCGGTCGCCCAGCAGCGCCCCGCCACCCTTGCGCCGGGTCGGGTCGATGGCCAGCACGGCGATGCGGAGCTTGTCCTCCTGGTCGAGGCGGAACCGTCGGATCAACTCGTCGGTGAGCGACGACTTGCCGGAACCACCGGTGCCGGTAATGCCCAGTACGGGCGCGGTCCGCCTCGCCGCGGCCTCGGCAATGGCCTGCTGCCACTCGGCGGGCAGCGCACCCTGCTGCAGGCGAGTGATCACCCGCGCGAGCGTCGGCACATCACCGGACAGCAGCGTGTCGACCGATCCCGCCTGCGTTGTGGTCAGATCGACGTCGCAGGCCCGGATCATCGAGTTGATCATTCCGGGCAGCCCCAGCTGAAGCCCGTCGTCGGGAGAGAAGATCCGTGTGACGCCGCGCGAGTGCAGCAGTTCGATCTCCTCGCGGACGATGACGCCGCCACCGCCGCCGAAGACCCGCACGTGCCCGGCGCCGCGCTCCCGCAGTGACTCGACGAGATAGCTGAAGTACTCGACGTGCCCGCCCTGGTAAGCGCTGATCGCCACGCCCTGCACGTCCTCGGACACAGCCGCCGTGACCACCTCGTCGACCGAGCGGTTGTGCCCGAGATGGATCACCTCCGCACCCTGCGACTGCAGGATGCGGCGCATGATGTTGATCGAGGCGTCGTGACCGTCGAAGAGACTCGCGGCGGTCACGAACCGGACTGGATGCGCGGGCCGATACAGATCGGAGGTCATACCCCCAAAATACTTTTACTTCCTACTGTTTTAAAACCAACTTCACCCGTGATGGGCCTCTCATCGACCAGTATCGATTCAGCCGGCGAGGCGCGAGTGTCGTCTCACATGTCGGAAACGATGTTCACCTGGTTGCCCTCGGTGTCGACGAACGTCGCGAAGGCCATCCCGATGGCGGGGATCTCGGTGCGTTCGACCAGCACCCTCCCGCCGGCATCGGTGATCCTGCGCAGGCTCGACGCGAGGTCGTCGACCCGGATCACCAGCCGAGGATGCCGCAACTCGTCGCTGCGCTCGGCGATCTCGCCGTGGACGGCGCCCAGCTGAGGTGCCGCCGTGTGAGAACGCTGCGCACTCCAGCCGAAGACCTCCTCGTAGAAGCCCCACGCGCGGCGTGTGTCGGCCGCGGGCAGTTGAAACCAGGTCACCATGTTCGACGGAGCAGTCACTGCGGTCCTCCCCTTGCCTCGCGCCCGCCCCGCAGGCACCGCCGACGCGGACGCACTTGATTGCCGCAGGCTAGCGAGAGGCTCCGACAGAAAGCCCGTTCACGATGCGGCCGCTCAGCCGGTCAGGAGGACGCGGTCGCCGAACGCAGCGCGATCCACTGCCGCATCGCGTACTCCACCAGCGTGATGAGCGTCTGCTTGGTGGATTCACGGTCTCGTGCGTCGCACCGGACGATCGGGATGCTCTGGTCGATCGACAGCGCCTCCCTCACGTCGGCGAGGTCGTGCTGGAGCACACCGTCGAAGGTGTTGACACCCACGATGTAGGGCAGCCCCCTGTCCTCGAAGAAGTCGACCGGCGCGAACGAGTCGGCGAGTCGTCTGGTGTCGGCGAGTACCACCGCACCGATGGCGCCACGGACGAGGTCGTCCCACATGAACCAGAACCGCTGCTGGCCCGGTGTGCCGAACAGGTACAAAATCAGGTCCTCGTCCAGCGACACCCTGCCGAAGTCCATGGCCACGGTCGTGGACACCTTGTTCGGTGTCGCCTCGAGGTCGTCGATGCCGGCGCTCGCGTCCGTCATCATCGCCTCGGTTCTCAACGGCACGATCTCCGACACCGAGCCGACGAACGTCGTCTTGCCCGCGCCGAAGCCACCGGCCACGACGATCTTGGCCGACGTCATCGTTTTCGATTCGGTCTCGCGCGGTGCCTTATAGCCGACGGAGTCCACTCAACACCCTTTCCATCAACAGCAAATGCGCCTCGGCGCCTTCGTCCCCGGAGATGGTCCTGTGCACGTTGACCAACCCCGCGTCCGCCGCGTCGCTGACGAGCACCCTGGCAACCCCGAAGGGAACCCGGAGCATAGCGGCGATCTCGGCGACCGAATGTGGGGTGCGACATTCTTCCATGATCAGCTGATGCTCGATCTGGTCGGGCACCGCCAGCAGTGCCGCTTGCCGGGTGGAGACGAGTGTTTCGAGCTCCAGATGGTGATTCGGCTTGGTCCTACCACCGGTGATGGCATACGGGCGGACGAACCCGGTCTGTTCTGCTGGGTGCAACGGAATGGCTTCGGCCGACACAAGCTGCTCCTCTACGTTGGTTTCGACCCCACGGCGGGGGTCACCGGATGCCGCGGCGCGGCGCGCGCCAGGTTGTTGCCCGCCAGCTGCTCGTCCACGAACGTCGCGGCCCGCGCCCGGCCCGAAACCACCGAGCAGCTCGCCGAGCTCGCTCAGCTGCTCCTCGCCGGGAAGTCGCGGACCCTCGCCCATCGCGCCGATCATCCAACCGGTGCGCCGACCTTCGAGCCGTCCTCGCCCTGCAACTGGGCGCGCAACTCGGGCGTGAGGAGCTGACCCACGCGGTCGACGAGCAACGTCATCTCGTAGGCCACCTGGCCGATATCGCAGTTCGGCGCGGCCAGCACCGCCAGGCACGAGCCGTCGCTGATCGACATCAGCACCATGACACCGAGTTCCATCTCCACGACGGTCTCGTTGACCGCACCGGCCTCGAAGCAGCGTGCGGCCCCCTGCGTGAGGCTGACGAGCCCTGAGGCCACCGCGGCGAGCTGGTCGGCCCGATCCAGCGGCAACCGCTTCGACGCGGTGAGCAACAGGCCGTCCGCCGAGACGACGACCGCGTGCGCGACACCCGGTACCCGCTCGGCGAAGTCGTTGACCAGCCATCCGAACTTCTGCTGCGGCTGGTTTCCATCCGGCGCGGTCATTCACCCTCCACTGTTTCGTGATCGCTTTCGCTCACCTGGGCCGTCCGGTGCCTGCCTCGGCGAACGCCTTGCTGGAAACTGCTGAGCCTGCCCCGTACATCGGCGGGGTCACGCTCCACACGCGGCCGGTCGACGGGCTCGCCCTCCGGGGCCACGCTCCCCGGAAGCAACTGCTCGCCACGGCGCCGCCTCGGCAGCCCCGCGGCCGTGTAGCTCGACGGTGTCGACTCCGCCACCGCGCGTACGGCCTGCCACCGCTCGTCGGCGGCCGGGCCCCAACCTCCCGACGACGCCCACGCCGGTGGCGCGGAGGTCGTCACGTTGCCGGATTCGGGTTCGGCGACGGCCTCGCCATACTCGGCGGCCTCGCTGGGCTGCGCGGCCCGCTTCGGCCGCCGCCTCGGCAGCCCGGAAGCGGTCTGTCCGCCGCCTTCCGCGGAGCGCGACTGCCGCGACTGTGCCGAGGCACCCTCCGGCTCGGCAGCGTCGTCCGGCTCGGCCCTGTGCCTGCGGCCCCTGCTGACGCCCTGCTGGAAACTGCTGAGCCTGCCGCGCACGTCCTGCGGGTCCCGCGCGGGCGCCTGCGGTGCGGAAGCCGCGGCGGCAGGCGGTGCGGCGGCCGATCGCGGTGCGGCGCTGCCCGGCAGCAGTTGCTCACCTCGCCGCCTTCGGGGAAGACCTGCCTGCGTGTAGTCGGCGGCCGAGGGACGCTGCGAGACCTCCTGCACCGCCTTCCAACTCTCGTCGGCGGCGAACTCCCAGCTTTTGCGCGCGGGGCGTTCCGCATCGGCCTCGGCATCGGTGACCTTGCGAAACCACGCCGAGAGCATCTCGTCGAAGATCGGGGTGGTTTCGGCGTTGTCGACCACGGCCTTGCGTGCCCGGCGCTGGGCCTCGCTGAGGGAGCCCTCCGCACCCGGCGCCGCCGTGTGCTGGGCGCCCGCGGGCTCGGCAGGTGTCGTCGGGCTCGCCGTGGCGGCGGCGTTCCACCACTCGCTCACGGCCCGGCTGTTGGACTCGAACAGCTGCCTGCCGCTGAGTTCCCTGTCACCGGAGGCGGGCACGGCCCTGCGCCGACCCGGCCGCGAGCCGTTGATCCGGGGTGGGGCCTCGGCGCGTTCGTGCGGGTCGGTGTCGGCGGCGACCGGCCACTCCGGCTGTGGTGCCTGCTGTGGTACCCGCGCCGAGGCGGGTTGCGGTGCTTGCTGTGCGTTTCCGGAGTCGTCGCGTTCGATCGGTGTGAACAGCGCCGTGCCGGAGACCTCGTTGTCGGTTGGCGCGGGCACGTGCTCGGCATCACCGGCCGGCCGACGCGATCCGCCCACTCCCGCCAGGTCCTGCGCCATGCCCGGTTGGGACACACCGTTGCGGGTCCGGCGAGGCAGCGGCCCGCCGTCGACCTGCGCCTGCTGCGGCACGTGCTGCGGCTCGGCGTGGGGCGGCCCGGCCTGCTGCGGCTCCTGAACGTGGCCCTCGCCGTCCAGCACCAGGTCGGCGGGCACGGTGACGGTGGCGCGGACACCCACGATGTCCTTGCCACCGTGCAGGGTGACGTCGAAGCCGTGCCTTCCCGCGAGCCTGCCGACCACGAACAGGCCCATCCTGCGCGAGGTGGTCAGGTCCAGCGAGCCCGATTCGGAAAGGCGCGCGTTCGCCTCGGCGACCTCGGCCTCGTTCATGCCGATGCCGCGGTCCATGATGTCGATCGAGAGAGTGCCGTCGTCCATGGCCCTGGTAGCCACGGTCACCTGGGTCTCGGGCGCGGAGAACGCCGTGGCGTTGTCCAGCAACTCGGCGACGAGCCTGATGAGGTCGCCCGCCGCGTGGCCTACCACGAGCACCGGCGGTGGCGTTCCCACGACGACACGCTTGTACTGCTCGATCTCCGAAACCGCCGCCCGCAACACGTCGGTGGCACTGACCGGTTGGCCGGAACGGCGTCCCGGTTCCGCACCGGACAGCACCATGAGGTTCTCGTTGTTGCGTCGCATGCGCGTGGCGAGATGGTCGAGCTGGAACAGCGTGGCGAGCTGGTCCGGGTCCTCCTCGTCGCTCTCCAGCCGCTCGATGAGCGCCAGTTGGCGTTGCACCAGGCTCTGGCTACGACGGGAGAGGTTGACGAACACGCTCGCGTAGCCCGCACGCATCCCTGCCTGCTCCGCGGCCAGATGCAGCGCCTCGCTGTGAACCGCGTCGAACGCCCTGGCGACCTCGCCGACCTCGTCCCTGGTGGTGACGGGCACCGGTCTGATCTCGGTCTCGCGGGAGCCGCCCTCCTGGATGGAGCGCACCGCTTCGGGAAGCTCGTGCTCGGCGACGGCCAGCGCGCTGTTGCGCAGCACCTTCAGCGAACGCAGCAGCTGGCGGGTGATCACGAACACCACGAACGCCGCCAGCACGAAGGCGAGGACGAGCAGGACGAGCAGCACCGTGACCCCGGTCGACGCTTCGCCCGCGAGCTCGCCAGTCGCGCCGGTGACCTGTGAACCCATCCGGTCGGCGACCCGCCCCATGGCGGCGAACACCGCGGAGGCGTCGGCCGACCACTGCTGCGGCGAGACGGACTCGAAGGGGTCGCCACCCACGTCCTGCTGGGCGAGCACACCGGCCACGACCCGGCCGAACTGGTCGAAGGCCTCGCCACGCACGGTGTTGTCGAAGTCCTGCCGCTGGCCTTCGGTGGCGGACACGCGGAACTCGTCGATGCGGTCACTCAGGCGCACGTCGGAGGTGCGCAGCTGGTTCACCTCGCTGGGCGCCAGCCCGCTGCGACTGATGCCGTAACTGACCAGCGCCTGCTGGATCGACAGCTCTTCGCGTGCCACGAGCAGGTCGTGCAGCGCGTTGCCGGTGGAGCCGGTGCCGTCGTCACCGATTCCCGCGACGAGCGCCGAATCCAGGTCGAGCAGCGCGGTGGTGATGCCGGAGTATTCGTTCACCGCCTCGATCGGCCCCACCTGCCCGGCAGCGACGCGCTTGCGCAGGTCCGCGAGCCTGCCGAGTTGCTCGTCGACGGCCTTGCGCGGGCCGGCGATGGCACCGCCCGCCTGTTCGACCTCGGCCGCGGCCGAGGTGACCGGGGAGACGGCCATGTCGACCTCGGCGCGGATTCCCTGCAGTTGCGGCGAGCCGGAGCCACGCCCTTCGGCGAGTAGCTCCGCGGTGAGCGTGCGTTCCCGCTGCAGCCCGTCCAGCAGTGTCCTGCCTGCGGCCTCGAGCCGCGCCATGCCGTCGATTCGCTCGTAGCGGTCGGAGCGCTCCAACTGGCTCGCGACGGTGATGCCGCCCAGGACCAGGGCGATCACGATGGGGATCAGCGTGACGGCGCCGAGTTTGGCCGGAAGGCCCCAGTCACGCCAGCGGAGCAAGGCACGCAGCCTGGACCGCTTGGGCTGCTCCTGGCCGAGGAGCTGTCCGACGGGCACCTGGCCTTCTCCTGCAACGGTCACGAAGGTGACTCCTCTTCCGGATCGCTCGCTGTTCCACGGCGCAGGCCCGAGACGCCCCACCCGGACGGCCCGGGCCGCGCTCTGCTTCGCGACCAGTCACGCAACGTGCGCATACCCACCCTCGTCGCCTTCGCCGAACACTCTCGGCCTTTCACGTTTGTCACCGCTGTCACCGTCGGCGCTGTCACCGCCTGCCCCGTGGGTAGGCGCCCTGCACCCGGGCCGCGCTCACCTGCACCGATCGTCAACGCCGGTGAGCGGCTGCCGCACGGCGGCCGAGCATCGGAGCTCACCGGCCTGCGACGGCTCCACGACCACGGCGTTGCCGCACCCAATTGACGCCACTGACGTCGGTCGGGGTGAAGAAAGCGTACACCAATCGGGTACTTGCCAAATCTTCTCGAGACGCCGCCGTTGACCAGCGAAAATGTCGTTTCGACAGGGCCTCGAGCACCGCGATTAGCCGCGTCCGCGACGCGAGGCCGCAATTCGGTTACCGCATTCATCCGGCAACACCCATCAAGCATCACCCACAAAGCCCAAGACACCATGGCAAGGTCACCCATCGGCGGCATGGCAGGTGACGTCAGGGTGGAGTGCGAACTGCAAAATGCGCACGATCATGTGGCACCACAACCTCGATCAACCCAGGTGCTTCCTCACCAGATCTCGGCCTTGAGCAGGGGGTCTTCACAAGGACGTCGCGTCCGGGTGAGGGAGGGGCAAGCCCGGCGGCGGTAGGTCACACCCCCGGCCGGGTGTTACTCAGCGTAGAACGACGGCGTGGCAAGGCCCACAGCGGGTCACCCACCGACACCACGCCGTCGCGCACGGATGCCGACAGGCCGCAGCCCACGATCCACGCCGCTGTCCGCATGCCGAACGGGCCTGCCTGCCGGGCGCGCACGGTCGGCAGGCCCCGTACGCGAAGCCGCGCCACCGCGGCCGCAATCGCGGCCGCCACCGCGGCTTCAATCGCGGCGTATTCGCGGACCGGAAATCGAAACAACCGCCGCAACAAATGTCGCGGGATTCGCGATCGGACTCACCGGGCCGAACGCCGAATACCGATTCGCGGGCAACCGAGGGCCGAGGTGGTCGCGACCTCGAACCGCCGGCCTGGGACCCTCACAGGTGTGAACACGGTGAACCCGGTGAGCCCTACGGTGGGCAGAATCCGCGCCTTCCTCGCCGAGCACGACCCGCCGACCCCGTGTCTGGTGATCGACATCGACACGGTACTGGACAGCTACCGCTGCCTGGCCGATGCTTTCCCCGGCGCCCGCATCCAGTACGCGGTGAAGGCGAATCCGGCCGCGGCGGTGCTGAGGGCACTTGTCGGCGAAGGGGCGAGCTTCGACGTGGCGAGCCCGGCCGAGATCAGGCTCTGTCTGGCGGCAGGGGCCCGGCCGCGGTCCATTTCCTACGGCAACCCGATCAAGAAACCGGCCGACATCGCCTTCGCACATTCGGCCGGAGTCGACGAGTTCTGCTTCGATTCGCTCGCCGATCTGGAGAACATCGCCGAGCACGCGCCGGGCGCGCGGGTACTGGCGCGGCTGGCGGTGGACGGGCCCGAATCGGCCACCCCGTTCGGGCACAAGTTCGGCTGTGACGCCGAATCGGCTGCCGAGTTGCTTTCGCGCGCCGCCCACCTCGGTCTGCGAGCCACGGGCCTGAGCTTCCACGTCGGCTCGCAGCAACTCGATCCCGGCGCATGGGAACTGGCCATCGGCACCGCGGCGAAGGTGTTCGAAGCGGCCGCGGCCGACGGCACGGTACTGAACAGGCTGAACATCGGGGGTGGCTTCGGCGTGGACTACCGTGCCGCCGCACCTTCGCCCCACGAGTACGCCGCCTCGGTGTTGCCCGCGCTGCGGTCGCACTTCGAGCGACCACCGGAACTCTTGCTCGAACCGGGGCGGGCCGTCGTCGGGGCGGCGGGGCTGATCCGCAGCGAGGTGGTGCTGGTGGCCAACCGGCGGGGGGAATCCGAACGCCGGTGGGTCTACCTGGACATCGGCAGGTACAACGGGCTGGCCGAGACGGAGAACGAGGCTATCGCCTACCGGCTGGAAGTTGTCGGAGATCACCCCGAACCGGACGGGCCTGTGATCATCGCGGGGCCGACGTGCGATGGTGACGACGTGCTCTACCAGCGAACCCCGTACCGGCTGCCGCTGTCCTTGCGGCCGGGCGATCGAATCGACATCCTCGCGACGGGCGCGTACACGGCGAGTTACTCGTCGATCGCGTTCAACGGGATCGAACCATTGCGTACGTACTGCGTATCTGAAGGGAGGCTGATCAGTGCCGAGTGAGTTCGTACCGGTCGGCGTGTTTTCCGGCAAGCACGTCCTCGCAGAGTTGGACGGCATCGATCCACATCTGCTTGACGACGAGCAATTCCTGCGGAGCACCTTGGCGAGCACGCTGACCGAGGCGGGCGCGACGGTGTGCGACGTGATCGCGCACCGCTTCGAGCCGCAGGGGGTGACCGTTTTGGCCATGCTTTCGGAGTCCCATGCTTCGGTGCACACCTATCCGGAGATCGGCGCGGTGTTCGTCGACGTCTTCACGTGCGGCGATCGGGCCGATCCGCAGGAGGCGGTACGGCTGCTTGCCGACGCACTCGGCACGCGATCGATGAACATGTCGACACTTCAGCGCGGGCGGCTGCCCGTGAACGCGGGGAAGTGAATGTCAGAGCAGATCGTCGAACCCCTCGGCCCGGGCCTTTCCCGGGTATGGGAACTGTCCGGCACCATTCTCGACACACACACCGACTACCAGCACGTCGTCATCGCCAAGACAGCGCAGGGCGTGACACTGTTCTGTGACGACGAGCGGCAAAGCACCGAGGCGAGCCAACTCGTCTACCACGAGGCGCTGATGGTGCCCGGGATGTTGCTCGCCGACAACCTCGACCGGGTGCTCGTCATCGGCTCGAGCGAAGGGGTCGCCAGTCAGCTCGCGGTCGCGTTCGGAGCCGAGTTGGTCGACCATGTCGACATCGATCGCGATACTGTGCGCGCCTGTGCGCGACACCTGCCCTACGGCTACTCCGAAACCGAGCTGGCGCGGGCCGAGCAAGGCGACGGCGAGGTGCGCATGCACTACCGCGACGGCTGGGAGTTCCTCGAAACCACGCAGCAGCGCTACGACGTGGTGGTCATCGATCTCCCCGATGAGAACACCGATCCCGCCGCGCAGCACAACCGGCTCTACGGCGAGGACTTCCTGCGCCGATGTAGCGACCTGCTCAGCCCCGGCGGCGTGGTGGTGTGTCAGGCGGGATGCCCGACGCTGTGGCGCAACGACACGTTGCTGGCGGCGTGGAAGCGGTTCGGCGACATCTTCGACACGGTCGTCTACTTCGGTTCCGACGAGCACGAGTGGGCGTTCCTTTCCGGCAGGCCCGACCGCGTCGACGCGCCGGTTGACCGCATGATCGAACGGTTGTCGCAGGTGAGCTACCGGCCCCGTTCGATAGACGCCGACACGCTGCGCGGCGCCACCGTGCCGCCGTACTCGGTGCGGACTACAGCTTGCGGCCCGCCAGCACCCGGCGCGTGACAGCCCGCTCGGCGACGAAGGACAGCAGGGGCACGCAGCCTGCGAGCAACACCCCGATGGTGCCCTTCACCGACCACCGCGCCTTCAGCGCCAGGTCGACAGCCAGCACGAGGTAGACCATGTAGATCACGCCGTGGATGGGCGAGTACACGGCGGAAGGCTCGGGGTTGTCGAAGCCGTAGCGCAGCACCATCACGGCCACGAGTCCGAGCAGTCCGATGCCGGTGACGAAGGCGGCGACCCGGAAGCGCAGCAACGGTGCGCGCAGGTTCGTGGTCGCCGCCACCTTGTCACGGTCGGTCGTCACCATGTCAGTTCCCCTCGCGATCTCGAGCGTTCAACTCCGCCAGGTATCTGTTGTAGGCGGCAAGTTCGTCGTCGGCGGGCTCGACGGGCCCGGTGGCAGCGACCGATCGCGCCGATGCCGTGATCGGCACACCGGCCTTCCGCTGCTGCCTCGGCTCGGCCGCGCCGGAGGATGGCTGCGTCTCGGTCCGCTCCTGGTCGGCCCGCTGCCGCAGCCTGCGCATCCGCCACACCATGAACAACGGGAAGAGGCCGAACAGCGGCCACTGCAACACGTAACCGAGATTCTGGAACGTGCCGCCTGCCGAGGAGTAGCGATCCCACTGCCACCACGCCAGCCCGATGCCGGCCACGAGGCCGAGTACGCAGACGGCGGCGATCGCCAGCCCACGGGTTACGGTCGAGCGCTTGGACACGCCTTCGACGCTAGCACCCGTCGCGGGCATCTTTGCCCATGCCCGGTGAGCGGTGGCGTTACCTGGCTTGCCTGACGGCGGTCGCGTAGTCCTCGGCGAGACCGAAAACCTTGCGCGCGTACTCGGTGGAGTTGTTGTAGGACATGACGCCCGACCACCAGCCGTCGGCGGTTGACATGTCCCTTCCACCCGAGCACAGGTAGCGCGCGGCGGACAGTGCCGCGTCGTCGATCTGTTGCGGGTCCGCCAGGCCGTCACCGGAGGCGTCGGTGCCGTGCCGCAGCCAGGTGCTCGGAATGAATTGCATGGGCCCCACGGCCCGATCGTGTCGGACGTCACCGTCGAGCCTGCCGCCGTCGGTGTCCAGGATCGCCTTGACTCCCTCGGAGCCGTCGAGCGGGATACCGATGATCGGCTTCGACGGCCTGCCGTTCTCACCGAGCGTCGCGCCGCCGTAGCGGCCGTGGTTGGACTCGACACGTCCGATCCCCGCCAGCGTCGCCCAGGACAACCTGCAGCTGGGCTGGTGCTCTCGCATCACCAGCTCGGCGTTGCCGTACGCCAGCAGTGCCCGTTGCGGCACCGCGGTGGCGGCCGAGGTGGTACGAGCCCAATCAAGCAGCGGGTTGGCACCGGGGGCGCTGGCCTGACCGCCACCGGCCCTGCCACTGTTGCGGTCGGTGATGTGGTCGGTGGCAGGTGCGACCGAACCAGGTTCGACGTCGGCGGGTCGCACGTCCAGCGCCGGGATGTCAGTCGTGGTCGGGCCCGCCTGTGGGCTGGCGGCGCGGGCGACGAGCCACACTCCGCCCGCCGCGACGGCGAGTACCGCCACCACGATCGCGAGGCGGACCAAAGCCGCCCGCCCGCTTCGACTCGCCATGCGTGTCCGCGGTTCGTGCACCGCCTGGCCCTCCACCCGACCCGATTACCGACCTTCTCGACAACGACGTACCGCGGGCATACGTTACGGCGTGGCCGTCACATCGCCCGCGGCACCGTCGTCGATCAGGTCAGCTCGCGTCGCGACGCTGCTGCTGCCGCGCGAGGCGCGCCACACACCAGGCGGGAGCGCTGCCGCGACGAAGGTGCTCCAGCACCGTCAGCGGGCCGAGCCGCCTGCCGAGGTCGGCGGGCGTCAGCCCGGCGGCCCGGTAGTCGAGCGCACGCTGGTCCAGTGGGCTGATTCCGGCGTCCCACCACGCCTTGGCTTCTTCGACGTCACCGATCATCTGCCACCATCCCGCGGCGGCCGTCAGCAGTTCCAGCGGCGCTTCGGGAAGGCGCTGCCGCATCGCTTCGAGATATCCCGGGTCCGCGACGTCCACCGGCGCCCAGCGCTGCGGGCCGCTCTCGCGCCGCTGCCCCGGGATACCCGGCGCGGACCGCGGAGCCTCGGCCAGCCAGGTGGAGGCGATGCGGTGGACCTCCCGGTCCTCCGCGTTCTGCTCGCGCTCGGCCGCCCACTGCCGGATCACCGCGTCAACTCCGGGATCTCGCATCCCTGCCTCCTCTACAACGCACTGCTGTGGTTGGTGCAAAGACTGTCGAGCAACGTTGTTCGAGATGTAGGAACGTGACCGGTCAGGTACCTGCTCGATCACGCAATGTGAGCACCGTAGGAGAGCGGGCCCGAGCTTCGCCAGACCCTTCGAGCGAGGAATTCGTTGACCAGCGCCTTCACCTCGGTAATCCACCCGGTTGGCCCAGCCTGACGGCGAATTCACCACCAGCCATAACACTGAGTAGCTGTAGCGCTTTTCGGCAGCGCGAGGACCGGCACCGCGGTGCGGTGCCGGTCCTCGCGATGGGTATTCAGGCGAACAAGCTCTGCACGAACGTCACGATGGCCTCGGCCCCGTCCTGCAACCAGCCGAGCGCGGCCCGGACGGCCTCCGCCGACTCGGTCGGGCGGGTGATCAGGAAGAACAAGACGAGCGCGACGAGGCCGAAGATCAGTACCTTCTTCAGACCCGGCGACATGGCTCCATCCCATCCGATGTTGGGCGGCGTGTGGTGGTATCGCACCACCCGCCGACACCTCATCTTGCCGGAACAGGACGAGATTTCGGCGGGTAGGCACGCGAAGAGGCAATCCCGACAAGAGCCGGTGACCGCCCGTGTTCGCGTGACCCCCGAGACTCTAGGCCGCCATGCCGCGCTGGACCGTCACGACACGCCGCCCTCAGTTCACCGCGCCCGCGCCGCGAAGCCGCTCGATCTCGTCGTCGGCGAGCCCGAGTTCCTCCGACAGCACGGCCGCCGTATCCGCGCCCTTCTCGTGCGGCGGCACCGGTGCGGGCGCCGGAGTGCGGTCGAACTTCGGCCCCGGCGCGGGTTGCACGACGCCGTCGACCTCCACGAACGTGCCTCGCGCCTCGTTGTGCGGGTGCGAGGCCGCCTCCCACGGGGACAACACCGGCGTCAGGCACGCGTCGGTGCCCTCGGCTTTGGCCACCAACTCGTCCCTGGTGTACTTGCCGATGGTCTCGCTGAGTATCTCCCGCAACCGGGGCCATTCCCGCTTGTCGAGGTGGTTGGGCAACTCCTCGTCCTCCAGCCCGAGCACCCGCACCAACGCCGCCCAGAACCGCATCTCGAGTGCACCGACGGCGACGTACTTGCCGTCAGCGGTCTCGTAGGTGTCGTAGAAGGGCGCACCGGTGTCGAGCATGTTCTCGCCGCGCTCGCCGTCCCACAGCCCGCTCGCCCGCAACCCGTGCAGGTGCGTGGTCAGCAGCGCCGCACCGTCGACCATCGAGGCGTCCACCACCTGGCCCTGACCTGAGCAAGCCCGCTCGAACAGTGCGGCGAGCACGCCCATCGCGAGGAAGAGCCCGCCACCGCCGAAGTCGGCGAGGAAGTTCACCGGCGGCAGCGGCCGCTCTCCGGCCCTGCCGATGGCATGCAGCGCCCCCGACAGACCGAGATAGTTGATGTCGTGCCCCGCCCTGGGCGCCAGCGGACCGTCCTGGCCCCAGCCGGTGATCCGGCCGTAGACCAGCCGCGGGTTGCGGGCGTGTACCTGTTGCGGCCCAAGGCCCATCCGCTCCGCGACACCGGGCCGGAAGCCCTCGACGAGCACGTCGGCCCGCTCGGCGAGCCTCAGCACCAGTTCCACGCCCTCGGCGGTCTTGGTGTTCACGCCGATGGTCCTGCGGCTGCGCAGCAACGGGTCGTAGGGCATTCCCAGCACGTCCTCGCCGGGAGCAGCCCTGTCCACCCTGATCACGTCGGCGCCGAGGTCGGCGAGGATCGTGCAGGCGAACGGGGCGGGCGCGAGCCCGGCGAGTTCGATCACCTTCAGCCCGCTCAGCGGACCAGCGTTCATCGACAGAATCCCTTCCTGGTGCCGCCTCGCCTCACAGCGTGCGGGAGATGATGTCCTTCATGATCTCGCTGGTGCCGCCGAAGATCCGCGAGATCCGCACGTCGGCCCACGCCCTCGCGATCGGGTACTCCGTCATGTAGCCGTAGCCGCCGAACAACTGGACGCACTCGTCGATCACCTTGTTGACCCGCTCCGTGGTCCACAGCTTCGCCATGGCGGCACCCTGCACGTCGAGTTCTCCCCGCAGGTGCCGCTCGATGCACTGGTCGAGGAAGGCCCGCGACACCGCCGCTTCGGTGGCGGCCTCGGCGAGCTTGAACTTGGTGTTCTGGAAGCCGAAGATCGGCCTCCCGAACGCGGTG
The DNA here is from genome assembly GCF_000244955.1 of Saccharomonospora marina XMU15. Taxonomy (GTDB): domain Bacteria; phylum Actinomycetota; class Actinomycetes; order Mycobacteriales; family Pseudonocardiaceae; genus Saccharomonospora_A; species Saccharomonospora_A marina. Next base: position 2,263,766 of record NZ_CM001439.1, on the reverse strand, counting down.
CGTTCCTTGGTGTACTCGATGGTCTTGTCCACCGCGCCCTCCATGCCCGCGACCGCGGTGACGGCGATGATGAGCCGCTCCTGCGGCAGCTGCTCCATCAACTGGATGAAGCCACGGCCTTCCTCCTCGCCGAGCAGGTTCTGCGTCGGCACGCGGACGTCGTCGAAGAACAACTCGGCGGTGTCCTGGCCGCGCAGACCGACCTTGTCCAGCACCCGGCCCCGCCGAAAGCCCGGAGTGGAGGTCTCGACCGCGATCAGCGAGACTCCCTTGGCTCCCGCCTCGGGGTCGGTCTTCACCGCGACGACGACGATGTCGGCGTGCGCGCCGTTGGTGATGAAGGTCTTGGAACCGTTGATGACGTAGTGGTCGCCGTCGCGCACCGCACGGGTCTTGATGCCCTGCAGGTCGGAGCCGGTACCCGGCTCGGTCATCGCGATGGCGCCGACGTACTCACCGCTGGCCAGCTTCGGCAGCCACTCCCGCTTGCGCTCCTCGCTCGCGTAGGCGAGCAGGTAGTGCGCGACGATTCCGTTGTGGACGGACACACCCCACGCGCCGTCACCGCTGCGGGCCTGCTCCTCGTAGAGCACGGCCTCGTGCGCGAAGGTACCACCACCGCCGCCGTATTCCTCCGGAATGGACAGTGCGAGCAGGCCCACCTCTCCCGCCTTGGTCCATACCTCGCGGTCGATCTGCTTCTGGGCCATCCACCGCTCCTGGTTCCCAGCGAGCTCCTTGACGCAGAAACTCCTCGCCAGGTCGCGGAAGTCGTCGAGTTCCTCGTTCATCCACGAGCTTCTCTGGATGGTGAGCGCCACGGTGCCTCCTGGGACTGGAAAACATTACGAATGGAAGGTAAGTTCTACCCGGAATGTACATCGGTCCAGCCGACGGGTAAAGGGAATGGCCGTGACGACGCGAGAACGCGGACACCGCACGCAGGCGCAACGCCGTGCCGAGACCCGCGCGGCACTGCTCGACGCGACGATCGACTGCCTTGTCGAGCTCGGCTACGCGCGCTCGTCGATGCAGGAGATCTGCTCGCGGGCGGGAGTGTCCAAGGGCGCGGCGCAACACCACTTCGCGGGCAAGGCGCAACTGATGGCCGCGGCGGTCGAGCACCTTGCGACCAAGCTCAAGCAACAGCGCACGCCGGATGCCGAGAGCCTGCCGGACGGGCCCGCACGCGTGGCCGCGGCGATCGACCTGCTGTGGCGCGCGTACTCGGGCACCCTCGCCAGCGCGGCGATGGAACTGTGGGTGGCCGCACGCACCGACGCCGAGCTTCGGGAGGCAATGCGTCCCGTCGACCGCGCGCTCGGCCGCTCGACACTGGAAGACCTCGCCACGCTGTCCGGCGACCTGCCGAGGCAGAACCTGGAGATGCTGTACTGGCTCACCGTGAACCTCACCCGAGGACTGGCGCTGGACGCCGAACTCGGAGGCGACCCGCAGCGCAGGGCGCAGCTACTGGAGGAATGGAAGCGGATCGCGACCACGCTGTACGCCCGCTGAGCCGACCGGGGCGCCCGCCGTACTGACGGTATGTTCTACTACTGATGAGTAACAACCGGGCTCTCGGAGGTGCCATGACGAGCACGACACCGGTGAAACCGTCGCGACCAGCCACGATCGGCGGGGTGCCAGGCGCACCACGCACGAGCAGAGCCACCGAGTTGGCAGGCCGCGCCGTGGGCGGCAGGCACAACGCGCCCATCGAGTTGAAGGCCCCGTTCACCGGACTGACCACCGCCACCCTGCCGCAGGCCACCGAGCAGGAGGTGCGCGCCGCGTTCGAACGCGCCCGCGAGGCGCAGCGGGCATGGGCAGGCCGTCCGGTCCGGGAGCGGGCGCGGGTGCTGCGACGCCTGCACGACCTCGTGCTCGGCAACCAGGCAGAGGCGCTCGATCTCGTGCAGGTCGAAGCGGGCAAGTCCAGGCTCGACGCCTTCGACGAGATCAGCGCGACCGCGCTCGTCGCCGCCTACTACGGCAAGCACGGGCCGGCCATTCTGTCCCCGCGCAGGGTGGCCGGGGTGCTGCCGCTGCTGACCAGGGCCGGGCAACTGCACCATCCCAAAGGCGTGGTGGGCGTGATCTCACCGTGGAACTACCCGCTGGCGCTGACCGCGATGGACGTGTTGCCCGCGCTGCTGGCGGGCAACACCGTGGTGCAGAAGCCGGACAACCAGACCGCCCTTTCGGCGCTGTGGTTGCACGAACTGGCCTGCGCCGCCGGGTTGCCGCCGCAGGCATGGCAGATCGTGCTCGGCAGGGGCTCACAGATCGGCGACGCGCTGGTCGAAGAGCCCGACTACGTCTGCTTCACCGGCTCGACCCCGACAGGCAAGCGGCTGGCGGGGCGGATCGCGCAACGGCTCACCGGCTACTCGCTGGAACTCGGCGGCAAGAACCCGATGCTCGTGCTGCCGGACGCCGACGTCGCCAAGGCCGCAGCGGGCGCGGTCGCGGCGTGCTTCTCCTCCGCGGGTCAGCTGTGCGTGTCCGTGGAGCGGGTCTACGTGCACGACAGCATCGCCGAGGAGTTCGTCGCCGCCTTCGCACGGCGTACCGAAGCCCTGCGGCTGGGTGGCACCCTCGACTACCGCACGGACATGGGTTCGCTCACCTCGGCCGACCAGCTACGGGCGGTCTCGGCACACGTCGACGACGCACGCGCGCACGGCGCCACCGTGGTCACCGGAGGCAGGGCCCGGCCCGACATCGGCCCGCTGTTCTACGAGCCCACGATCCTCACCAACGTGCCGCGGGCGGCGAAGGTGTTCGCCGAGGAGACCTTCGGGCCGGTGGTGTCGGTCTACCGCTACCGCGACATCGACGATGCCGTCGAGCGTGCCAACGACACCGTGTTCGGGCTCAACGCGAGTGTGTGGTCACGCGACGGCAGGCGGGGCCGGGAGGTCGCCGCGAGGCTGAAGGCGGGCACGGTGAACGTGAACGAGGGCTACGCCGCCACGTTCGGCACGGTGGGCCTTCCGATGGGCGGCATGAAGGAGTCAGGCGTCGGCCGCCGCAACGGTGCCGAAGGGCTGCTGAAGTACACCGAGTCGCAGTCCATCGCCGTGCAGCGCGGGATGCGGCTGCGCCCCTTCCCCGGCCTGCCACCGCGAATCTGGACCAAGGCGATGACGCTCGGGATGCGACTGCTCGCCCGGCTGCCCCGCCGCTGAGCGCGGATGGCTCACCGCGGGTTGAGCAGCCCCCGGTCGTAGGCGATGGCCACGGCCTCGGCCCTCCTGGCGGCGCCGAGCTTGGCCATCGCCCGCGACAGGTGCACGCTCACCGTCTTCTCGCTGATGTAGAGCTCCTCACCCACCTGCCGGTTGGTGCGGCCGAGTGCGACGCGCTCCAGCACCGCGTGCTCCCGCTCGGTGAGCGGCCCCCTGCCCTGATCATGCCGCACCGGCTGGTCCACCAGGTTGATCCTGGCGCGGCGGGCCAACGTCTCCACCGCGTGGCGTAGCGGTTCCGCGCCGAGCTTGCCCGCCACCTCGTGAGCCCGCCGCAGCGATCTCGCCGCCGCCACGGGCTCTCCCTCGGCGAGCAGGCTGCGCGCGTGCTGCCAGTCGCACATCGCCTGGTCGTAGACAGCGCCGTAGCCGAAGGCCTCGCTGGCCTTGGCCCACAGTGCCGGATCGGCCGCGCCTCCCGGCAGCTCACCGGCAACGGCCTCCAGTCTCGCCAGCCATGCCTGCCCCTCCGGGCCGAGTGTGCCCGAGCGCGGGCGGCTCCGGCTCGCGCACCCCCTGGCGACTTCCACCAGCCTCGCCCCCATTCCCGCCGCTTCGGCCTCTGCGGCGCTGTCACCGCGCGAGCGGGCATCGGCCAGCCACGCCACGCACGCCTCCGCGCCGAGCGTGGCCACCCGCACACCTGCCAACCCCAGCGCGTACAACCGCTCCAGCCAGCCGACGCCCTCCTCTGCGGTGAGCGCGGCCCGCCGGTACTCACCGCGCCAGAAGGCCAGCTCGGTGCCTGCCGTGCTCGCCGCGAGCGCGACCCAGATGTCGTGGCGCCACTGCCCACGCAGTTCGGCGATCAGTCGCTCCGCTTCGGCGAACCGGCCCCTGGCGACCGCGAGGTGACTCCACGGGCAGCTGAGTACCGCGGCCACCGCACCGGACACCACCGAGCCCGGTCGGTCCGGTTCGGACTCTTCCGGCCAGTCGCCGCTCAGATAGCGCAACGACACCAGCCGTGAACGGGCGGCGGCACCGTAGGTGCTCCACAGCAGCCCCGACTCCTCCGCACGCTCGACCACCCGGCGATACAGCTCCATCGCGGGCACCAGGTCGGCGTGGTCGTCGTGGCTGAGCGCGGAGAAGTACCTTGCCCGCAGCTCGGTGCCGACCGCGCCAGCCGCCTGCGCCTTGCGGGCCGCCTCCGCCAGCAACCGGCGCGCCTGCTCGGCGTCGCCGTCGGCGTCGGCGAGCGTGCCCAGTGTGGCCAGCGCCGAAGCCTCGGGTGCGGCGGCGCCACTTGCCCTGCCGTCCGCGACCGCGGTGCGAGCGCTGGCCGCGGCCTCGTCGAAGCGCTCCATGCCGCGAAGAATCTGCGCCCTGGTGGCGAAAACCCAGGCGCGGTCGGCGCTCGGCTCGGCATCGGCGAGGAGTTCCCACGCCCTCGCGATCGCTTCCTCCGCCTCCGTGAAGGTGCTGTCGAGCACCACAAGGGCTTCGGCGAGCCTGCGCCACACCATCGCGGCACGCCGGGGTGCGACCTGTGGTCCGAGCGAGTCCACCGCCGAACGCGCGAACGCGATCGCCCGCTCCGGTTCCCCCGACGTGCCTGCGAAATAGGAAGCCTGCAGCAGCAGACCCAGCTCGTCGCGATCGCCGGGTCGCTGGCGCGGCGGAACGGCAGCCCAGATCTCCAGTGCCTGTTCGACATGCCGCAGCCCTGCGCCGGGGGCGCCGATCTTGTCCGCCTCGTCGGCAGCACGCAACAAGGCGTCCAGCGCCGTGGCGAAATCCTTGCTCTCCAGGCTGTGGTAGGCGAGCTTGGCCTCCGCGCCGCGCTCCTGCGGCGCCGACCGCAACCTGCTCGCGTAGGCCGCGTGCATCCGGACCCGCTCCCCCGGCAGCAGATCACCGTAGACCGCTTCACGCTGCAACGCGTGCCGGAACAGGTAGCAGCCGCGTTCGACAACCAGTACGTGGTGCTGCACCGCCTCGCGCAGTGCCTCCTCCAACCGCAGCTCGTCCAGGCCGCACACCTCGGCGAGCGCGGCATGGCTCACCGCCTCGCTCGCCACCGCCACCGCACGCAAGACACTGCGGGTGTCCGGTGCCAGCCGCTCCAGCCGCGCCAGCAACACCTCGGCCAATCCGGACGGCAGGTCGGTCCCGTCGCAGTCGGTTCCCGACGCCAGCAGTTCCTCGACGAAGAACGGGTTGCCCTGCGACCGGGACACCACACTGTCCATCACATGCTCGGGCAACGGCGCATCGGCCAGCGCCGCCACGAACGCCCGCGCATCGTGCGAGGTGAACGCCGACAGTTCCACCCGCTCGACCGCGGGCAGTCGCACCAGTTCGGCGAGCAGGCCACGCAGCGGATGCCGCCGGTGGACGTCTTCCTCCCGGTAGCTGCCGACCACGAGCAGCCGCTGATCCGCCAGCCGGGACAGCAGGAACGACACCAGGTTGCGGGTGGACCGGTCTGCCCAATGCAGGTCTTCCAGTATCAGCAGCACGGGCCGGTGCGTGGACAACTCGGCCAGTGTTCCCAGCACGGCGTCGAACAGCTGCAACTGTCCGAGGTCCTGCTCGGCGTACACCCGCCCGGCCTCGTCGTCCGCCGCCGAGGCGTACCCGGGCCCCCGCCCGGCGCTTGCCTGCCCCGGCTGCGCGGGCAGCAGCCTGGCGAGCGCGGGTCGTGCCGCGACCGCGCCCGCCACCGCCTCGTCGTCGGTCGCGGTGAGCGTGGCGAGTGCCTCCGCGAAGGGCAGGTAGGGCAGTCCGCCCTCCTTGATGTCGATGCAGCGGCCGGTCAGCACCAATGCCCCGTTGGTGGCCGCGTGCTCGGCCAGTTCGGTGAGCACCCTGGTCTTGCCGACGCCCGCGTCGCCCGCCAGCAACACCCCCGCGGCCCTCGCCTGCAGCGCGCGAGCGAACGCGGCTCGCAACCGCGACAACTCGTCGGCGCGACCGATGATGGGGATACCGGAACCAAGACGGGGCACAACTCGCATTCTCGCCTATACCCGCGACAGTTCCGTAGCGGTTTTGCCCACGGTCAACGCCGCCTTCGCCCGCTGCGAGCGCGTTCCTGCGATTCGGCGCGCTGCCCAGGCAGCTCCGTGCGGTGCGCCCGCCGCCTGCCTCCTGCCTTGCGAAGCTCCTCCGTGCGGTACTCGACCTCGGCCAACGTCGCGTCCAAAGCCCGGTTTCCTGGCATCCTCATCGCCTGTCACTCCTCACCCTTGTTCGTGGTGAGTTCCAGACTGGTGCGCAGGGGTACCTCGTGGCATCGGGTGATCACGCAGGCCTGAGACGGCTCGACCCCTTACCCGTGGCCGAGCAGGGAAGACCACGGGTAAGGGGTCCGTGACGATCGAGCGAGAGGTCAGTGCGGGTTCAACACACCCGCCCGCGCGGCCTCGAGCAGGACGTCCCATTCAGCCGCCGGGACCGCCAGCGCACCCGCTGTGGGGTTCTTCGAGTCGCGCAACGCGGCCCCGTCACCGGTGAAAGCGACCTCGACGCAGTCGTTGCCGCCGCCACTGTAGCTGCTCTTTCGCCACGTCAGGCCGGATAGCTCCATGTCGGTCACGATCCCTACTCCGTTCACTCGCTTCGTTCTTCGAACCGCCGTGCCGCGTCGGCGATCACGTTGACCGAGTCGTCCGGCCCGAGCGCGGCGGCTCGCAAATGATCGAACATAAGGGCATAGCGCCGCACATCGGGCTCCAGTTCCAGGTACACGCCACTGCTGGTGCTGTCGACGTAGACGACGTCCGGGTCGGCCTGCTCGGGAAAGCCCAGGATGAGAAAGGGGCCCTCCATTCCCGGGTGCGCGCCCGCGCCGAACGGCACCACCTGGATGGTCACGTGGGGCAACTGAGCGATGTCGGCCAGCCTGCCCAGTTGCTCGGCCATCACCTCCGGTCCGCCGACGACCCTTCGCAGCACCGCCTCGTCCACGACAGCCCAGTACTCGGGTGGATTCGGATCGCTGAGCAGCCGCTGCCTGGTCATCCGCGCGGCTACTCTGCGCTCGATCTCGGCGTCGGCGGCGTCCGGCCGCATCGCGTGGATCACCGCCCTGGCGTAGCGCTCGGTCTGCAACAGGCCGGGTACCAGCAGCGCCTGGAACGCGCGCAACGAACTGGCATCGGCCTCCAGCCCCACGAAAGCACCGGTGAACACCTCGTTGTAGGCGTGCCACCAGCCGCGCTTGCGGGCTTCCCTCGCCAGCTGGACCAACGCCTCCTGCTCGTCTCCCCGTACCCCGTACAGCTCGAGCATGTCCCGCGCGTCGCGCGGGGTGACGCCCACGTGCCCCGTCTCGATCCGGCTGATCTTCGATGCCGAACACTCGAGCTTCTCGCCGACCTCGTCGATCGTGAGCTCAGCCCGTTCCCGGAGCCGCCGCAGCTCGCTGGCCAGCCTGCGCCTTCGAACGGTCGGCCCCTGCCCTCGTGTCATGGCCTCACCTCCGGTTCATCCGCCCCGCAACATCTAACCAGCCGCTCACCGCGACAGCGGACCCCTCGGGCGGGGCGGTGCCGGGATTGCCCGATCGACGGACTGCAAATTGCAGTTTGGGCTTGTATCCTGCTTCGTGCGCCGAACGATCGGCGCCAGGACCGGCGAACATCGGGAGGACACGTGACCGGGCGCGACCCCATCGTCACCCCTCTCCAGGCGAGCGTCCACCGCAAACTCGACGAACTCGCCGAGGGCAGCGACATCCCACCCGAACTGCGCCCGGAGTCCGGCGCAGCCAGCGCGGCGCTGCTGGCAGGCGCCCTCCGTAGCGTGTTGGCCGACCACAGACTCGACCCCAGCGGCCACTGCGCGTTCTGCCACGGCCGCCGCAGACCGTTCTCGCGCAGGCGCTCCCGGCTGCCGTGCCGCGCCTACCTCGCGGTGCAGATCAGCCTTGGTACCGCGGACGACACGTGCGAGGAGTTGGCGACGGAGTCGCACGGCCACCAGCACCGCCGCCGCAAGCCTTCGCTGCACTACGCAGGGTGAGCTACGCGGAGTGACCTATGCGGGGTGATCGGGCAAGCGGATGAGGCCCTCCTGAACGACGGTGGCGATGTGCTGCCCGGAACGGGAGAAGAACCGCCCCGTCGCCAGCCCCCGACCACCGGATGCGGTGGGTGAGGCGCTGTCGTAGAGCAGCCACTCGTCGGCACGGAACGGGCGGTGGAACCACAGCGCGTGGTCCAGACTGGCGCCGATCACCCTGTCGAGATCCCAGTACACCCCGTGGCTTGCCAGTACCGAGTCCAGCAGCGTCATGTCGGAGGCGTAGGTCAGCACGCAGACGTGCAACAGCCGGTCGTCCGGCAGCGTGCCGTCCGCGCGCATCCAGACCTGGTTGCGCGAAGGGCGCTGCGGGTTGCCCCGAGTCTGCCACGGCGGTTCGGTGACGTAGCGGATGTCGATCGGTCTGGGCTGCGACCGCAACCCGAGCCGGTCGGCGTACTCGGCGGTGCGCTCGCTCAGCGTCGGCAACGTCTCCGGCGCGGGCACGTCCGGCATGTCCTCCGCGTGCTCGGCACCCTGCTCTGTCAACTGGAACGACGCCGACAGCGAGAAGATGGCTTTGCCGTGCTGGATCGCGACCACCCTGCGGGTGGTGAACGACCTGCCGTCGCGGATGCGGTCGACCTCGTAGACGATCGGCACCTTCGGGTCACCCGGACGGATGAAGTACGCGTGCAGGGAGTGCACTCCGCGTTCCGGCGGCACCGTGCGGCCCGCCGCCACGAGAGACTGCCCCGCCACCTGCCCGCCGAACACCCGGGTCGGCGAGTGCGGCGGGCTCACGCCCCGGTAGATGTTCTCCTCGATCCGTTCCAGGTCGAGCAGCGCGACAAGCCGGTCGAGCACCGACTGCCCGCCGTGACCGCCGTCGGTGTCCAGTCCGGAAGCCGCCTGTCTTGCCAGCTCAGTCATGCGGGCCATTCAACACGGTCGGTGCCCGCACGCCTCGTCACGCGTGGTCTTCCTCACCGAGCCGGTGCACCCGGATGAGGTTGGTGGACCCGACGGTGCCCGGCGGCGAGCCCGCGACGATCACGACCAGGTCGCCGGGCTGGTAGCGACCCGTCTCCAGCATCGCGTGGTCGACCTGCTGGATCATCCGGTCGGTGGAATCGACCTGCGACACGATCCTGGCCGTGGTGCCCCAGGTCATCGACAACTGGCACCGCACGCTCTCCAGTGGAGTGAACGCCAGCAGCGGCAGCCTGGTGTGCAGCCGCGCGAGCCTGCGAACGGTGTCGCCGGACTGCGTGAACGCGACGAGCGCCTTGGCGTTGAGCCGCTCACCGATGTCGCGGGCGGCGTAGGAGATCACACCGCGCTTGGTCCTGGGAACGTGGCTCAGCGGCGGAACGGACGGCATGTCCGCCTCCACTGCTTCCACGATCCTGCTCATCGTCTCGACCGTCTCGATCGGATACCGGCCCACGCTCGTCTCGCCGGAGAGCATCACCGCGTCGGCACCGTCCAGGACGGCGTTGGCGACGTCGGAGGCCTCCGCCCTGGTCGGCCGCGAGTTGTTGATCATCGAGTCGAGCATCTGCGTCGCCACGATCACGGGTTTGGCGTTCTCCCTCGCGATCTGGATGGCGCGCTTTTGCACCAAGGGCACCTGCTCCAGCGGCAACTCGACGCCGAGGTCTCCCCGGGCGACCATGAGGCCGTCGAAAGCGAGCACGATCGCCTCGAGGTTGTAGACCGCCTCCGGTTTCTCCAGCTTGGCGATGACCGGGACACGACCCGTTCCCGCGCGGTCCATCACCTGATGCACCAGATCGATGTCGGCGGGCGAACGCACGAACGACAGCGCGACGAAGTCGACACCGAGTTCCAGCGCGAACCGCAGATCCTCGAGGTCCTTCTCCGACAGCGCGGGCACGGACACGTCCATGCCGGGCAGCGAGACTCCCTTGTTGTTGCTGACCTGACCGCCCTCCGTGACCTCGCAGATCACGTCCGGGCCCTCGACCCGCTCGACGACAAGACCCACCTTGCCGTCGTCGACGAGGAGCCGGTCACCGGGCTTGGCGTCCTTGGCCAGCCCCTTGTACGTCGTGGCCACCCGATCGTGTGTGCCCGCGATGTCCTCGACCGTGATCCTGACGCGGTCGCCGGTACGCCACTCCACGGGCCCGCCCGCGAACGTGCCGAGTCTGATCTTCGGGCCCTGCAGGTCCGCGAGGATGCCGACGGCGCGGCCGCTCTCAGCCGACGCCGACCTGATCAGGTCGTAGACCTGCTTGTGGTCGCCGTGGCTGCCGTGGCTGAAGTTCATCCTGGCGACGTCCATGCCCGCGTCGACCAGCGAGCGGACCTTGTCCGCCGTCGCCGTCGCGGGACCGAGAGTGCACACGATCTTTGCTCGTCGGCTCACACTCGGAAAGCCTAGCCGCTCCTCGGCCTCCCGTCTGTACCGATCCCGAGATCGTTAAGGCATTCGCGGGCCGTTCATGTGGAATTCGCCCTCGTTCTGCCCTGCCTGCCTTCGCTGGGACCGACGTGGGTGTCGGCCCACCCATTGAGCGCCCGCAGCTGCCACCAGCCCGAACGCACCCGGTCAAGGCACTCCCGGCGGTGCAGAGTGTCGTCCGGCTCCCACGCGCGCAACGCGTACAGCGAGCGGTGCCGTAACAACCGCAACCTCGGGTGATCGGCGGGAACGCCCCTCGGCCTCGTCTTGAGCAACTCGCCGCCGACCTGCCAACCGTCACGCCGCAAGCCGTCCACGATCTTGCGCAGCCGCTCGCCGTGCGGCTCGGTGTCCACCGCGCGCCGAAACCGCGCGAGTTGGTCGGCGGCGAGATGGAAGCAGCCGCCCCCGACGCGCAGGCCGTCGGGCCCCACCTCGACGTAGTAGGCGCCACCGCCCCTGCCGCGTTCGATCACGGCACCGCAGTGCGTCTTGTAGGGGCTCTTGTCCCTGGCGAAGCGCACATCGCGGAACGGCCGGAACACCTTGGCATCGGCTCCTGGCCCGAATTCGTCGAGGAACTCCCCCGCCAGTTCGGCCAGCAATGCCTCCATCGGCTCACGCACGTCCCGCCGGTAGACGGCGAGGTTGTCCTGCCAGTAGGCCCGGGAGTTGTCGGCGGCGAGACCGGCGAAGAAGTCGACGGCGTACTCACCGAATCCGGCGAAGGGACGGCTGCCCATGGCCGCCACGCTACTGCGCCCTTCACCGAGCCCGCGGCGGGCAGGTCAGCAGCAGTGCTCGCCGCGCCAGGCCTCGCGCCCTTCCCTCACCGCCATCACGGCGATCAGCAGCGCGGCCGCTGGGTCCGCCCATGCCCAGCCGAGCGTCGCGTTGAGCACCAGCCCGACGAGCAGCACCCCGGAAAGGTAGGCGCACAGCAGCGTCTGTTTGGAATCAGCGACCGCACTCGCCGAGGCGAGTTCGCGGCCCGCGCGCCGCTGCGCGTACGACAGCGACGGCATGACCAGCAGCGACACCGCCGCCAGCACGATCCCGACCGTCGAAGGGTGCGCCTGCTCCGCGCCGAGCAGCGACCGCACCGACTCGACGCTGACGTAGCCGGCGAGCGCGAAGAACGACACGGAAACGACCCGCAACGCGATCCGTTCGCGCGCACGCGGGTCCGGCCCGGAGAACTGCCATGCCACTGCGGCCGCCGAGGACACCTCGATGACCGAGTCGAGCCCGAACCCGATCAGCGCCATGGAGTTGGCCACGGCGCCCGCGGAGATGGCGATGGCGGCCTCGACGACGTTGTAGGCGATGGTGGCGCTGACCAGCAGCCGTACGCGCCGGGACAACACCGCCTCGCGGTCGCCGCTGCGGGCGTCCGGTACCCGCCCGCCCGCATCGCCCGCGTAGCCGGTCACGCGCGTACCTCCCGCTGCCCGGTCGAGGCGGGCTCGCCGTCGAGGCACGGCTGAGCGGTGTCGACGGCGAGGACCACCTTCACCAGTTCCTCGAGCGCCTTGGCCAGGTGGCTGTCGGCCAGTGCGTAACGCACCTGGCGGCCCTCGTAGGTCGCGACCACGAGGCCACAGCCACGCAGGCAGGCCAGGTGGTTCGACACGTTCGAACGGCTCAGCTCCAGCCGCTGGGCCAGCAACCCCGGATAACTCACCCCTTCCAGCAGCGCCACCAGAATCCGGCACCGCGTCGGGTCCGCCAGTGCACGGCCGAGCCGGGCCAGCGCCTCGACCCGCGTCTCATACGTCAGCACAGGCCAAACAGTACAGCATCGGCTGACCTGTTGGCCATCGCCGCCCTCGACCCACCGACGCGGGCTCCTGGCGAGCGTCGGTCACCCGCCACGAGCCCGCGCGCCGGATGCCGCCGGTCCCGCCGCGGGCCTTGAGTAGTTCAGTAGTTCAGTAGTTCAGATTGAGCACCCAGCCGCCGAGCGTGTACGCGGCCAGCGTGACCAGCACGAGCCCGACCACGTTGAGCCACACCCCGCCCCGGACCATCTGTCCGATGGTGACGTGGCCGGACCCGAACGCTATGGCGTTCGGCGGCGTCGCGACCGGCAACATGAATGCGCAGGTCGCGGCCAACGCGGCGGGCACCACCAACACCATCGGCCCGTGCCCGAGACCAACCGCGACGCCACCGAGAATGGGCAGGAAGGCCGCGGTCGTCGCGGTGTTGCTCGTCAGTTCTGTCAGCAGCAGCACCAGCACCACAACCACCGCCGCCACCAGGATGACGGGCAGGCCTGCCAGTCCTCCCACCTGCTGGCCGATCCATTCACTGAGCCCGGTGTCGGTGAAGTGACTCGACAGACTCAGTCCGCCACCGAACAACAGCAGGATTCCCCACGGCAACTGCTTGGCGTGGTCCCAGTCCAGCGTCCGCACACCGCGCCTGCCGTCGACGGGAAGGGCGAACAGCACCACGGCTGCTGCCATCGCGATACCCGCGTCGGAGATGTTGTCCAGCCACGGCAGCGCACCGCCGATCGCCTCCACGTCGGCAAGCGCCGGAATGCCGATCCAGGACACCGCCGCGAGCACGAACACCGCGAGCGCGTTGCGCTCACCCCTGCTCATCGGCCCGAGTTCGGCCAGTTGCTCCCTGATCAGTTCCTGCCCGCCCGGCAACGACCTCAGCTTCGGCGGGAACACGATCCGGGTCAGCAGCAACCAGGCGAGGAACAGGAACACCACCGAGATCGGCAGCCCGAACAGCATCCACTCGCCGAAGGAGATGCTGATGTCGAAGTTGTCCTCGAGATAGCCCACCAGCAACGTGTTGGGCGGGGTACCGATGATCGTGCTCAACGAACCGATGGAAGCCGCGTAGGCGATGCCGAGCAGCAGCGCGCTCGAGAAGTTGCGATCGCCACCGCTTTCCCCTTCGGCGGCGCCGAGTTGGCTCACCAGAGCCAGCACGGAAACCCCGATCGGCACCATCATCACCGCCGTGGCGGTGTTGCTGACCCACATGCTGAGGAACGCGGTGGCGATCATGAATCCCGCGATCAGCATGACGGGGCGGGTACCTACGGAGAGCACGGTGCGCAAGGCGATGCGCTTGTGCAGGTTCCACCGCTGCATCGCCAGCGCGATCATGAACCCGCCCATGAACAGGAAGATCACGTCGTCGGCGTAGGGCGCGGCCGCGTCCTCGATCTCGCTGACCCCGAGGAACGGGAACAGCACCAGCGGCAGTAACGCCGTCGCGGCCAACGGCAACGCCTCACTGACCCACCACACAGCCATCAACACGGCGACCGCTGCGGTGATCCTGGCCGGGGTAGCCAGGTCGCTGGGCAACAACAGGAAGGCGGCGACGGCGAGGACCGGGCCGAGCGCGAGCCCGATCCACTGCCGCCGCGCCCTGCCCTTGGTCTCGATCGTCGATTCGTCGGCAACGGACTGAGACATCACTCACCTCCAACGCTGGGGTGCGGGGAATGTACCGCCTCGGGCGGACATTGTTCACACCATTGCGTGATCGGTGGGAGATTGCCATCAGCCGGGTTTTGCCGTGGCTAACACGCGGCCGATCAGCCGAAGAAGACCTCAGCCTCGGCATACCGCTCCGCCGGCACGGTCTTGAGCTCGGCCGTGGCCTCCGCCAGTTTTGCCCGCACGATGTCGGTGCCGCGAAGAGCGACCATCACGCCGAAGTCACCGTCGGCCACGGCGTCGACGGCGTGCAGCCCGAACCGGGTGGCAAGCACCCGGTCGTACGCGGTGGGGGTACCGCCTCGCTGGGTGTGCCCGAGCACCACCGCGCGCGACTCCTTGCCGGTGCGCGAAGCGATCTCCTCGGCGAGCCAGGTGCCGACACCGCCGAGCCGGACGTGCCCGAAGGCGTCCTGCTCCCCGCTCTGCAACACTTCGGCGCCGCCCTCCGGCAACGCGCCCTCGGCCACGACGATGATCGGTGCGTACTCACGCTCGAACCGGCGCGACACCCACTCCACGACCTTGTCCACCGAGAACGGTCGCTCCGGGACGAGGATGCCGCTCGCCCCTCCCGCCAGGCCCGAGTGCAGGGCGATCCAGCCCGCGTGCCTACCCATGACCTCGACCACGAGGGCACGGTGATGCGACTCTGCCGTGGTGTGCAACCGGTCGATCGCCTCGGTCGCGATGTGCACGGCCGTGTCGAATCCGAACGTGTAGTCGGTGGCGCCGAGATCGTTGTCGATGGTCTTGGGCACACCGACCACGTTGATCCCCTCGTCGGTGAGCCGGTTGGCGACGCCGAGGGTGTCCTCACCACCGATCGCGATGAGCGCGTCGATGCCCTTGTCGGCCAGCACGGCCTTGATCTTGTCGGGGCCGCCCTCCTCCTTGTACGGGTTCGTGCGCGAGGAGCCGAGTATCGTGCCACCGCGCGTGAGAATGCCCTCGACGTCGTCGCGCTCCAGCGGCTTTCCCGCCCCGGTGAGCGGGCCTCGCCAGCCGTCACGGAAGCCGAAGATGTCCCAGCCGTGCATCTCGATGCCCTTGCGGGTCACCGCGCGGATCACCGCGTTGAGCCCAGGGCAGTCGCCGCCACCGGTCAGTACACCGACTCGCATCAGATTCAGTCCTCCGCCGCTTGTTCTTGGTCACGCCTCGTACTCGGCCGTGCGCCTGCCAGCCTAGCGGTGACGGCTCTTGATCGTTGCAGCAGAGTGGCTTCTGTTAGAGTCGCCGACGTGCGGCGTTATTTCTGGTTCAGCGGACCGGCCCGAGGTGGGCCGGTCGGCGACGCCGCGCGCTGACCACGACCACCCCGAGCCGGACGCCAAGCCGGCTCGCGGTGCTCGACGGGGCGGCTTGCGGAAAGGAAGCCCCCCATGTCACCAGTCGCCGGTCGCGCGGATTCGGCTGATTCACTGCGGCAGCTGGACAATCTCCGTACCACCGCGGTTCGCCCGCTGATCTCGCCCGCGCTGCTGCGCGAGGAA
This sequence comes from Saccharomonospora marina XMU15, assembly GCF_000244955.1. Classification (GTDB taxonomy): domain Bacteria; phylum Actinomycetota; class Actinomycetes; order Mycobacteriales; family Pseudonocardiaceae; genus Saccharomonospora_A; species Saccharomonospora_A marina. The sequence goes on along the minus strand of NZ_CM001439.1, from coordinate 2,248,141 downwards.
CACCCGATCAGCCCGGCGGTCGCCAAGACCGTCGCGCAGGGCCGGGCCGAAACCGTGGACATCCTCGACGGCCGAGACGAACGGTTGCTGGTCGTGGTCGGGCCGTGTTCGGTGCACGACCCGGCGGCCGCCACGGAATACGCGGGTCTGCTCGCCGAACAGGCACAGCAGCATCGCGACGCGCTGCACATCGTGATGCGGGTCTACTTCGAGAAGCCGCGCACCACGCTGGGCTGGAAGGGCCTGATCAACGATCCGGAGCTGGACGGCAGCTTCGATGTCAACAAGGGGCTTCGCACGGCACGGCGGTTGTTGCTCGACATCTGCGCGCTCGGGCTGCCGGTGGGTTGCGAGTTCCTCGACCCGATCACCCCGCAGTTCATCGCCGACACCGTCTCGTGGGGTTCCATCGGGGCACGCACCGCGGCGAGCCAGGTACACCGCCAACTGTGCAGCGCACTGTCGATGCCGGTGGGCATCAAGAACTCCACGGAAGGCGACGTGCAGGTGGCGGTGGACGCCACCAGGGCCGCGGCGGGAAGCCACGTGTTCGCCGGTATCAACGCCGACGGCCTCGCCGCGCTGTTCACCACCTCGGGAAACCCCGACTGCCACGTCATCCTGCGCGGTGGCTCGGCAGGACCGAACCACGACCAGAGCACCGTGCGCGACACCCTCGACAGGCTGCGTCGTGCCGGGCTGCCGCAACGAGTGATGATCGACGCCAGCCACGGCAACAGCGGCAAGGACCACCACCGGCAGGCCGAGGTGGTGGCCGAACTGGCGGGCCGTGTCGGTGCGGGAGAACGCGGCGTCGCCGGTGTGCTGCTGGAGAGCTTCCTGCGAGCCGGGCGGCAGGAGCTGACCCTCGGCAGAGCCGCCGAACTGACCTACGGGCGCAGCATCACCGACGCCTGCATGGATTGGTCCACGACGGCTGCGCTGCTGGACGAACTGGCCTCGGCCGTGCGGGGACGCTGAGCACGATCTGCCGCCACCGTCACCGACACCGTCTCGACGACTCGTCGCGCTGGCGTGCCTGCTCCATGGCACGCCAGCGCGCCAGGTTGTGCCTTGCGTCGGCGAGGGCGTCGTGCGCGTCGTCCGGCGCGGCGGGCAGCCTGGGTTTGCCCAGGTCCTCCCACCGCTGCCGCAGGTCGCGGGTGAACCGCGGCAACTGCCTCGGCAACGCGGGCATCGGCCCCCACAACTGGGCGAGGGCGACGTGGTCGTACGCGGCGAACCAAGCCCACAACTCGATACCGCCTGCGGGGTTGCCGAAGTACTCCAGCAGGTCGGCACGAATGCGCTCGCGGCTGCGCCACACCGAGTCGCCCGGCGAGGGCAGCTTCGTCAGCACGTGCTCGCGAACCCAGGGTCCGGCCTTGCCCGGGTCGAACTCGGTGGACACCGCGTAGAACTCGCGTCCCCGCTCGTCCACGACACCGATCGACACCAGATCGATCGTCACGCCGTCCTCGATGAATTCGGTGTCGTAGAAGAACCGCACCGAAGCGACGGTACTAAACGGCGCTCGGCGCGTGCGGGCGGCTCAGCCCGCCTTCGTCTCCGGCAGCCGGGTGCGGTCCAGCGCGCCCGGCTGGGCCGGTACGGCCGGGCGCACTCCGGCTTCCTCCGCGGCGAGCAACTCCTTCGCCTTGGCCGCGTACACGTCGACGTACTCCTGGCCGGACAGCTCCATCAGCGCGTACATGATCTCGTCGGTGATCGAGCGTTCCACGAACCGGTCGCCGGAAAGTCCGTCGTAGCGGGAGAAGTCCAGCGGCTTGCCGAACCTGATCTCCAGCTTGCGTGGCCGCCACAGCTTCGAGCCGATCGGGTTGACATGCTCGGTGCCGATCATCGCCACGGGGATCACCGGCACTCCGGCCTCCAGCGCGATCCTCGCGACGCCGGTCTTGCCCTTGTAGAGCCTGCCGTCGGGCGAGCGGGTGCCCTCGGGGTAGATGCCGAGCAGCCGTCCCTCCCGCAGCAGCCGGATGGCCGTGTCGATGGCCGCCTGCGCCGCCGAGCCGCCGGAGCGGTCGATGGGGAACTGACCCACTCCGGTGAAGAACCACTTCTTCAGCCTGCCCTTGAGGCCCTTCTCGGTGAAGTACTCCTGCTTGGCGGGAAAGGTGACCCTGCGCCTGACGTACAACGGCATGAAGAAGGAGTCGGCGACCGCCAGGTGGTTACTCGCCAGGATCGCGCCACCGGTTTCCGGGATGTGCTCCAACCCGGTCACCTTGGTCGGCCACAGCAGCCGCAGCAGGGGGCCCAGCAGGACGTACTTCATGAGGCGATACAGCACTACGGTTGCCCTCCTCCGGCGCCAGACCTGGCGAGACCCTCCAGCATTCCAGCCTACGAACCTTCGCGCAGGCCGCACAACATCGGGCACCCTGTCACGAGGCCGTCGCGACAGATCTCACAGCGGACCCGGCCCGCGAACCGGGCATCGGAGCCACACCCACGCACATGCGAACATGGTGGGACCAAGCTTGCGGACCGAGCTTCACGGGGAAGGGCGATCGGGCATGCCTGTGCGCGCTGGTGCGGAGCCGTTCTCGCACACCGGCTCGACCGAGATCGGGATTCTGCTGTGCCACGGCTTCACCGGGACACCGGCGAGCATGCGTCCGTGGGGTGAGCACCTCGCCACGGAGGGCTTCACGCTGAGCTGCCCCAGGCTGCCCGGGCACGGCACGACGTGGCAGGAGTGCAACCGCACCCGCTGGACCGACTGGTACGGCCGCGTGCGTTCGGAGTTCGACTCACTGGCGCGCCGTTGCGACTCGGTGTTCGTGTTCGGCCTGTCCATGGGTGGCACGCTGGCGTTGCGCCTCGCCGAGGAACTCGGTCCGGCCGTGGCGGGGTTGGTGCTGGTGAACCCCTCGGTACTCACCCTGCGCAGGGACGCCAAGCTGCTCACGGTGCTGGCTCCGTTCCTGCCTTCGGTGAAGGGTGTCGCCGGTGACATCGCCAAGCCCGGGGTCACCGAGCTGGCCTACGACCGCACGCCCGTGCGGGCGGCGGCCAGCCTGAGCCGGTTGTGGCAGGTCGTCAGGCGGGACCTGCACAAGGTCACCCAGCCGCTGCTGTTGGCGCACTCGATCGTTGACCACGTCGTGGAACCGGTGAACTCCCGTGTCGTCGCCGAGGGCGTGCGCAGCCGCGAGCTGATCGACCTGCCGCTGCGCGACAGCTACCACGTGGCGACACTGGACAACGACGCGCCGCTGCTGTTCGAACGTAGTGTGGAGTTCGTGCGAGCCGCCAGAGGTGTTGGTGCCCGATGAGCAGACTGTCAGGCGCGGACGGCCCCGAGGACGTCGACGCCACTTTCGCGCAGATCGTGGCCGACCTGCGCGCACAGGGCGTCGGAACCAACCGCCACGACCCCGACGATCCCTCCGGTGTTGCCGACACCGGCGACACCGACGGCATCGAGAGCAGCAGCGACAGCACCGATGCCACCGGCACGGCCGACACCAGGTCCCCGCGGGAGACCGGGGAGCCGAGGACACGGGAGCGAGGCGAGCCCGAGGCGACACGGGCAGGCGGTGGCTGGCGCGAGAGCGAGACCGGCTGGGACGAGACCATGTTCGGTCCCGACCCCGGTAACGACGAGCACTACGTGCCCCCGGAGCCACCGCCGCTTCCCAGGCCCCGCAAGGGCGCTTTCATCGTGTTGCTGTTCTTCGTCGTCGGGCTGCTGCTGTTGATCTCGCCCGGCGTCATCGGGCTGAACAGCACGATCGGCACTCCGCTCGGGATGCTGTCACTTGCCATCGGCATCGCGCTCGGGTTGCTCCGCGTCAGGCAGGGACCACCCGACGGCGCCGATCCCACCAACGGCGCCCAGGTCTGACGGCGCCTCCGGCTCGTCGGGCCGGCTTCACCGCGGGCACTCCCGCTCGTCGAGCAGGTCCAGCAACGCGGCCGGGCCCGCGGTGTCGCCGCCGTCGGCGCGCACCCGCTCGCGCAGCGCACGGTCGGCGGTGACCACGACCACGTGGTCTCTTGGCCGCGCACGTCGACAATCCCGGGTGGCGCGCACGATCTCGCTGTCTCCGTCCGTGGCCGCCGCGACCACCTCGACCTCCGGGATACCGGCGGTCTCCCTGGCCTGCCCCTCCACCACGAGCAGGACGCGCGGCCACCACAGCCAACTACCCGCAGGCCGCAGCCCGAGTTCGGCGGCACGGACACCGCTGTGGGTGAGAACGGCGAGCCGGTCGCGCAGCCTGCGTGCGGCGGCCGCACGGTCGCGCCACCAGCCGTCCGGTCGCGAGCCCACCACGTTGGCGGCATCGACCAGTAACACCAGCTCCCGGTCGAGCTGCGGGCGCAACCTCGGCCACGCCGCGGCGAAGTCGCGGTGCAGCGGGTAGCTGTCCACCTCCTCGGGAGGCACCCAGCGCAGCTCCGTGCTCTCCTCGTTGGCCACCAGGGCACGCACGGGCTGCCGGGTGGTGGCCAGCACGGTGGTGTAGCTCCACGTGCCGTGGTCCTCGGTACAGGCCGCCAGTACCCGCACGGCGTCGGCGGGTACGGCGGTCTCCTCCTCGGTCTCCCTCATCGCGGCCCTCGCGGGCGACTCACCGGTGCGTACGGCTCCGCCCGGCAACGCCCAGGTCTGGCCGTGGTGCGTCCAACCGGCTCTGTGCTGCAACAGCACCCCGCGCGAAGGGTCGGTCAGCAGCAGGCCCGCGGCACCGTGCAGTCCCCAGTGGCGCCGGCCGCAGGCGCAGCTGACGAAACCGTCCCCGTCACCGAGCAGCATCGGACCAGCCTAGTCAACGCAGGGCCAAGGTCTGCTCGCGCGCGAGCGCCGCCGCTCCCACCAGCGCTGTCTCGTCGCCGAGCTGGGACGTGCGGATGCGCGCGAGCGGCCGGTGCCCCGCACCGGTGACGGCGCGCGCGTAGTGCTCGCGGGCTTCGTCGAGAAACAGCGGCGCCGACTCCGACACGCCGCCCGCGATCACCACCACCTCGGGGTCGTACACGTCGGCCACCAGGGCGAGCCCCTCGCCGAGCCATCTGGCCAGCTCCGCCATCGCTCGTTGCGCGATCGGGTCGCCGTCCCTGGCCGCGCCCGCGACCCTCCTGCCGGTGATCGAGCCGGGATCGCCCGCGGTCTCCCATGCCAGCACCGTCGAGCGGCCAGGATGGCGAGCCAACAGCTCCACGGCGGTCGCGGCCAGCGCGGTGCCGCTGCAGTAGCGTTCCCAGCAGCCGTGCTTGCCGCACGGGCAGGCCCGCCCACCGGGCACCACGCACAGGTGGCCCAGTTCGGGAGCCACCCCGTGCGCGCCGCGAAAGAGCCGGCCGTCCAGCAGCAGCCCGGCACCGATTCCGGTGCCGATCGCCACCAGCGCCGCGACGCGCGCGCCTCGTGCGGCGCCGAAGCGGTGCTCGGCGACCGCCGCGGCGTTGGCGTCGTGCTCCAGCGTGACCGGCAGCCCCACCCGTTTGGACACGCGGTCGGCGACGGGTGCGCCGCGCCAGGGCAGGTGCGGTGCGAACATCACCGAGCGCCGGTCGGAACGCACGAACGCGGCCACCGCCAGTCCCACGGCACCCACCTCGTGCCGGTTGCGCAGCTCGTCGATCACGCCCGCGACGGCGTCCTCGAGGGCAAGCTCGTCACTCGGGGTGCCCACTCTCGCGGTGTCCAGCAGGGCGCCCTGCTCGTCGACGACACCGGCCCGCACGCTGGTCCCGCCGACATCGACGCCGATGGCCAGCATCTAACGGTCCCACCCCGCCGCCGGGTGCACGGGGATGTGCTGCACGCGCGCGGCCGGCTGCTCCCTCGCCGCCGATTCCGGCCTCGGCCCCGGGGTGAAGCCCGGCATGTGCACCCCCTCGTGCGGTTGCCAGCGGTCGGCGAGCACGGCACGCAGCAACGCAACCAGTTGCGCTGCCTGTTCGAGCAGGCGCGCCACGAACTCGGGCCGCTCGCCCCGCACCACGGCCACCACGGCACACAGCGGGCACCACCCGCAGCAGGAGTCCCCGTGCTCGGCCTGAGCACCGTGCCCGGCCCTCACAACGCCGTCCAGCCACGGCGCCGCCCGTTCGACGACCAACTCGACGAGTAGCCGGATCTCCTCGGCGAGCCGGGCGCCGTATTCCGCTTCTGTCATGAGCTCTTCTCCAGCCGCACCAGCAGGCCCCGTGCGTCCGACTCCGCGCCGACCACCCGGCAGGGCCGCAGCGCCTCGGGCAATGCCAGCAGCCTGCGGAAGCCGTCGACGGTCACAGCGAGATCGTCGTCCACTCTGGCCAGATCGACCACCGAATCCCGTGAAAGCGGAAGCGCGATCCGTAACTCGTAGCCGTTGTCCACGTCGGACACCCGCAGCAGTGGGGCACTGTCGTACTCACCGGTGAGCGGACTCGCCTGGCCGTACAGCTCGTCCGCGATCTCCAGCAGCGCGGCGAGCCCGACGGGTTCGGCCGCCCGGTGCTCCACCGAACGCAGCTGCGGCTCGCCGAGGCCGCAGGCGCGCAGCTCCTCCAGCACCCGCTCCTGCTCGGCCCTGCGGGTACGCAGCCAGGCCGCGGCCGAGCCGCGCCACCGTCCCGGTGCGGGTACCAGGCGGTTGGCCACCAGACCGTCGACCCGGATGCCCCGCAGCGCCAGTGAGGTCAGCGTGCGACGGGTCTCGGCGACCACCATGCGTTCCGGAGTCAGCACCAGCCGGACGGTGGTGGTCTCGCGGTCGGTGAGCAGTTCCCGCAGCGATTCCAGATGCGTGGCCAGCCGTTGCACCGACCGGGAGAGCCCGAACCGGGTCTTCCACCCGTATGCCCTGGCCAGATAGCCGCTGACCGCCTCGGGCAGCGCCAGCAGCCGCAGGGTCTCCGCGGTAGGGCCGCAGTCCACCACGACGCTGTCCCACGGCCCCGTCTCGATCAGCCTGCGCACCTCGGTCAACGCCAGCAGCTCGTCGACCCCGGGCAGCACGGTGAGTTCGGCTGCCTCGAGCGCGTCGAGCCCGGCCCCGGTGAGCGCCGCGCGCAACTGCTCCCGCAGCGTGGTCCACGCGCTGTCCACCAGTCCCCTCGCGTCCACCTGCGCGGCGTGCAGGCTGCTTTCCACCTCGGCGGGCTCGGCGGCCAGTGGCAGGCCGAACGCGTCGGAAAGCGAGTGCGCGGGGTCGGTGGACACCACCAGCGTCTTGCGTCCCCGCCTGGCGAGGCAGGCGGCGGTCGCCGCGGCGAGCGTCGTCTTGCCGACGCCGCCCTTGCCGGTGAACAGCAGGACGCGCACGCTAGGCCGTGCCCTCGACGCGACGCTTGAGCTCCTTCAACGCCGTATCCATGATCATTTTCTCGGCCTTGCGGCGCAGCAGCCCGATCATCGGCAGCATCAGCTCCACCGAGAGCGTGTAGGTGACCTTGGTGCGGTCGGCGCCGAGCGGCTCGAGTACGTACCGGCCGTGCTGCGACTTCTGCATCTGCCCCTTCACCAGCCGCCAGCTCACCGAGAGCCCGTCGTCGGCCCAGTCGTAGGCGAGGACGTAGACGTCCTTGACGGGACCGGAGTCCAGTGTGAACCGCACCTGCTTGGCGCGACCGGCCTCGTCGGTCTCGAGGATCTCTGTCTCCCGGACCGCTTTTGCCCATTCCGGGTAGGCGGGCAGGTCGGCTATGACGGCCATGATCTCCGCCGGTGGGGCGTCGACCTCGATGGACTGCGTGGACTGCTCGGCCATGGGCCTAGAGCGTAGCGGTCCGGGTGCTCACCAGCGCAGCACGTAGGGTCGCGCGGTGTGCTTGAAGTGCCCCACGTTGCGGCACTCCGTGCGCCCCGCCCTCGAACGCGCCGCCAGCGGCTGGTGCACGTGCCCGAACAGCGCCCACCTCGGCTGCTCCGCCGCGATCACGTCGAGCAGCGCCTGCGAGCCGAGTTCGGGTCGGCGCGCCACCACGTCGTAGGTGAGGTCGGGCACGGCGGGTGGGATGTGACTGCACAACACGTCGATCCCGGACAGTGCGGCCACCGCCCGGTCGAACTCCTCCCGCGTACGCAGGTAGGGGTGCCAGGCCGCGTTGCGTTTCGGTGTGACCCCGTCGGGCAGCAGCGCACCGCCCACGAACCCGAACCGCAGCCCGCCGATGTCCACCACCTCACCGTCGACGAGCCTGACGTCCGGACCGCTGAACTCGGGCCACAACGCGGGCGCGTCGACGTTGCCGGGGATGGCGTAGGTCGGCGCGGTCATGGCGGCGAACAACTCCGCGTACTGTTCGCGCAGCGCCTCGTCGACGGCACCGCGGGGGTCGTCGAGACCGGCCCACAGCGATCTGGCGAAGGCCACGGTCTCCTCGCGCGAACCCTGCCTGCGCAGCTTGGCGAAGGTGCCGACGTTCTCCGCGCCGAACAACCTGCCCAGGATGCCGCCACCGTGGTCGTGGTAGTCGACGAAATCGATGAGGTCACCGAGCACGATCAGCGCGTCGGCGCCGTCACCGGCGCGGGCGAGGGCCTCGGCGTTGCCGTGCACGTCTGAGACCACATGTACGCGCACGGCCGCGATTTTACCGTGACTCCACCGTTTCGGGTGGCACACCCGGTTCCCTGCCGTCCTCGAGCACGGCCTTGAGGTCCAGTGCGATCGCCTTGGCCGCCCTCGCCCTGCGGTCGGCCTCCCCGCGCAGCAGCCGGGGCCGCCTGCGCTCGGCCGCGGTGGGCGTGGCCCGGAGGAAGTAGTGCAGCAGCGTGCCGTCGAGCACCGGTTCCAGCCAGACCTCCATGGTGCCGACGAGGGCGCCACGCACGGTCCAGCGCAGGCCCTCCTCGCCCCGGTCGGTGTAAACTTCCAGCACAAGGTCTGGCCAGTACAGAGCCCACGACCGGGGGTCGGCGAACACAGCCGCCACGGCGCTCGGTGGCACGGCGAGGAACGTCTCGTCGACTATGTCCAGCACCGGGTCCGGCACCGGTGCGTTCTCAGAACCTGACACGCAACGCAGAATGGCATGCCCGTCGATTGGTTATGCCCCTGGCATGGTCAACCGGGCGGCCAACGGCTAAGTTGACCGGCGAGTAACACCGGTCGAACACGGAGGTTCACGTGCGCGAGTACACCGCCCCTTCGGTGCAGGCGGTCGCCGAGGACGAGAACATGGCGGACGTCGTGTGGGTCAACGCCGAGCGGTTCGGCGACACCGTGAGTTTCCGTCGGCACCGGGACGGGTCCTGGTACGACGTGACCGCGAGGGAGTTCGCGGCCGAGGTGCTCGCCGTCGCCAAGGGCCTGATGACGGCGGGAATCGGCAAGGGCGACCGGGTCGGACTGATGTCGAAGACCCGCTACGAGTGGACGCTGCTCGACTTCGCGATCTGGGCGGCGGGCGCGGTCAGCGTGCCGATCTACGAGACCTCCTCGGCCGAGCAGTTGCACTGGATCCTGTCCGACTCCGGCGCCAAGGCCGTGCTCGTCGAGACCGCCGAACACGCGGCCACGCTGGAGGAGGTCCGCGGCAGGCTGCCGGAACTGGACAACGCCTGGCAGATCGAGGGCGACAAGCCCGCCGTGAGCGCGCTGTCGGCCCTGGGGGCCGACCTCGCCGACGACCAGGTACACGAGCGCAGGCGCAGCGTGCGGGCCGCCGACCTGGCCACCATCGTCTACACCTCGGGTACCACCGGCAGGCCCAAGGGCGTCATGCTCACCCACCACAACCTGCTGGCCGAGGTGCGCGCTGACATCAACGCGTTCCCGCAGCTCATGGGCGCGGGTAACTCGCTGCTGCTGTTCCTGCCGCTGGCCCACATCCTCGCCAGGGCGATCGCGCTGACGGCGTTCACGTCGAGGGCGACGCTGGGGCACACCCCCGACATCAAGGACCTGGTCGCCGACCTGGGCACCTTCCGGCCGACGTTCGTGGTGGCGGTGCCGCGCGTGTTCGAGAAGGTCTACAACGGCGCCAAACTCAAGGCCCATTCCGAGGGCAAAGGCAAGATCTTCGACGCGGCCGAGGCAACCGCAGTCGCCTACAGCCAGGCCAAGGACACCGGCGGCGCCGGGCTGGGGCTTCGCCTCAAGCACGCGGTGTTCGACAAGCTCGTCTACACCAAGCTGAGGGCGGCACTGGGCGGTCGGTGCATCGCGGCCGTGTCCGGTGGAGCGCCGCTGGGTGCCAGGCTCGCGCACTTCTTCCGCGGTATCGGCGTGCCGGTGTTCGAGGGCTACGGGCTGACCGAGACCTCCGCCGCGGCCAACGTCAACACCGAGGGCGCGTTCAAGGTCGGCACGGTCGGCAGGCCGGTGGCGGGCACCTCGGTGCGTATCGCCGAGGACGGCGAGGTGCTGCTGTCCGGTGACGTGGTGTTCAGCGGCTACTGGAACAACGAGCAGGCCACGGCCGAGGCGATCGAGGACGGCTGGTTCCACACCGGTGACCTCGGCGAACTCGACGACGACGGTTTCCTCAAGATCACCGGGCGGAAGAAGGAGATCATCGTCACCGCGGGCGGCAAGAACGTGGCGCCCTCGGTGCTGGAGGACACTCTCAAGGCGCACCCGCTGATCAGCCAGGCGATGGTGGTCGGCGACCAGCGGCCGTTCATCGCGGCGCTGGTGACCATCGACGAGGAGTTCTTCCCGACCTGGAAGTCGCAGCGCAACAAGCCGGAGAGCGCGACGGTGCCCGACCTCGCCGACGACCCGGATCTGCTCGCCGACGTGCAGGCCGCGGTGGACGAGGCGAACAAGCAGGTCTCGCAGGCCGAGTCGATCCGCAAGTTCACCATCCTGCCGCGCGACTTCACCGAGGCGGGCGGGGAGATCACGCCGAGCCTGAAGCTGAAGCGCAACGTGGTGAGCAAGAACCACGCAGGCACGATCGAATCGCTCTACACGAGGTAGTCGCGAGCGCTCCGAGCGGGAGCGAGCGTTTCACGGCGCTCACTCCCGCTTCGGCAGGGTCGCCTCAATGCCCGCGAGGACGCGCTCCAACGCCCGCTCGAAGCGCGCCTGCGAGTCGATGTGCGGGGTGCGTGCCTCGGTGATCACGCGAGTGAAGTAAGGGTAGCGGCCACTTTCGACGATCAACTCCACGTAGGGGCCCATCGCACGCTGCACCTCCTCTCGTGAGGCGTCCCCGAAGTAGGCCAACTCGTCCAGTTCGGTGCGCACGTATCCGTTGACCCAGGTGTGCAGCAGTGTGACGGTCTCGAACATCTCGTCGATGTTGAGCCCGAGCCCATCGACGATGGACATCGCCCGCTCGAAGCCCGCCAGCATGTTCGGACCGAGCGCCGGACCGCCCGACCACACGCGCAACAGCCATGGGTGGTCCAGCAACGCACAGCGCTGTCCACCGGCCAGGTCGCGAAGATCCTGCCGCCAGTCACCGGTGAGCGGCGGCCAGTCCTGTCTGCCGAGCATCCGGTCGCCCATCAACTCGAACAGCGCTTCCTTTCGCTCGACGTAGCGGTACAGGCTCATCGCTCCGGTGCCCAGCCGCGCGGCCACCGCGCGCATCGTCACCGCTTCCAGGCCCTCCTCGTCCGCGATCTCGATCGCGGCGTCGGCGATCTGGTCCCTGTCGTAGGCGGGAGCGGGCCCGCGTGATCGCCTGGGCGGCAGCCACACGCGGACACGCGCCAGCAGTGGCGGATCACCGTTGGATCGCACGTTCACCTCTGGCGAAAACTCGTTGCGTACGTCGTACTCGGTTGACTAGCTTTACTGCGTACATCGTACTCAGCTTAGGGGAATCCATGGGGACACAACCGAGCGACACCGCGGGAGCCGTGGTCGTCGCCGAGAACGTACACAAGAGATTCGGGCAGACCCGCGCCCTCGCAGGCCTCGACCTGACGGTGCCCGCCGGAACCGTCTACGGCCTGCTCGGGCCCAACGGCGCGGGCAAGAGCACGGCCGTCCGCGTCTTCGCCACGCTGACCCGGCCCGACGAGGGACGGGTCACGGTCGCCGGACACGACGTGGTGCGCGAGTCGGCGGCGGTGCGCCGCAAGATCGGACTCGCCGGTCAGCACGCCGCGCTGGACGAGCAGCTCACCGGCAGGGAGAACCTGCGCATCTTCGGCAGGCTGTTTCGGCTCGGCTCCGCCCGTGCCCGCAGCCGAGCCGACGAGCTGCTGGAACGCTTCCACCTCGGCCACGCGGCCGACCGGCTGGTGAAGACCTACTCCGGCGGCATGCGCCGCAGGTTGGACCTCATCTCCAGCCTGATCATCTCGCCGACCGTGCTGTTCCTCGACGAGCCGACCACCGGACTCGACCCGCGAAGCCGCAACGAGATCTGGGACACCGTGCGGGAGTTGGTCGCAGAGGGCACCACCGTGCTGCTGACCACGCAGTACCTCGACGAGGCCGACCAACTCGCGCAGCGCATCGCGGTGATCGACACCGGCAAGGTCATCGCCTCCGGCACACCCGCGGAACTGAAAGCCCAGATCGGCGGGCGCATCGACGTCGTGGCCGCCGACTCCGCCGATCTCACCGAGGTGGCACGAGCACTGGCGGTGCTCGCCGACACCGGGGCACAACCCGACATCGACGCCGACCGCAAGCTCGTCAGCCTGCCCGTGGACATCGATTCTCTCACGCTGCCCGACGTCGTGCGCCAACTCGACCAGGCAGGCGTGAAGGCCGTCGACGTCGGAATCCGGCGCCCGACACTCGACGAGGTGTTCCTCACCCTCACCGGCAAACCCACCACCGAGGTCGACGTCGCAGCCACCGAGCCGGCCACCGCGCCGTCCGTCATGTCGTCCAGCACCGACCCCGCCACCGAGGAGACCGCGCGATGACCGCCCCAGCACCCACCTCACCGTTCGTGGGGGCACTGTCCGACGGGCTCACGATCATGAGCCGCAACCTGCTCAAGCTCAAGCACCAGCCGGGCCAGATCGTCGCGACGTTCGCCTTCCCGCTCATCTCGGTCATCCTGTTCGGTTACGTCTTCGGCAGCGCGATCCCCATCCCCGGGGGCGGCGACTACCGCGAGTACCTCATGCCCGGCCTCTTCGTCATGGGCACGGTGTTCGGCGTGATGGGTTCGCTCACCGTGATCGCCAAGGACAACGGGCTCGGCGTGATGGACCGCTACCGGTCGATGCCCATGGCACGCTCCGCCGTGCCGTTCGGTCAGACGGCCGCCGACCTACTCGTGCACACCGGCAGCCTGCTCGTCATGGCAGGCTGCGGGCTGCTGTTCGGCTGGCGGGCACACAACGGCTTCGCCGCGACAGTCGCCGGATTCGGCCTGCTGCTCCTGCTGTTCCACGCCGTGTCCTGGGTCGGCGTGTTCCTCGGCTCTATCGCCAAGAACGAGGAGACCGCCGCGCGGATCGGGCCGCTGATCATGCCCATCACGATGATCTCCAACATTTTCGTTCCCACCGAGGGCATGCCCGCCGTACTGCGAACCATCGCCGACTGGAACCCGGTCAGCGCCGCCACCGTGGCTTGCCGCCAACTGTTCGGTAACCCGGGCCTGCCGCACGGAGACCTGGCGTGGCCGCTGGCTCACCCGGTGCTGGCGACCCTGGGCTGGTCGGTGGCACTGCTGGCGGTCTTCGTCCCACTGTCGATTCGCCGGTTCCGCACCGCGGGTCTGTGACGGCTCACTGGACCAGACGCACCCGCGGCGCCGGACTGTCCGACAGCGGTATCTGGAATCGTTGCGCCAGGTACGAAGCGATGTCGTGGAACAGCGGCGCCGCGGTACTGCCCTCCGGCAGGGTCGCGTCGGGCGCGTCCAGCCGGATGCCGACGACGAATCGGGGGTTGTCGGCGGGCAGCATCCCGGCGAATGTGATGTTGTACAGCCGGTTGCTGTAGGCACCGGTGTTCGGGTCCACCTGCTGCCCGGTGCCGGTCTTGCCCGCGATCTGGTACCCCTCCAACGCCGCCTCCGGCGCCGTGCCCTGGAAGTCGTAACTGCCGTCCTGCGTGACCGCGCGCAGGATGCTCTTGACGGTGTCGGCGGTCTTCGGGCTGACCACCTGTGCCGTCGCGGGGGCGGGCTCCGGGACGCGCCTGCCGTCCGGTGTCACCTTGGCACGAACGATCCTCGGCTCCACCCGCTTTCCGTCGTTGGCGATGGCCTGATACATACTGGCCAGCTGCACCACGGTCATGGAAAGACCCTGGCCGATCGGGAGGTTGCCGAACGTCGTGCCCGACCACTGCGCACGCGGCGGCACGTAGCCGGGGCTCTCCCCCGGCAACCCGATCCCCGTTCGCTTGCCGAGCCCGAACCGCCGCAGCATCTGCAGATATCGGTCCGGGCCCAACTCCTGCGCGAGCATCAGAGTGCCCACATTGGACGACTTGGCGAAGATGCCGGTGGTGGTGAACGGCTGCGTACCGTGTGACCAGGCGTCGTGCACCGTGTGGTCGGAGACCTCGATACTGCCCGGCACCTGCCGCACCGACTCCGGACCCACGATGCCCGCCTCGATCGCCGCAGCGGCCGTGATGACCTTGTTCACGGAGCCGGGCTCGAACGGCGTCGTCACGGCCGCGTTGTTCATCAGCTTCGGCTGCAGCGTGGACTGATCGGTCGGGTCGAAGGTCCGGTCCGTGGCCAGCGCGTACACCTCGGCGGTCCTGGCATCAAGCACGACGGCGCTCGCGCCCTGCGCCCGCACGCGGCGTGCGTAGTCGGCAAGGCGGCTCTGCACCTCGAACTGCACGTCGGAGTCGATGGTCAGCTCCAGATCCGAGCCCGGCACTGCCGGTTGCAGATCGCGCTCGGTGCCCGGAATGACGACGTCGGCGCCCTGCGCGGTGTCCACGATCTGTCTGCCCGGCGTGCCTGCCAGATCGTTGTCGCGCATGCTCTCCAGCCCCGACAGCCCGTGCAGGTTGTGCTTGGACACGTCGGGATTCTCCTGCCGCCAGTTGGCGTAGCCGACGATGTTCGAAGCCAGCTCGCCGCCCGGGTACACCCGCTTCGCCCGCTTCTCGTACCCGATCTCGGGATAGGCCTGCTTGATCTGCTCGGCCACCGACGGCTCGACGTCGTCGACGAGATAGGTGAAGCTCGCGTCCTTGTGGAAGGCACGCAGCAGTTCGCTCTCGGTTGTCAGCTCCGGCACCTTGCCCGCGATGAACTTCGCGATCTCGGCGACGCGGCTGTCGTAGTCCTTTTCCGACTCCGGATGCTCGCGCGCGAACTCGCTCCAGTTCTTGCGCATCAACCGCAGGTTCGCCCACAGCATCCGCGTCTCGATGCTGAAGGCCAGCTCCGCACCGTTGCGGTCCCTGATGGACCCGCGCTCGGCCGGGATGTCGATCGAGGTGGTGCGCTGCCGCTCCGCGCGCGCCGACAACGCCTCCGCCTCGAAACCCTGCACGTGAACGAGCTTCACCCCCGCGGCCACGAGCAGCACCGCGAGGGCGATCCGCCCCGCCACGAACCGACCCCGGTAGTCGCGGTTGCGGGCCGCGCCCCCTCTGCGCGCGCCCACCGGGTAGGTGCGCCGCGTGCCGCTGCCCGCTCGAGAGCGTCCGCTCGCGCGTGCCTTGCCTGGCATCGATCCCCTCCGGTATCCCCTGTCGCTACCCTGCCGCGGCGGGCGGCTCCCCTGCTCCCGCCTGAGCCTGGTCGTCGAGCTGCTGTTGCGGCACACCCTGCTGCTCGGGCTGCTGCTCCTGTCGCGAAGGTGGCGGCGCCGAGGCCGCGGACGGCTCACCGACCACGACGACGGAACCGTCGGGCCGCACCACCAGCCGCGCCGGGTTCCCGCCAGGCACCATCCCGAGTTGCCGGGCGCGCTCGGCCAGCGACGACGGCGACTCCAGGTGGCTGACCTCGCGCTGCAGCTGCTCGGAACGCTCTGCCAGCCCCGCGTTCTCCTGGCGAAGCTGCTCCAGCCGGTAGGAGTCGGTGATGGCCTGGGTGGAAAGCCACAGCGTCGCGGCCACGCCCGTCACCATCATCGCCATCAGCAGCAGCACGAAGGAGGTTCGGGAACGCGGCCAGCGCAGCAGCGGGATCCGGCTGCGCTGCGGGCTCGCCTGCGCCTGTGCCTCCGGCCGCGTGACCTTGGTGCGCTGCGCCTTGCGCGCGTATGCGCGCTCGGCCGCCGAGGTGCGCCGCTTCGCCGCGCCGGAGTTCGGCGTCTCGGGAGCCTGGGTGCCGGTCGTGGCCTTGGGCCGCTGGCGGGTGCGCGGCGTGGGCTGGTTACGGGTTCGAGCAGGTGCGGTCATCAGGCAGCCGCTCCAATCTTCTCGGCCGCGCGCAGCCGTACCGAGGCAGCGCGTGGGTTGCGCTCGATCTCCTCCTCGCTCGCCTTCTCGGCACCGCGAGTCAGCAGTCGCAGTTCGGGGCCGTGCCCCGGCAGTTCCACCGGCAGTCCCTGCGGGGTGCGCGACGCGGCACGGCCGGCGAACTCCCGCTTGACGATGCGGTCCTCCAGCGAGTGGTAGGACTCCACGACGATGCGGCCACCACCGGTGAGCAGCTCGATGGCGGCGGGCAGCGCGGCGCGCAACGTCTCCAGCTCCGCGTTGACCTCGATTCGCAGCGCCTGGAACGTGCGCTTCGCCGGGTGCCCTCCGGTTCGCCTGCTCGGCGCGGGCACGGTGTCGTACAGCAAACGCACCAGCCGTTCGCTGCGGTCGAACGGCTCGCGCTCGCGTTCGGCGACCACCGCCTTCGCGATCCGGTTGGCGAACCGCTCCTCGCCGTAGTCGCGCAACACGCGTGTCAGGTCCGCCACCGAGTAGGTGTTGAGAACGTCGGCGGCGGTGAGCCCTGCGGCCGGGTCCATGCGCATGTCCAGCGGCGCGTCCCTCGCATAGGCGAAGCCCCGCTCCTGCCTGTCAAGTTGCATCGACGAAACCCCCAGATCCATCAGCACGGCATCCACATGGGACAGTCCGAGTTCGGCGAGCACGTCGGGCATCCGGTCGTAGACCGCGTGCACCAGCCGGACCCGGTCACCGTGGCGGGCCAGTCGCTGCCCCGAGTCGCGCAACGCGTCGCGGTCACGGTCGAGCCCGATGAGGCGAAGCGACGGGTTGGCGGTGAGTAAGGCGTCGGCGTGCCCACCGAGACCGACGGTCGCGTCGACGAGCACGGGTTCGGGGCCGGTGAGCGCGGGCTCCAGCAACTCCAGCACGCGGTCGAGCAACACGGGGACGTGTTCGCCGTTCCCGGTCACGGTCACACCCGGCCGGTACTCGCGCGGCGAACGCGGCCGGGGCTTGCCTTGCTCACGGTTCTCCATTCCCGCTGAGGCGCTGCGCCCGGCATCCGACGTGCCGTCGAGGCTGGATGTCCGCGGCGTGCTCAACGCCTCGCCTGTCTCTTGCGCCGTCCGCGCGACATCCCTCTCATGCCCCAGGCGTGAGCCCGGTTGCCGGGAGGCGGATGCCGTCAGGTTGCGGACCTGATACCGGGGAAGGTGCATCAGGGCCGCAGCCTCACGGCATCCGAGGTGTGGAACCCGCGCCCCCAACAGCGCGGGTGCCGCGGACGCTAGAACACGCCCGGCAGGATCTCTTCCTGGGCCTTCGCGTAGCTGTCCTCATGTTCTTCCAGGTAGCCCTCCCACGCCTGGGCGTCCCAGATCTCCAACCGGGTGATCGCGCCGATCACCACACACTCCTTGTTGAGCCCGGCGTAGCGCCGAAGCTCGGGCGCGATGGCGATACGCCCCTGGCCGTCAGGCCGCTGCTCGTCGGTCCCCGCGAACAGGTAGCGCTGGTAGGCCCTCACCGATTCGTTGGTGAACGGGGCTTCCGCGACCTTGCGGGCCAACTGCTCGAACTCCGCACGCGGAAAGACATAGAGGCAATGATCCTGTCCCTTGGTGATCATCAGCCCACCTGCCAGCGCGTCCCGGAACTTCGCAGGCAGCGTGAGCCGCCCCTTGTCGTCCAGCTTCGGGGTGTGGGTGCCGAGGAACACCGGCCACCACCTCCCCTACCGACCAGCGCCTGAACCCACGGGCCGGCCGTGGAATCCACCGAGATCGGCACGAGGCTCCCTTCCGCCCCACTGGCCACCACCGTACCCCACTTTCCACCACAGTCAACGGCAAAACGGCCCCATACGAGCGAAACGCGCGCCGTTTTAGCTGGTCACAAGGGTGGGGTCAGAGTGGGGCGCCGCGCGGACATCGCCAGCGCGGGTGACACCCACGGCCACGAAAGAGGGCGGCCGCGACGGCTTCGGCCGGCCATCCGAGCGCGCCGACAGGCCCAACCGGTGCCGCCGCGGCGGCACCGGTACCGGCCGGTGGGGCCGGGTGGGGAGAGCGCCGCGAAATCCCTACGACAACTCGGACAGCCGCGCGGCGATCCGGTCGCGATCGGCGGGCGCCACGTTGACCCAGGGCCTGCCTGCTCGCCCCTCGGTCGTCGTGCCCAGGTACGCACCGACGTCCGTGCTGAACCAACTCACCCCGCCCAGCCTGCGCAAGGTCGAGCCCTCGCGGACGCACACGCTGAACTGCCCCGCCGCCAGTACCGGCCTCGCCTGGATGGCAAGGACTTCTCGAAGTTGCCGCTGCTGCGCAACCGAGCGAGCGGGCTGCGCGGTTCCGTACACCGGATCGTCCACCTCACCGTCCACACCGAACACCGAGGCGGGCAGGCTCACGCCGAGACCCGGGCCGGGCGACAGCGGCGGCAGCACCCCTACGGCGGCGGCGAACACCTCGCTGTCGCCACCGATGCGGGTCAGTGCGATGGTGCGGTTCGGTTGCACCGCCAGCACTCCGCGACGGCCGGTGGTGGCGGCGACGGCCCGCAGCGGCTCCTCCTGCTCCAGATCGAGCAACGCCTCACACTCGACATACACCGATGCGCGAGCGAGCATCCGCAGCCCGTCCCGCAGCGCGGCATCGAGTTCGCCTGCGCGGAAGAATCCGCGCTCGGCCAGATTGTCGTACACCGCGGCTCGGATGTCTCGGCGATCCTCGTGCGTCGCGCCGACACTGTGCACCCGCAACGGCCCGGGCGGGTCGCGGTAGCCGAGGTCGCTGTACAGGATGTCGAACGCCGATGCTGACACCCTGATCACATCGGACCCGAGCCTTGCCCGCCGAGCGGCGAACGCGCCGTCAGCGGCGGCGGATCACCGAACGAGACTTCCGGCAACGCGTCGGCGAGCGCGCTGTCCCTGGCGTACATCACATCGATCGCCTGTTGCCTTGCGGCCTCGGCCAGCGCTCGTCGTTCGGCCATCGCGTCGGACAACCCGACGAGTTGCCATACCTGCCCGCTGCCTGCCGCGGCGCGGATCATGCCGGCCGGGTCGTAGCCGACCGGCTCCGGCAGCTGCGCCCTCGCCTTCGCGGCCGCCTCCGCCTGCCTGCCGACCGCCTCGCCGACCACGGCCGCGGCCTCGGCCACCTCGGCCGACCACCGAGCGGCCCGGCCGAGCACCCCACGCAGGGCATCGCCTGCCGGTCCCCGCCACGCCTGCTCACTGACCGCCGAGGTCTGGTCCAGCAAATCGCCCCCCTCCCGCAGCTTCGCGGCCAGGTCTGTCCACTCCCGACCGATCTCGCCCGCGGCCGCCGGATCGTTGCCGGTCTCGACCTCCGCTCGCATGGCCTCGTGGCTGTAGGACTCGTATCGGCTCGCCGGGTGCGGCTTCTCGGTCATCTCAGCTCCGGTTCGATCAGTTCGGCGACGGTGGTCGCGCGTTCGCAGGCCTGCTCGGTGCCGCGGAAGTCGGCGCTGCTGACGTCGACGTGCACGCTGCTCGACTCCGCGAGCGCGAGCAGCACGGCACAGGTGCCGTCGTCGGCGCGTTCGTCCGCGACCAGCAGCGCCTCGCGCTGCCCGATCCGCAGTTCGCGTGCCTGCCGCGGCGCCGATCGCAGGTCCGCCAGCCCAGCTCGTTCGTCGATGGTGATGGTGACGCCGTGACCGCCGGGTTCGGTGTAGTCGCACGCCCTTGCCTCACCGACGGTCGTCGGTGTGCCGACCGTCGTGAGCCCCACGCTCGACCGCGCCGCCGGTGACAGCAACGCGCACGGGTCCGCCGAGCCGGTGCGACCGGCGGCCGAGGGCGTCGCTCTCGGCGCGCCCGCGGCGCCCGCCGAAGGCGCCGAGGACGCCGAGGACACCGGGGGTGTGGCACCGCTGTGTTGTCGCCCGCACCCCGAGGTCAGCGGCAACGCAACCAGCCCGAGCGCGATCAACACGGTTGGCCATCGCCGCATCCTTCAGCCGCCACCCCGGCAGTCCACCCCGTCGGCCGCGGCGTCGTCCTGCTCCTCGTAGCGCCGCATGGCCTCGCCGATTCCGAGCTTGAGGTCCTCCAACTCGCGGCCGAACCTGGTCAGCGCCCGCACGACGGAATCCGGCGACCCGGCCTCGCCCAGGCCGTAGCGAGCCATGAACTCGCCGACCTGACCCGCGTAGCCTTCACCGAGCGGTACCGAGCGACCGAGCACCTTGGCCTGCCTGATGACCTGCCCGACCACGTCCTGCAACTGGCTCAGTCGCTGGAACGCGTCTGCCGCGAGTTCGGGAGAGACGGCGAACGCGTCAGCGGGAAGGACCCGAGTGCCCGTGTCGAGGTCGGTCATCCCGTGCCTCTCTCTGCGGTAATCGACTGATTCCGCTGCGCAGCATAGGACAGCGGGCGGCGGCGACGGCACCGTCTCAGCCAGCTCACCTGAACGGGCTAGCGATATCTGTGAGATGCTGCCGGTGACATTGAGTGATCAAGGGGTTGTCCCCAGCGAGTTCGCCCACGTTTGACACACTGGATGGCAGGCTGGGCGGAAGGCGACACCAGCCCGACCCACGAACGAACGACCGTTCGTGACGTGTGCGAGGGCTTCGGCACCGGGAGGTCGTGTGACGTCGAGACCACAGTCCGCAGCTACCGCCGAGCGTGACGACCAGCAACCAACCACACAGGTGTCCTACCCGGCTGCCGGCCTGTACCCGGACGGCGGGGGCAACGGCCACGACCGGGCAGCGGCACTCGACGAGCTGCACGACACCGTGCGCCGCATCGCGGCCAACGTCGAGCGCGTTCTGGTCGGCAAGCCCGACGTCGTCCGGCTGGCACTGGTGACGCTGCTGGCGGAGGGACACCTGCTGGTCGAAGACGTGCCCGGAGTCGGCAAGACCTCTTTGGCCAAGGCACTGGCGCGCTCCATCGACTGCACGGTCAGCCGGGTGCAGTTCACACCCGACCTGCTGCCCAGCGACGTCACCGGGGTGTCGATCTTCAACCGGCAGACTTCGGAGTTCGAGTTCCGTCCCGGCCCGGTGTTCGCGAACATCGTGGTGGGCGACGAGATCAACCGCGCCTCCCCCAAGACCCAGTCCGCGCTGCTGGAGTGCATGGAGGAACACCAGGTCACCGTCGACACCACGACGTACCACCTCGGCAGGCCCTTCATGGTCATCGCGACGCAGAACCCGATCGAGATGGAAGGCACCTACGCGCTTCCCGAGGCGCAGCGCGACAGGTTCACCGCCCGCGTGTCCATCGGGTACCCGGACCCGCAGGCCGAACTGGCGATGGTCGACGAGCACGCGGGCAGCAGGCCGCTGGAGGAATTGCGGCCGGTTTCCGACGGCCACACGGTGCAGCGACTCGTCGAGGCCGTCCGCGGCATGCACATGGCCGCCGAGGTGCGCCAGTACGCCGTGGAACTTGTATCGGCTACCCGGCAGGTTCCCGAAGTCCGGCTGGGCGCTTCGCCACGGGCGACACTGCATCTGGTGCGCGCTGCGAAGGCGCAGGCCGCGCTGTCCGGCAGGCAGTTCGTGGTTCCCGACGACCTGCACGCCGTCGCCGTGCCGGTGCTCGCCCACCGCCTGGTACTCACCACCGAAGCCCATGCGGCTCGCCGCTCGGCCACCGATGTGGTTCGCGCCGTCCTGCAACGCGTACCCGTGCCACACGGCGGCAACGGGCAGCGCCGGTAGCGCGGCGATGTTCCGGTCGCTGTCGGGCCTGACCACTCGCGGCCGCTGCCTGCTCGCCGCCGGGGTGGCGGCGGCGGTGTGCGCCGCCGTGCTCAACGAGCGAGACCTGCTCAGAGTCGCCGTGTTCGTCATGGCGTTGCCGCTGTTCGTCGCGCTGCTGGCCTCGGCGTCGAAGGTGCGGATCGCCGCGACCCGGACGATGCTGCCCGAGCGGATACCCGTGGGCGGCCACGGCGAGATTCAGCTCGACCTGTGGCGCACCGGCAGGCTTCCCGCAGGCGAGATCCTGCTCGAGGACGGCGTCCCGTACGCCCTGGGCTCCCGGCCACGGTTCGTCGTCGAGCGCCTGCCCCAGCACCGCTCGGTACCGCTGCGTTACCCCGTGCAGCCGATACTGCGCGGTATCCACCGGATCGGGCCACTTCGTGCGACCATCACCGACCCGTTCGGGCTGTGCGAGTTCGAGCGTGAGCTGATCTCACACTCCAGGCTCGTCGTCGTGCCACGTGTCGCCACGCTGTGGGGCCAACCCGTCGGCGCCGGTATCGGCACCGACGACGAGGGCAACATCCGGCTGCACGCGGGACAGGGCGAGATCGATGTCGTCGTCCGGCAGTACCGGCAAGGTGACGACCTGCGCAAGGTCCACTGGCGTTCCACGGCCCGGCGCGACGAGATGATGGTGCGGGTCGAGGAGCGCCCGTGGCGGGGCGGCACCACCGTGCTGCTGGATCACCGCGCCGCCGCGCACCACGGCACGGGAGCCACGGCGAGCCTGGAATGGGCTGTCGAGTTCGCCGCGAGCGTATGCGTGCACCTGTCCAACTCCGGCCACCACGTGCGGCTGGTCAGCGAACACGGCAGGTTGCTTGCCGAGGCGCCAGGGACGGCCTCGGGCGACAACCCGGTGCTGGACGTGCTCGCCGCGCTGCAGCCCGCGCACGAGCGGGACATAACCACCAGTTTCGACCCTGCACACGGCCAGGAACTGATCGCGGTGCTCGGCACGGTCAGCAGCGACTCGGTGCACGAGCTGACCAAGTGCCGCCCGCGAGGTGCCCGCAGCCTCGCGGTGTTGCTCGACACTCCAGCGTGGTCGGGCGCGACCAGCGCTGCCGAGCATCGGAGCACGGCAGGTGAGGAGTCTGCGACTCTGCTTCGCGCCGCAGGGTGGGGCGTCGTCGTCGCCAACCCGGGCACACCGATGTCACAGGTGTGGGCACAGCTGTGCCGCGAGGCCGCGCCCGGCGCCTCGCTGATCGGCGGGGTGTCATGAGCGTCGGGACTTCCCGACCGGCCACCGACTCGCAGGCGCCACCTCGCAGGCAGGGCGCGGGCGCCATCGGCAACGGCGTGCTGACACCGGCGATGGCCGGGCTCGCCACCATCGGCGCGGCGACCTCGCTGACCGGCGTCGTGCAGGGCGCGGCGTGGTTCGGCTACGTCATCGTCGTCACCGTGCTGGTGGGCTGTACCGGGTTGGCGCTGCGGGCGCTTCGCCTGCCATCCCCCGCGGTCGGGGGTGCGCAACTGCTCGTACTGCTGTTCCTGGTGACGGGCGCCTTCACGGGAAGCGGGATCCTCGCGATCATTCCGGGACCCGCCGCGCTCGGCGAGCTCGACGACGTGCTGGGCCGGGCGTTCGAACAGATCAGAACCGGGCTGCCTCCGGTGGAGGCGAGCGCACCGATCCTGTGCCTGGTGACCATCGCGATCGGGCTGGTCGCCATCCTGGTCGACACCCTCGCGGTCGCCGCGGGCGCCCCCGCCGCGACCGGGCTCATCCTGCTGTGCGTCTACGCCGTCCCGTCCGCGCTGGCGGGTGAGCTGCTGCCCTGGTGGACGTTCGTGTTCGGCGCGGCGTCGTTCGCGGCGCTGCTGGCCGCGGACGGCAGCCACCGGCACCGCAACTGGCGCAACCGCACGGCACCCGGCACGGCGGCGTCGCCGGGCACCACCTCCACACCGGCGGCCGTCGTTGCCGCCTCGCTCGTCGTGGGCCTCATCGCCGGTTCCACCGTGACGGCGATCGGCACCGAGGGCAGCCTGCCCGGCAGCGGCTCCGGTACGCAGAACGTGCCGGGCGGGCTGGGTGTCAATCCGTTCACGTCGCTGCGCGGCATGCTGGACCAGGGCGAGACCGTGGAGTTGTTCCGGGTACGCGGCCTGCGCGACGGCGAGCGCAAGCTGCTGCGGGCCTTCACCCTCGACACCTACCGCCCCAACGAGGGTTGGGGGCTTCCCGACGGCCCGATGCCCGCCGGGGTGCCCGCGAACGGCCCGCTGCCCGCCGCTCCCGGTGACGACGGCACCGGTGAGAGCAGGGAGATCCGGATCGAACCGGTGAACTGGTACGACCTGTGGCTTCCGGTGTACGGCTCGCCGCGCGGGCTGCGCGACGTCTCCGACGGCTGGTACTACGACCGGATCAGCGGCGCGGTGTTCCGCGAACGCAGGCAACGTCCCGGCGCCTACGTCGAGGTGGCCTCGTTGCGGGAACCCACCAAGGCCCAGCTGCGGCAGGCTCCGCCCGGTACCCGCCAGATACCGGCAGGCTACACCGACCCCGGGGCCCTCGACCCTCGGGTCACGGCGCTCGCACAGCGGCTGACCAGCGGCCGGACCAACAACTTCGACAGGGCAGAGGCGATCTGGCGCTACTTCAGCGCGGAGAACGGCTTCGTGTACGACACTGCCACAGCGCCGGTGTCGGACAGTGACGCGCTCGCCGATTTCCTGCTCAACGGCAAGCGTGGATTCTGCGAGCAATACGCCTCTTCCATGGCGGTGATGTTGCGGGCGGTCGGCATCCCCTCGCGCGTCGCGGTCGGCTTCACCACCGGCTACGACAGCGGCAGGTACCGCTCCATCACGTCGCAGGACGCGCACGCCTGGGTCGAGGTGTACTTCGGTGGGCTCGGCTGGGTCAGTTTCGACCCGACACCGCTTTCGGACGGGCGGGGTTTCGTGCCGCCCTACCTTCGGCCCGACGACGTGGCCGGTGACCAGGCCGAACAGCAGGGCCAGGAGGTGCCCTCGGCCACCACCGAGAGCCAGGTGCCGCAGCAGCAGCAAGCGCAGCAGGACACGGAACAGGACAACGCGGCCGCGGCGGGCGAGGGTGATGGCGCGCCGGCGTGGTCGGGCTGGGGTGCGCTGCTGGCCGCGCTCGCCGCCGCGGCGGTGACGGCGGCGGGGCTGACTTTCGCACGCCGAGTGGGCCCGGCGGCGCGGCATCGGCAGTCGGGCCGGCGCATCCCTGCCTGGCTGACACCGGTGGCCGCCGGTCTGTGGCTGTTGTCGCTCGCCCTGCTCGCCTGGTGGTGGCACTGGAGCGTCGCCGTGGCGTTGTTGGCGGTGGCGGCGGTGGTGGCAGGGCCGTCAGCCGTCAGGCAGGCACAGCGACGGCACCGGTTGCGCCAGATCGAGCAGCGACTGCCGTCGGCGGCCGATGCCGCGTGGGACGAGCTGCTCGACGAGTGCACCGACCGTGGCATCGAGATTCCCCGTACGGACACGGTCAGGACCGCAGCCCAGAAGGTGGCGCAGCGGCACCGCTTGGACGACCAGGGCAAGAACGACCTGCGCACGGTGGTCAGCACCGTGGAACGCTCCTGGTACGGCCAGGACGCACAGGCCGGTGCGGCGGAACCGGAATTCGCCAGTGCCTTCCATGGGCTGCGAGACAGCCTGGCGCGCACCGCGCCGATCTCGCTGCGCGCCAGGCTGCTACCGCGTTCGCTGCTGCGTCGCCGCCGTCCTCGCCGGAGTTGACGCCACCGGGGTCGGGGGTACCGGCCGACCTGCCGAGTTCAAGGGTGTCAACAGCGGCAACGACAGTGGCGTTAGGCAGCGGCGCACAGGCAACGGCAAACAAGGCAGCGTGACGGCAAAGGCAGGGTGCCCGAAACGACACCCTGCCCGCGAAGCTCGCTGACCCCGCCGAAGCGGCTAGCGATCGTCGAAACGCTGGCGGAAGCGATCCTCCATACGCTGTGTGAACGAGCTGCGCCGCGTCTGCTTACGAGCGGCGCCACCGGCTCCCTTACCGTCCTTGGCCACCGGCTCGCCCTGGGCTCGCATGGCAGTGACGGCGAGCAGCACTCCGAAGAACATCACCACGAACCCGAGCACGCTCACCAACGGGATCTCGGCGACCCGGAAGGGCACGATCACTCCCAGCACCAGCAAAGCGATGCCGACCACGAACAGGGCGATACCCTGCAGCCGCCGACGGCGTGTCGGGCGGTGCATCCTGGCGCCGCGTACGGTGGACGCGAACTTGGGGTCCTCGGCATAGAGCTCGCGCTCGATCTGTTCGAGCAGCCGCTGCTCATGCTCGGAGAGTGGCATCTTTCCTCCTCCGGCACAGCGTATTCTCCGACCCCTTGGTGGGCGCCGGACCGCGCATCGTCGTGGACCCAACGACCCCCCGATCGGGGTGTCCCCACCCAGGATACGAGGCGCGCGCGCCGACGACTACCCGATCTCGGTTCCAGCACGAAGAGATTTGTGGAGAACCACCCTTGCCGCGACAGCGAGCAGGGCTTTCGCGACGAAGATCACCCCTCATCGGGTGACAGTAGCGACGCCGGCCGCACCGCGGCCGCGCCGAACTTCGATCGAGCGATGTCGGCGGCGACCTCCGCGTCCCGCCATCTCGGCTCGGGGGCATCGAAGGCGAGCTGCTCACCAGTGGCGCCGTCGGTGAGCCCGTCCAGGCGCACGCCGATCAGCCGTATCGGCTGCGCGCCTTCGCGAGGTGCCGCCTCGTCGAGCAGCGAAACGGCGACGGCGTGGATCTGCCTGGCGACGTCGGTCGCGCCAGGCAGCGTGCGTGCCCTGGTGATGGTTCTGAAGTCGCCGAACCGCACCTTGATCGACACGGTGCGCCCCCGCAGGCCCTTGACCCGCAGGCTGCTCGCCACCCGCTCCGACAGCAGCAGTAGCCGCCTGACCAGTACGGCGCGGTCGTGCTGGTCAACGGCGAAGGTGTGCTCGGCGCCGATCGACTTCTCCTCAGCGTGGGCGACCACGGGCCGCTCGTCGCGTCCGTGCGCCAGCGCGTGCAGGTGTTCACCGGTGGCGACACCCAACATCCGGCGCAGCCGCTCCAGCGGTGTCGCAGCGATGTCGGCGATGGTGTGAAGGCCGTGCCGCCGCAGGTTCTGCTCAGTCTTGGCGCCGACACCCCACAGGGCAGACACCGGCAGCGGGTGCAGAAACTCCAGCGTCTTCGCGACGGGGACGACCACCATGCCGTCGGGCTTGGCCATCCCCGAGGCCAGCTTCGCGACGAACTTCACCCCCGCCACCCCGACCGAGCAGGTGATGCCGTGCTCGGCGGCCACCCGCTCACGCAGCTGCGCGCCAACGGCCGCGGGCGTGGTGCGCAACCGCCGCAGCGCCCCGCTGACGTCGAGGAATGCCTCGTCGAGACTGAGTGGCTCCACCAGCGGCGTGAGTTCGCGAAAGATCGCCAGTACGCCACGGGAGACCTCGGCGTAGGCTCCCCTTGTGGGTGGCAGGTGGACGGCCTGCGGGCACAGCCTGCGTGCCGCGCCGACCGGCATCGCCGAACGCACGCCGTAGCGCCGGGCGGGGTAGTTGGCCGACAGCACGACCGACCTCGGCCCGGTGCCCGCCACGATCACCGGGCGATCGGCCAGTTCCGGCCGGGTCCTGAGCTCGACGGCCGCGAAGAAGGCGTCCATGTCGACGTGCAGCACACCACAGCCGGTATCGTCGGGCACGTGTGGCCCTTCGGCCCGGAACCGCTCGAAACCGGCCGGCTGCGCCGCGTTCCTTCCCATCGCCGGTAAGCCTACGTGCCGCCACCGACGATATCGGGCTTCACGCGGGCCGGCGGGCCAGTGCGTGCAGCCGCCCCGCGATGTCGCGAAGCGGGGGGACAGCCGCCGCCTCGGCCTCGAACTCGGCCAGTTCGTGCTCCACCGACCCCAGCTGGGCCGAGACCTCGGCGGCCGCGCCAGGCACGATGTCGGAGACCACCCCGTCGCCCTGGATGAGCACGACGTCCAGACCGGCGCCGGTGAGCATTCGGCGCAGGCCGTCGGTGTCCATGCGTCGCAACAGCGTCTCGGAGTCGTGGGTGAGCACACCGTCCGGTTCGGCGAGCAGCCTTCTCGCCTCGCCGAGCCTGCCGGTGAGGGCCCTGTGCAAGACGGCGCCGTACCGGTTGGCCACGAGCACCGAGACGGCGCCGCCAGGTGCCGTCGCCTGGGCAAGTGCCGCCGCCACCGCCTGCGGGTCGTCGACCACCTCGAGCAGGCCGTGGGCGAGCACCAGATCGGCAGACGCGGGCCGCACGTGCTCACCGAGGGCGTCGCAGTCGTCGGCCACCACCGTGATCCGGTCGACAACGCCGACCTCGGCGGCCCTGCGCTCCAGCGTGGCCAGCGCGTCGAGGTTGGGCTCGACCACGGTCACCAGGCAACCCTGCGAGGCCAACGGCACCGCCCAGGACCCGCTGCCGCCACCGACGTCGACCACGCTCGGTTGTTTCGCCCCGCGATCTCGGGCGGCACGCAGCTCAGCTTCCAGCACCGTCCGCACCGCTGCCGAGGTGTGCCCGGCCGAACTCTCCGTTCGCATGGACGGCAAGCCTAGTTGGGGTGGTCGCACGTTCTCACGGTGACCGCACACGGCTACGCTCGCAGGCGTGCACACGGTCGCCGTACTGAGCCTCAAGGGAGGCGTCGGCAAAACGACGGTCGCTCTGGGGATCGCCTCAGCCGCCCTGCGCAGGGGCACCCGGACTTTGGTGGGCGACCTCGACCCACAGGGCAACGCCACTGCCACGCTCGACCCACCGTTGACCGACGCGACACTGGCCGACGTGTTGGAAACGCCCCGGCTCGCCGTCATCAACCGGGCCATCGCCGCCAGCAGCTGGAGCGACCGGCTGGACGTACTCGTCGGAGCGGAGGAACTCGAGCTGCTGAACGAGCCGGGCCCGGACAGCCGCAGGATGGAAAACCTCGCCAGGGCGCTCGACGAGTTGCGCGCGGCGCCGCGTGGAGAGCCCTACGAGCTGGCGATTCTCGACTGTCCGCCGTCGCTTGGCAGGCTGACGCGTTCGGCACTGATCGCGGCGGACGCCGCGCTGCTGGTCACCGAACCCACGATGTACGCGGTGGCGGGCGCGCAGCGCGCCCTGGAGGCGATCGAGGCCGTGCGCGCCGAGCACAATCCCCGGCTGCGACCTGCCGGGGTGCTGGTGAACCGGCTGCGCGTGCGTTCCTACGAGCACCAGTACCGCGTCGAGGAGCTGCGCGAATCCTTCGGCAGGCTCGTCATGCCCACGGCCATCCCGGACCGGCTGGCCGTGCAGCAGGCTCAGGGTGCGTGCACCCCGATCCACGAGTGGAACTCGCCGGGCGCGCAGGAGATCGCCCTCACTTTCAACATGGTGCTGGCCAAGATCCTGCGCTCCAATCGGGCGGGCAGGCACCGGCTCGCCGCCGAAGAACCCGAAGTGCCCTCCGACAACGAGACCACCTCCGAGTTCCCGGCCATCCGCGCGTTCGCGGAGCACGAGACCGGCTGAGCCGTGCCCGAGGGCGACACCGTCTTCCACACCGGGGCGACGCTGCGACGCGCCTTGGTGGGCAAGCGGCTCACCCTGACCGACTTCAGGCACCCCGCGCTGGCCACGGCCGATCTCGCCGGCACGGAGGTCAGCGAGGTCGGCACGGTTGGCAAGCACCTGTTCATCCGGTTCCGCGGCGGGTTGAGCCTGCACAGCCATCTGGGGATGGACGGCTCGTGGCGGGTGTTTCGCCCCGGGCAGCGGTGGAGCATGCCCGCGCACCACGCACGGGTGGTTCTGCGGCACCAGGAGGCCGAGGTCGTCGGGTTTCGCGTGCACGAACTGGAACTGCTCGCGACCGGCGAGGAGCCACGTCTTGTCGGCCATCTCGGTCCTGATCTGCTGGACCCGCGCTGGTCTGCCGAGCATGCCGAACGGGCCGAACGGGAACTGGCGCGGCGCGGCCGTGAGGAGATCGGAACCGCGTTGCTGGATCAGCGGGTGATGGCTGGTATCGGCAACGTCTACAAGACCGAGATCTGCTTCCTGCTCGGGGTGTCGCCGTGGACCCCGGTGGCCGAGGTCGACCCGGCCAGGGCAGTGGCACTGGCGAGGAGGCTGTTGTCGGCCAACGCGCTGCGGCCGCAGCGCAGCACCACCGGTGAGCTGGCTGTGGGGCGGCGCACCTGGGTGTACGAGCGCACCCGCCAGGGCTGCCTTCGCTGCGGTGGCCGGGTCCGCGTCGCCGCACAGGGCACGGGCAGGTTCGCCAGGCCGACCTGGTTCTGTCCCCGGTGCCAGCCGGGTCCTGTCCCGCAGCAGCGGCCGCACGCCGGAAAATGACGTTGCCGCCCACCTCGCCGTTGACATAGCGTTGCGGTACACGAGAAAGGAGGTGGTCCTAAGTTGAACAGCTACAGGACTCGTGAGGTGACTGTCCGCTGACAGTCAGCACATGGACCACTCCAGTGGCGTGTGTCTGTCGGTGAATACCAGGCAGTCACCGGCCCCCTGACGCTCCCGAGAGCCGGTCCGACTCGGGCCGTGAACGGCTGACGACGTTCGCGGAGTCGCGTCGGGGGTCTTCTCATCTGCGCTGCCGGGTACGGCAGCATTAGTTCGTGTTCTTCGACAAGATCCTGCGCCCCGCGCTGTACCGGCTCGGCGGCGGTGACGCCGAGACGGTTCACGATCGCACCGTGCGCGCGCTGGCGCGGGCCGCGGCGCTGCCGCCGGTGCTCACCGCGCTGCACCGCCGCTACGGCGTCGACGCACCCGTGAGCGTGTTCGGGCTGCGCTTCCCCAACCGGATCGGTCTGGCCGCCGGAATGGACAAGGACGGTCGCGCGCTGGCGGCGTGGCCCGCGCTCGGCTTCGGCTTCGTCGAGGTCGGCACTGTGACCAAGCTCGCGCAGCCGGGCAACCCGCGACCCCGGCTGTTCACGCTGCCGCGCAGCGAGGCCGTCATCAACCGGATGGGCTTCAACAACGCGGGCGCCGAGGCGCTGGCACGGCAACTCGCGGCCCACGGCAGACCCGCTGTACCGCTGGGTGTCAGCATCGGCAAATCCAAGGTGACACCGCTGGAAGACGCTGTCGCCGACTACTGCTCCTCGCTGACGACGCTGTACCCCTACGCCGACTACTTCGCCGTCAACGTCAGCTCACCCAACACACCCGGGCTGCGCTCGCTGCAGGACCGTGGCGCCCTCACCGAGCTGCTCGAGCGATTGCGCGAAACGACGCTGGGCCTGGCGGGCGCCGCCGGTCGCGCACCGACGCCACTACTGGTCAAGGTCTCCCCCGACCTGACCGACAACGCGCTGGCCGAACTACTTGAGGTCTGCCTGGAGAACCACGTGGCCGGGATCATCGCCACCAACACCACGCTGGGCAGGAGCGGCGTCGTGGCCGCAGAGGAGCAGGCTGGGAAGCAGCAAGGCGGCCTTTCGGGACGGCCGCTGGCGCAACGCGCCAGGGAGGTGGTGCGCTTCGTACGCACAGCGGCGGGTGATCGGCTTCCGGTGATCGGCGTCGGCGGCATCGTCGGCCCCGACGACGCCGAGCGCATGATCGACGCGGGAGCCGACCTGGTGCAGCTCTACACCGGGTTCGCACTGCACGGTCCCGGGCTCGTACTGCGGGTCAATCGGGCGCTGGCGGCTCGACAGGGCGTTGCGTACTGAGGTGCCGCAGGTAGGCGCGCCAGCAACCGAACGAGGTCACGTCGGTGCCTTCGGCGGCGGCATCGTCGCACAGGATGCCGGTGGCCGTCCGACCGTCGGCCAGCTCCACCCCGCCCAGTGTGAGCGGTGCCGGTAGCCGGGTGGCGAAGCCGCTGAGGGCGGCGGGCGAGATCAACCAGCGTTCGCCGAGCAACCGGGCACCGTCCTCGGTGGCGAACACGCCCGCATTCGGGGAGCCTCCCCCGAGGGCGATCATGCGGTAACGCGGGGCCGTCTCGACGAAGCCCGCGAAACGCGCACCGAACCGGGTCAGCTCACCGTTGTCCGGCTGGCCGCGCAGGTAGGCGCCGAACGCGATCAGCTCCACCCCCACGGCGGGATACGGCGTGGCGGCGTTGGCACTGGTGAGCAGCGCGGCGATGTCGATGGCCACCTGGTCGTCGAAGGCCTTGGCAAGCACGCCTGTGCCGCAATGACCACCCGGCAGCACCACGACAGCCGCGTCCAGCCGTGCCGCCAGCTCGGCCAGGGCGGGCCGGGTGCCCGCACCTGGCAGCAGCAGCGCGTCGTTTCCCAGCAGCGTCGCGGCGTATCCGGCGCGGACGTCGAGCATGTCCCGCAGCCGCACCGGGTTGACGACCGCGCCGGTGGCCCGCAGCGTGTCCACGGTGGCGGCCAGGTCGGCTCGCGACTCGGGCGCCAGTCCGACCAGTTCCGGCTCACCCGGGACGGCCACCGAAGGGTGTTCCCCCGCCGCCAGCCGTACCGACGCAGGCCAGTCCCTGCCTTCGGGGTCGCAGGCGTCCGGTCCGGTGAGAGCGGCCGCCACGCGCTGGGCGACGTCGATGTCCCTGGCGAGCACCGTCATCGCCGACATCAGCGGCACCAGCCCACGCGTCGGCATGAACGCCACGAGATCTCCGCAGTGCCGGGGCAGCGCCCCGACAACGACGGCGTCGACGGTTTCCAGCGTCGGTACCCGGCCGGGCGGCTCGTACGCCGTGGTACCGAGCACCACGGCGCCCGCCCGCACCAGGCGTTGACCGAACAGCGGGATATCGGGTACCGCGACGGCCACGCCCGCCAGCGGTGGCTCCTCACCCGCGCGCACTCGCTCGTCCACCGCCTTGGCCTCGATCAGGGTGTCTTCCCGGGAGCGGATCGTGAGCCACGGTTCCGGCCGGCCGGCGCGAGCGAGGCCGTCGTAGGCCGCGACGACGCGCTGGTACGAACTGACCGGCGGGATCGGGACGGTGTCGTCGTCGATGGGAAACGGATTCACGCGCCTGTCCTTTCCGCCTGTGACAGTGCTCGTCGGGGTACCCCTCGACCCGGTTCAACCAACCGGGATAACCCGTGTACCTCGATTCAAGGCTAGGAACCGCGCGTACCCGAAACGGTATCCGTGAGGTTACTTACGAGTCTCACACTGTTACAGCACCACGACTCAGCGCAGCGAGAGACGGTCAGGAGGACAGATCGCGCAGAGCCAGCGCCAGCCCCGCGAGCCGATCGGTGGCGTCGGTGAGAGCGTCCTTGGCCTGCGACACGCCACCACTGCTTTCCGCGACCGCCCTACCGGCCGCGGCCACGAGCGTGCCGTAACCGTCCAGCCCGTCGTCGAGTTGCGTACGTAGCGTCCTGACAGCCGAGTCGAGCGCGGCGCGCTCGGCGGCGGGCGCGGATTCTCTGCCGCGTTCGATGGACTGCATCCGCGCGGCCAACGCACGTAGCGCCTTCGCGGCTTCGTCAGCCGTGGCACGGGCGTCCTGCACCGACAGCTCCGGTACCGCCGCGGACACGCCGTGCGGCGGTGTTGTGAGTTGCTTGAGTAGTTCGGCGAGCGATGCCTCGCTCTCGGCGAGCCGCTCCATCGGTTCCCGCGCGGCGGAACTGGCCGGGGGCAGTTTCGGCGGCGGCGTGCTCTGCGGCAACTCGGTGCGGTTCAGCCGCACCAGCCGGGCGCCCGACCGTACGGCAAGGGCGCCGAACAACACCATGGCTATGATGCCGCCGAAGGCGCCCTCCAGCCCGGCCTGGCCACCCACGATCCCGGCGTAGCCACCGGCCGCGTAGAGCACGCTCAGCAACACGAGCACGACCCACAGGGTCAACGCTCGGGAGGTGCGCCGCTTGCGGCGCTGCAGCTTCGCGGCAGGCTCGTTCCAGCGGGTCCACTTGTCCCGGATTTCCGAGACCACGGCCAGTTCGGAGGACAGTGACGGCCGCCCGCCGGGCGTGCCGGTCTGCTCGTCGCGCTGCGGCTGCAACGCGGGCGGGACGTATTTCTGCAGCTTGTCCTGAGCTCGTTGCCGGACCGGGTCGGGCAGGCGCTGCAATTGCCGTTCCAGCTTCGCGTTCAACTCGCTGAAGTCACGCCTGCTCGACGCCATGGTTGCCCACCCGACTCAGTCCGCCAGTTGTCTCATGCCTCGTTCTTCTGCCGCTCCGCTTCGACCCTTGCCTGGATCTCCCGCTGCACGTCCGCGCCTGCGGAGGTCGCTGCGGCTTCGGAGGCGGGCTTGGACTCGGCGCCGTCAGTGACCTGTGCCACCGGCTCGCCCTTCATCGAGGCCCTGATCTGCTCCAGCCGGTTGTGTCCCGCCAGCTGCGTGGTGGAGTGCTGCACCTCCAGCATCCTGCCCTGCACCGAGTTCTGGGCGAGCTCGGCGGAACCGAGCGCGGTGGTGTAGCGCTTCTCGATCTTGTCGCGGATCTCGTCCAACGAAGGAGTGTTGCCGGGCGCCGCGAGCTCGGTCATCTGCGTCAGCGACGCCGAAACCTGCTCCTGCATCTTGGCCTGCTCCAGCTGCGAAAGCAGCTTGGTGCGCTCGGCCAGCTTCTGCTGCAGCATGCTCGCGTTGCGCTCCACGGCCTGCTTGGCCTGCGCCGCGGCCTGCAGCGCCTGGTCGTGCAGCGTCTTGAGGTCCTCGATGCTCTGCTCCGCCGTGACCAGCTGGGCGGCGAAACCCTCCGCCGCGGTCTCGTACTCCTGCGCCTTCTGCTCGTCGCCCTTCTTGCGGGCCTCGTCAGCGAGCACCAGCGCCTGCCGGGTGGACGACTGCAGCTTCTCCACCTCGCCGAGCTGGCGGTTCAGCTTCATCTCCAGCTGGCGCTGGTTACCGATCACCGACGCCGCCTGCTGCGACAGCGCCTGGTGGTTGCGCTGCGCCTCCTCGATGGCCTGCTGGATCTGCACCTTCGGGTCGGCGTACTCGTCGACCTTCGACGAGAACGCCGCCATGAGGTACTTCCAGAACTTCACGAAAGGGTTGGCCATCTCCTCCGCCTGCCTTCTCACGTCCCACGGGTCCTTGACCGGGTGATCACGGCCTCCCGCTGTCCTGGCAACGCGTGACCCCCGTGTTTGGGTTCCATCGTGTCAGGTCGATGCGCGCCGTACCAGGCGACCCCGAGGGAATTCAGGGATGGCCCTGACCCTCGGCCCGACCCATCGGGGCCGGGTGTCAGGCCGCGAGCACCGCCTTGGGCTTGGGTGCCTTGATGGTGGTGCGCAGGCTCGGGGACAGCCGCAGGTCGGCAAGGTCGTTGCCGGTGGTCCCGGCGACGATC
Source organism: Saccharomonospora marina XMU15 (assembly GCF_000244955.1). GTDB lineage: Bacteria > Actinomycetota > Actinomycetes > Mycobacteriales > Pseudonocardiaceae > Saccharomonospora_A > Saccharomonospora_A marina. The sequence goes on along the minus strand of NZ_CM001439.1, from coordinate 2,212,919 downwards.
CGGCCGCCCTCGAACGTGCCCGCGGACTTCTCCGTCGCGCGGCCATCGCCGCGTTCGGCCGCACGCTGGTCGGCGGAACCGTCCACCTCCACCGCGGCGGTGTCGACCTTGTCCAGCGCCGAGACGTCGGCGGCGACGTTGTGCAGCAGTTCGCCGAGGGGCAGGTCGAGAGCCTCACAGATCGAGGCGAGCAGCTCGCTGGACGCCTCCTTCTGGCCCCGCTCCACCTCGGAGAGGTATCCGAGGCTGACCTTGGCGGCGCGTGAGATGTCGCGCAGCGTCCGGCGCTTGGTGGTGCGGGCATGACGGAGCCGATCACCGATCGCCTCTCGCAACAGCACGGTCATCACGCGCCTCCCTTCAGCTACAGCCCACGTTACCGACAGCGGGCGACAGAGCGCAGGCGTTACCCCGTGCGTCCGCCCAGGGCGAACGTCACGACGCCGTCAGTTGTTCCCGAAGCAGGTCGACCGCCCCGGCGACAGCGGCCGCCCGCACAGCCTCACGAGCACCCGATACCCGCAGCGTACGCCCGGTACGCACGCCGTCCCCCGCCACGGCGAGGTGCACGGTCCCCGGCTCGACGCCGTCCTGCGGGTCCGGCCCCGCCACGCCCGTGAGTCCGAGGCCCCAATCGGCGCCGCAACGCCGCCTGGCCCCCTCGGCGAGCTGTGCGGCAACCTCAGGGTGCACCGCACCGCGCTCGGCCAGCAGGTCCGCGTCCACCCCGGCGAGGGTGTGCTTGAGTTCGGTGGCGTAAACGATCAGCCCGCCACGCACGGCGGCGCTCGCGCCCGGCACCTCGGTCAGCGTCGCGCACACCAGTCCCGCCGTCAGCGACTCCGCCGTGGCGACCGTCCACCGCCGCCGGATCAGCTCGGCCACCAGATCCGCGACGGCCGGGGAAACCCGCGCTGTCATGGTTTCGCGGTGCCCCGTCCTGCCGCGCGCAGCCGGACCGCCCGCACCAGGTAGTCCAGTCCGGTGACCACGGTCAGCACCAGTGCGAAGCCCATCAGCGCCCAGCGGAGCGGGTCGACCTCGGCGGGCAACGGCAACAGGTAGACACCGATCGCCAGCACCTGGGCCAGCGTCTTGGCCTTGCCGCCCCGGCTCGCCGGGATGACGCCGTACCGGATCACCCAGAACCGCAGCAACGTCACCCCGAGCTCACGCGCCGCGATCACGATCGTCACCCACCACGGCAGCTCCCCGAGCAAACTGAGCCCCACCAGCGCGGCTCCGATCAGCGCCTTGTCGGCGATCGGGTCCGCGATCTTGCCGAAGTCGGTGATCAAGCTGTACCGGCGGGCGACCCAGCCGTCCACCCGGTCGGTCAGCGCGGCCACCGCGAACACCGCCGCGGCCGCGTACCGCCATGCCGGATCGGCGCCGCCCTCGAAGAACAGGGCGAACACGAACAGCGGCACGAGCACGAGCCGGGAAATGGTCAGCAGGTTCGCGGCGTTCAGCGTCGGAACGGCCCGCACGCCCGATGTGCCGCCCGGCTCCGTGCCGTGCACCTCGGCGTTCACGTGCCTGTTTCCCCGCCGGGTTCGACGGCGCGCACGATGAGGTCCACACCCTCGCTGTCGACGACCTCGCAGCGCACCAGTTCGCCCACCTTGCAGCTACCGGCGTCCAGCACCACGCACTCGCCGTCCACCTCCGGCCCCTGGTGTGCCGCCCTGCCCGTGACTTCGCCCGAGTCGAGGTCGGCGCTTTCCACCAGCACCTCGACCACTGTGCCGACCCGCTCCTCGGCCCGCTGTGCGGTGAGTTGCTCGACCAGCGCCGACACCCGCCCGACGCGCTCGGCGACGGTGTCGGCATCGAGCTTGCCCTCGAAGCCCTCCGCCTCGGTACCGTCCTCGTCGGAGTAGCCGAACACGCCGACCGCGTCCAGCCTCGCGGCTGTCAGGAACCGCTCCAGCTCGGCCACGTCGGCTTCGGTCTCGCCGGGGAAACCGACGATCACGTTCGTTCGCACACCCGCCTGCGGTGCGTACTCCCGGATCTGTCCGAGTAGTGCGAGGAACGACTCGGTGGAGCCGAACCGGCGCATCCTGCGCAGCACCGGCTCGCTGGCGTGCTGGAACGACAGGTCGAAGTAGTCGGCGACTCCGGGCGTGGTCGCGATCACCCGCACCAGATCCGGCCGGGTCTCGGCGGGCTGCAGGTAGGAAACGCGCACCCGGTCGATCCCCTCGACGGCGGCCAGCGTCGGCAGCAACCGCTCCAGCGCGCGAGTGCCACCGAGCTCGCGGGCGAGGTCCTTGCCGTAGGAGGTGGAATTCTCGCTGACGAGGAACAGCTCTCGCACGCCCTGGCCCGCCAGCCAGCGCGCCTCCGCCACGATCTCGTCCGGGTGGCGCGACACGAACGACCCCCGGAAGGCGGGAATCGCGCAGAACGAGCAGCGCCGGTCGCACCCGGAGGCGATCTTCAGCGCGGCCACGGGTGACTCGTCCAGCCGGGTACGCAGTACGCGCGGCCCCCACCCGGAATGGCCCGGCACGGCGACAGCACCGGCCGCGGCCTGCCGCTCCACCGGGCTGATCGGCAGCAGCGTGCGCCGGTCGGCCGGAGTGTGGGAGGCAACCGGTCGCCCCGCCGCGACGTCGTCGAGCCGCTGCGCCAGCGACGGGTAGTGGTCGAAGCCCAAAACCGCGTCCGCCTCCGGCAGGCTCTCGGCCAGTTCCCGGCCGTAGCGCTCCGCCATGCATCCCACAGCGACGACCTTGGCGCCGGTGTCGGCGGCGGCGAGCAGCGTGTCGACCGAGTCCTTCTTCGCCGATTCCACGAAGCCGCACGTGTTGACCACCACGACCGCGCTGTCCTCCGGGTCGTCGGTGATCTCCCAGCCGCCGTCGGCGAGGCGGCCCGCGAGTTCCTCGGAGTCGACCTCGTTGCGGGCGCAGCCCAGGGTCAGCAACGAGACTCGGCGGTTCTGCTGCGAGGATTCGGCGGCGGACACCTGACCAGGGTAACGGCAGGCACGGTGCCCGCGAGCGCGCCCCGCGCGCCGCCCGCTAGCGTCTTCACCGTGGAGTCCCCGCTCATCCGTCGTGCCCGTGTCACCGACGTCCGCAAGATCAAGGCACTCGTCGACTCCGACGCGGGCAAGGTGCTGCTCGAGAAGGAGCTGGTGACCCTCTACGAGGACGTGCAGGAGTTCTGGGTGGCCGAACTGGCCGACGAGGTGGTGGGCTGCGGGGCGCTGCACGTGCTGTGGGAGGACCTGGCCGAGATCAGGACGGTCGCGGTCGAGCGCTCGATGCGGGGGCGCGGCATCGGGCACGCGCTGGTGCGGCGGCTGCTTCGGCTGGCGGGCGAGTTGGGGGTGGCACGGATCTTCGTGCTGACGTTCGAGACCGAGTTCTTCTCCAAGCACGGGTTCGTGGAGATCGAGGGCACGCCGGTGCCGAGCGAGGTGTACGAGGAGATGCGCCGATCCGCCGACCCGGGTGTGGCGGAGTTCCTCGATCTCCCGTTCGTCAAGCCCAACACTCTCGGCAACACCCGCATGCTGCTGCGGCTGCCGACCGAGCCGTGACCGGATACCCGGCTAGAGCCCGTTAGAGCCCGTCGCCGTCGCGCTCGTCGTTGTCGCCATCGCTTTCCGACCCCGCGTCACCGCCCCGGATCAGCGCGAGCACCCCGGGCAGGTCCTCCGGCTTGACCAGCACGTCACGCGCCTTCGACCCCTCCGAAGGGCCCACCACGCCACGGGTTTCGAGCAGGTCCATCAGCCTGCCGGCCTTGGCGAAGCCGACCCGTAGCTTTCGCTGCAACATCGAGGTGGACCCGAACTGGGAACTGACCACCAGTTCCGCAGCCTGCAGCAGCACGTCGAGATCATCGCCGATGTCGGGATCGATCTCCTTCTGCTCGCCCGCCTTCGCCGCGGTGACACCGTCGGTGTAGTCGGGTTCGGCCTGCTCCTTGGTGGCGTTGACCACCGCGGTGATCTCCTCGTCGCTGACGAAGGCACCCTGGATGCGTGCGGGCTTGCTGGCCCCCATCGGCAGGTAGAGCCCGTCGCCCATGCCGATCAGCTTCTCCGCCCCCGGCTGGTCGAGGATCACCCGCGAGTCGGTGAGCGAGGACGTGGCGAAGGCCAGCCGGGACGGCACGTTCGTCTTGATCAGCCCGGTGACGACGTCCACGGACGGCCGCTGGGTGGCCAGCACGAGGTGGATGCCCGCGGCACGGGCCTTCTGCGTGATCCGCACGATCGCGTCCTCCACGTCGCGCGGCGCGGTCATCATCAGATCGGCGAGCTCGTCGACGATCGCCATGATGTAGGGGTAGGGCCGGTATTCCCGTTCGCTGCCGGGCGGCGCCTGGATGTCACCGGATCTCACTTTCTTGTTGAAGTCGTCTATGTGGCGCACCCGGCTGGCCTGCATGTCCTGGTAGCGCTGCTCCATCTCCTCCACCAGCCACGCCAGCGCGGCCGCGGCCTTCTTCGGCTGCGTGATGATCGGCGTGATCAGGTGCGGGATGCCCTCGTAGGGGGTGAGTTCGACCATCTTCGGGTCGATCAGGATCATCCTGCACTCCGAGGGCGTCGCCCGTGCCAGCAGCGACACCAGCATGGAGTTGACGAAGCTGGACTTACCTGAGCCGGTGGAGCCCGCGACGAGCAGGTGCGGCATCTTGGTCAGGTTCGCGGTGACGAAATGGCCCTCGATGTCCTTGCCGAGACCGATGATCATCGGGTGGTCGTCCTCGGCCGCCTTGGGCGAGCGCAGCACGTCGCCGAGCCGCACCATTTCCCGGTCGGTGTTGGGCACCTCGATACCGACCGCGGACTTGCCGGGGATGGGTGCGAGCAGCCGGACGTTGTCGGTGGCCACGGCGTAGGCGATGTTCTTGGTGAGCGCGGTGATCTTCTCGACCTTCACCCCCGGCCCGAGTTCCACCTCGTACCGCGTCACCGTCGGGCCACGCGTGAAGCCGGTCACCTGAGCGTCCACATTGAACTGCTCGAGTACCCCGGTGATCGCCTCGATCATGGCGTCGTTCGCCTTGCTGCGAGCCTTCGGCGCGTCGCCGAGCGCGAGCAGGTCCGCCGACGGCAGTTGGTAGTCGCCCTCGACGGTGCGGACAAGCGCCACCGCCTGCTCGGTCTTGCGTTGCTTACGCGGGGCGGAACGCGCGTTGCCCGCCGAACCGGCGGTGGCGGGCAGCGGCAGTTCCGGCTGTGTCGCGGGCACGGCGCCGGGTTCGGCCGTGGTTTCCGGGTCGCCTTCCGCGCCCACCGCGGTGGCGCTGCCCTGCCTGCGCCTCGCGGGCTTGCGAAGCCGCACCGCCGCCGGGTCGGTGGCGGTGACGTTCTCGGCCTGCGCGGTTTCGTCGTACTCGCGTTCGCCGGGTTCGGCGCCCCACTCCCGCAGCCGGTGCGGCACCTGCCGCGCCGGGGTCCCGGTGAAGACCAGCAGCCCGTAGCCGAGCAGCAGAATCAGCAACGGCACTGCGACCCAGACGGTGACTCCCCTGGAAAGCAGGTCACCGGACAACCAGCCCAGCCAGCCGCCCGCGAACATCTGATCGTCGTGTTGCTGCGGCCTTCCGTTGAACACGTGCAGCAGCCCGAGTATCGACAGCGTGACCAGCGAGGTACCGATCACCCTGCGGGGCCGGGTCTGCGGGCTCGGTTCCGACCGCATCAACGCGATCGCGGCGACCACGAGGGCCAGCGGTAGTGCGGCGGACGCGGCTCCGAACACGCTGCGGGTGCCGATCGCGACCCACCGGCCGACGGGTCCGGCCGCCTCCCACATCACGCCCACGGCCGTGACAAGGCCCAACGCGATCAGTCCGAGGGCGACGCCGTCCCTACGGTGCTCCGCTTCCAGGTCCCGGGTGCGGCCGACCGCACGCGCGAGCCCGCCGACGCCCTTCGCGAGCAGTGTCCAGCCGCCTCGCACGGTCTTGGCGAACGTCCCGGGCGAGGAACGGCTCGGGCGGCGGGCCGCGGGCCGCCGGGCAGCGGGTCGCGAGGAAGGGCGGGAGCGGGCCGAGCTTTTCGTGGTGCTCTTCGCGGAACCCTTCGTGGGGCTCTTGCCTCTGCCGCCACGCGCCGCGCTTCTGCCCTTGGTCACCGAACCGCTCGCCATGCCTTCCACGGTAGTCGTTTCGGCACTTCAGTCACACGTGCCACTCGGGTCACACACCCTGTGAACAGCGCTCGCCCCCACATGACATGCTTCGCGCCATGGTCGCGCTGTACCCGGAGGAAGACGTGCCGACACGCCGCGAGGACAGCACTCCACTGATCTGGCGCACGATGCTCGCGGTCGACGAGGCGCTGGTGAACCTCGCGGGCAGGCTGCGGGTGACGGGCGGCGTCCCGGGTGAGCTGAGGGGCAGGCCGCTGCTCATGGCGGCGAACCACATCGGCGTTTTCGACGCGTTCGTGCTGATGGCGGCGTGCAGGCGGATCGGCCTCGCGCCGCGGTTCATGCTGGCGGGCGGCCTGCTGGACGCGCCCGTGCTCGGCACAGCGCTGCGGGCCAGCGGCCACCTGCGCGTCGACAGGGGATCGGCCTCCGCCGTCGAGCAGTTCGCCGCGGCGACCCGGGCGCTGTGCGACACGCGGGCACCGATCATCGTCTACCCCGAGGGCAGGATCAGCCACGACCCGGGATTGTGGCCGGAACGCGGCAAGACCGGAGCCGCTCGCCTCGCACTCGCCACCGGGGTTCCCGTGGTGCCGATCAGCCAGTGGGGTGCGCACGAGGCGGTGTACTGGGGCACGGAGCGGGTGGAAGGACTGGCCGACATCGTGCCGCTCGCGCGGTCCGGCCTCACTTCCCCGTTGCGCAGGCCGACGTTTCGGGTGCACTTCGCAGAACCGGTGGAACTGTCGGCGTTTCGGCCCGACCGGGCAGGTGACGCGGTGAAGGCACACGCGGCGATCATGCGCGCGATCACTCGGGGGCTCGTCCCGCTGCGGGCCGAGGAACCCGACCGGCCGAGGTTCCACGATCCGACCCGGCCCACGGACAGCACCAGCCCCTGGCGGCCCTGACCGGCCGGAGGAAAATCGGCGGCGAACTGTCACAGGGTCGCAATAGGGTCGCGGGTGTGGTCGTCAGTGCGTCTCCCACCCGCAAGCCCGTACCCGTCAGCCGCGGCCGTGGGCTGGCGCTGATCCTGCTCGCCTCGCTGTCCTTCGGCAGTTCCGGGGCGCTCGGCAAGCCTGCGATGCTGGCGGGCCTGTCGCCGCAGCAGGTCGCCTCGGTGCGGATCGGGCTTTCCGCGGTTGTGCTCCTGGTGGGCGTCGCGCTGGTGCGGCCCGCACTGCTGAAGGTGCGGCGCGAGCAGTGGCGGCTGCTGGTGGGCTACGGGCTGCTCGCGGTGGCGGGCGTGCAGCTGTTCTACTTCCTCGCCGCCGCGCGCATCCCCGTCGGCATCGCGATACTGCTGGAGTTCACCTCGCCGGTGCTGGTCGCGCTGTGGGTGCGGGTCGTGCGCAAGGTGCGCCTGCCGTGGCAGTTGTGGGCGGGTATCGCGTTGGCGCTGCTCGGACTCGCGCTGGTGGCCCGGGTACACGAGGGGCTGCGCATCGACGCGGTGGGGCTGCTGGCGGGTCTTGGCGCGGCCTTGTGCTCGGCGGCCTACTTCCTGCTCGGCGAGCACGGTGTCTCCAGCCAACACCCGTTGAGCATGGTGACCTGGGGCATGGTCGTCGGCGCCGTCGCCGTGTCCGTCGTGGCGCCGCCGTGGGACCTGCCGGTGTCAATACTGCTTCGCACCGCCGACTTCGGTCCCTGGCAACCACCGGTGTGGCTGCTGCTCGCCGCGGTGGCACTGGTGTCGACCGTGCTTGCCTACCTCGCCGGGATCACGGCACTTCGCCACCTGCCCGCCTCCACCGCGAGCGTGCTGGCGCTGCTGGAGCCGCTGGTGGCCACCACGGCAGCATGGCTGCTGCTCAGCGAGGAGCTGACGTGGCCGCAACTGGTCGGTGCCGTGGTGCTGCTCTGCGGGGCGCTCGTGGTGCAACTGTGGGCGCCGGGCAAGCGGACCGGTCCGGAAGTAGCGGGCGAACCACTCCCCCGCGAGGGGTAGCCGGAATCAGTCTCGGGCGGGAGGACGGAACCCGGCGGCTGCCCCAGACTTCCAAGGGACGCCACAAGCACGCACCAGCGAGCGAACCCAGGGGATGAGCATGAGTCGACCGAGCCCGCGGGAACAGCGCAAGGCCCGCCGCGCACTGCTCACGCAGGCGGCGGCGGCGCTGCTTGCCCTGCTCGTGGCCGCCGCTACACGGGGATGACCGTGGGCACGATCATCGGCCGCCGCCGGTAGGTCTCGGCCACCCAGCGGCCCACCACCCGGCGAACCGATTGCGCGATGCGATGGGTGTCGGTGATGCCTTCGGCCTCGGTCCGCGACAGCTCCATCTCCACGAGCGACACCGCCTCGTCCAGCGCCTTGGGGTCGTCGGAGAAGCCGCGCCCGGACACCGTGGGCGGGCTGACCGCACGGCCGCTGGTCGAGTCCACCGCGACGGTGATCGCGATGAACCCGCCCTCGCCGAGGACAAGCCGGTCGGAAAGCGTCGAGTCCCCGACGTCGCCGACCGAAAGCCCGTCGACGTAGACCATGCCGACCTCGACACGCCCCGTGGTGGAGGCTCTCCCGTCGACCAGGTCCACCACAACGCCGTCCTCGGCGAGCACCACCCGGTCCGCCGCGACACCGGTGCGCACGGCGAGTTCGCCGTTGGCCCGCAGGTGCCGCCATTCGCCGTGCACGGGCATGACGTTGCTGGGCCGCACGGCGTTGTACAGGAAGAGCAACTCACCGGCTGAGGCGTGGCCGGACACGTGCACCTTGGCGTTGCCCTGGTGCACCACGTGCGCGCCGAGCCGCATCAGCCCGTTGATGACGCCGAACACCGCGGTCTCGTTGCCGGGGATGAGGGAACTCGCCAGTACCACGGTGTCACCCGCCCTGATCGAGATCTGGCGGTGTTCCCCTCTGGCCATGCGGGACAGCGCCGAAAGCGGCTCGCCCTGCGAGCCGGTGGAGACGAACAGCACCTTGCTCTCCGGCAGGTTCACCGCCTCGTCCAGATCCACGAGCAACCCCTGCGGGATGTCGAGCAGGCCGAGTTCGGCGGCGATCGTCATGTTGCGCACCATCGACCTGCCGACGAACGCGACGCGCCTGCCGTGCCGCTCCGCGGCGTCGAGCACCTGCTGCACGCGGTGGACGTGGCTGGCGAAGCAGGCCACGATCACCCGCTGCCGCACGGCGGCGATCACCTCGTCGAGCACGGGACCGATGTCGCGCTCGGGTGTGACGAATCCCGGCACCTCGGCGTTGGTCGAGTCGATACACAGCAGGTCCACACCCTCGTCACCGAGCCGCGAGAACCCCGCGAGGTCGGTGAGCCTGTTGTCCAGCGGCAACTGGTCGAGCTTGATGTCGCCGGTGTGCAGCACCAGCCCCGCGGGCGTACGGATGGCCACCGCAAGCGCGTCGGGAATGGAGTGGTTGACGGCGAAGAACTCCAGGTCGAACTCGCCGACGGTGCGGCGCTCGCGCTCGGCCACCTCGAACAGGGTCGGCCGCTGCCTGTGCTCCTTGCACTTGGCGGCCAGCAACGCGAGCGTGAACCTCGAGCCGTACACCGGCAGGTCGGGCCGCATCCGCAGCAGGAACGGCACGGCTCCGATGTGGTCCTCGTGCCCATGGGTGAGCACGACGGCCTCGATGTCGTCGAGCCGGTCCTCGATCGCGCGGAAATCCGGCAGGATCAGGTCGACCCCGGGCTGGGAGTCCTCGGGGAACAGCACCCCGCAGTCCACGACGAGCAGCCGGCCACCGTATTCGAAGACGGTCATGTTGCGGCCGACCTCGCCGATACCGCCGAGTGCGACGACGCGCAGCCCGCCTTCGGGCAGCGGGGGTGGGGATTGGGTTGGTCCGGGTCCGGTCGGTAGTTCGGTCACCTATGAATGGTCCCAACACTCGTGTGTGTGGTGGGTGCCACGTATGCCGCGGCCGAGTCTGCCTGCGCGACACGGGAGCCTGCCCAGTCACTGGTAGGCGACTCCTCCAGCGGCACCCCGGCCTGGGTGAGATCCGCCGCGATGGCCTCGATCTGTTCCTGCACGGCAGGCACGATCGGCAGCCGCGGTTCGCCGACGTCGTAGCCACGAAGCCGCAGCGCCGTCTTGGCGAACACCACGCCGCCGACCCGGGAGAAGGCACGGTAGACCGGCAGCATTCCTCGGTGGTTGGTGCGCGCGGTCGAGGTGTCGCCGTCCTCGTAGGCCTCGATCATCGCGCGGATCCGGCCCGCCACGACGTGCCCGATGACGCTCACCACTCCTGCCGCACCCACCGACAACCAGGGCAGGTTCAACGCGTCGTCGCCGGAGTAGTAGGCCAGGTGGGTGTTGGCGATGACCTCGCTACCCGCGAGCAGGTCACCCTTGGCGTCCTTGACAGCCACGATGCGCGGGTGCTCCGCGAGCCTGCGTAGCGTGTCCACCTCGATGGGCACGATCGAGCGTGGCGGGATGTCGTACAGCATCACGGGCAGTTCCGTGGCGTCGGCGACGGTGGTGAAGTGGGCGTACAGGCCGGCCTGCGTCGGCCGGGAGTAGTACGGGGTCACCAGCAGCACGCCGTGAGCACCGGCCTTCTCCGCCTGGCGCACGAGTTCCACGCTGTGCGCGGTGTCGTAGGTGCCCGCGCCCGCGACGACGGTGGCCCTGTCCCCTACGGCCTCGACGACGGCCCTGACGAGGGCGGACTTCTCCGCATCGCTGGTGGTCGGGCTCTCCCCTGTCGTGCCGTTGATGACGAGCCCGTCGTTGCCCAGTTCCAGCAGGTGCACGGCGAGCTCCTGGGCCCGCTTCAGGTCAACCGCTCCTTCGGCGTCGAAGGGCGTGATCATGGCGGTGAGCACCCGGCCGAAGGGTCTGCCCGGCGCTGCGGTGGGCGGGGTGGACGGTGCGATCGACATGCTGCTGACGGTACCGCGTTCACGGCCGGGTTACCGCGTCGGCCGAGCCGAACGAGGTGATCGGTTCTCCGCGCGCTCCGGGCCGGGAGATTCCCCGGCGAGAAGGAGCGTGCACCGAAACGTTTGCGGCTACTCGATCTCCCGCGTCGCCTCGCCGGTGAGTTGGCCGCCGCCCGCGTCGATGGCGAAGCAGTAGACGGTGCGGGAGGCGTCGTCGGTGTAGCTCTCGGGCCGCCGCTCCCACTCCCGCTGGCTGGGTACCAGCACCTGGTAGCGCAGGCGGGGCCGAAGCTCGTCGTTGATCCGGTTGGAGTGGAAGCTCAGCCCGCAGGCCCGCTCCCCGAACTCGGCCAGTGGCTCCACCCCGGGGTAGCTCGCCTGCCTGCTGTCCTCCTCGTCGGAGCCGCCGAGGCTCCAGTGGTAGTCGTACAGCTCGGCGTCGTGTGCCTCTTCGCAGTCCACCCAGTTGTTCTGAGCGATCGACCTGCCCTTGACGATGGGTGTGTTCACGCAGTAGTAGCTCTGGCCGTCGATGTAGGGGTCGGCGATGTCCCCGCCCTCGCCGTAGGTCAACGTCGACTGCAGCGCCTCGTCGACCGAGGGCGACCACACCGGCTTGCCGAGGAAGAAGCCCGCCACCAGCATCGCCACCCCGATGACCGCGCCACCGATGACGAGCGCCTTGCGGTTGCCGCGTGGGGCGGGCCCGCCCGCGCCGAGCGCGGTGTGCCCGGCCAGCATCGTGGGTGGCTGGCCCGGCTGGTGCGGCACGGTGGGTTGACCGCCAGGCGGGGTTGGCGGCAACGGCTGCTGCGCGGCCGCCATGTTGAGCAGCCCCCGCGCCTGCTCGGCGTTGATCCTGGCCTCGGGGGTGGCGATCAGCAGTCCCATGATCGCCGAGGCGAGCGGGCCCCGGGCATGGGTGAGGTAGGGAACCTCGTTCATGATCGCGTGCAGCGTCGCGGCCGTGGTCGATCGCTCGAAGGGCACGATGCCCTCCACGGCGAAGAACAGCGTCGCCCCCAGCGACCACAGGTCCGAGGCGGGCAGCGTTTCCCTGCCCGCCACCCGTTCCGGCGCCATGAACGCGGGTGAACCGACGAGCATGCCGCTTGTCGTCAGGCGTGGGTCGTCGATGGCCTGCGCGATACCGAAATCGGTGAGCTTCACGCGCCCGTTCGGGCCGACCATGATGTTGCCCGGCTTGACGTCGCGGTGCACGATGCCTGCCTCGTGAGCGGCGCGCAACGCCGAGAGCACCTGCTCGCCGATCGAGGCGACGTGCTGCGGTTGCAGCGGTCCGTTGCGCCGTACCACCTCCGAAAGGGTCGGCGCCTCCACGAGTTCCATCACGATGAACGTGGTGTCGCCCTCTGCGACCACGTCGAACACGGTGACCACGGCCGGGTCGTTGAGACGGCCACCGCTGCGCACCTCGCGAAGCACCCGTTCCTGGAACACGCCCGCGTCCTCGGCGCCCTCCGGCAGTGTCAGCTCCTTGATCGCCACCTGGCGTCCGATGACGATGTCCTGTGCACGCCACACCACCCCCATGCCACCTCGGCCGAGTTCCCCCAGCAGTGTGTAGCGGTTCGCGATCGTGCGATGGCCGGGCGCCCCCTGGTTGACGTGGGGTGGCCGGGTCTGCTCGTCGGTCACGTTGACAGGTCCCCTCTTCGTGTGCGCCCAGATGTTAGCGACGACACGGCGAGTGGACTCAGACCCCGTGGACTTCGTGGCCTGCCCGCCGCAACGCGGTGACCGCGCGGTCCAGATCGGTGTGCTTGACCAGGACGTGATCGGTGTCGAACGTGGAGAGACTGAACAGCGCGACGCCCGCCGCGGCGAGCTCGCTGGACAGCGCCGCGATGATCCCGGTGAGGGTGAACGCCAGCGGGCCGCGAACGGTCAGCGCCCGCCAGCCCCGTTCCGACCGGGCGGCCGACGGCACGAGTGCCGCCGGGCAGACGACGGACAGTTCCGCGTCCGTGCGAGTGACCGACACCAGCGCCCCGTCGGCGGGCTCCAGTAGCGGCTCGGGCACGGCCGCGCTCGCGTCGAGGCGGGCGACCGCGTACTCCTCCGGGCGGACGTCGATGGCGAGTCGCCGCATCGTTCCCCTTCGCTTTCGTCGCGGCCTGTTGCCCGTCAGCCCTCGAGGACCCTGGGGCTGGAGGCCACCTCGGTGCCGTCGGGCAGCGTGGAGATCGTGAAGTCGGCGAACACGTTCTCCGCGACCTTCTGCAGTTGCCGCAGACATTCCACGGCGAGACCACGGATCTCCACGTCGGCGTGTTCGGTGGCGCGCATCGCGATGAAGTGCCGCCAGGCCCGGTAGTTACCGGTGACCACGATGCGGGTCTCGGTCGCGTTGGGCAGCACGGAGCGGGCGGCCTGCCGGGCCTGCTTGCGGCGCAGCGTGGCGCTCGGTGCGTCGGCGAACTTCTGTTCCAGCCCGGCGAGCAACTCGGTGTAGGCATCGACGCTGGCCTGGGCGGCGGCGACGAATTTCTCGTGCAACTCCGGATCGTTGGCGATCACCTCGGGCTCCACGAAGGCGGCGTCGCGTTCGGGCACGTACCGCTGCGACAGCTGCGAGTACGAGAAGTGCCGGTGCCTGATCAGTTCGTGGGTGAGAGAGCGGGAGATGCCGGTGATGTAGAACGTCGCCGAACCGTGCTCCAGCACCGAGAGATGACCGACCTCGATGATGTGATCGAGGTAGCCCGCGTTGGTCGCCGTCTTGGGGTTGGGCTTCTTCCACGACTGGTAGCAGGCCCTGCCCGCGAACTCGGCGAGCGCCTGGCCACCGTCGGCGTCGGTGGACCACGGCACGTCCTCCGGTGGGAAGAACTCCGTCTTCGCGATCAACCGCACCTTGGGCGACACCGTCTCGGCCACGTTCGACTCCCTCCGCCTTGCTGACACCGGCAGCGTATCTCCCGGCTCCGACAGCTCCGGGCGACATCACCAAGACACCATCGTTGCCTTGTGTGATGTCATATCTGATGTCATATTGGTGGCATGGACCTGACTCCGTACCTCTCGGCTCTGCGTGAGGACCTGAGCACCACGGCCTCGGCGGGCGACGAGCAACTGCGGCGCGCGGCCGCTGTGCTCTCGGCGGCGCTGGAGCCCTCGGCGCGGCTGATGCTGCTGAACGCGCTGTCCGACCTCGCCGCGGAGGTCACCGCCCAACTGCCCGAGCACCTCGTCGAGGTACGGCTCGACGGCAGGGACGTGCGCGTGGTCGTCACCGGCACCGGCCGCAGGCGGCCGGAAGAACCCACCCCGCCGCCACCACCTACTCCGCCACCGCCGCCATCGGCGGACTCCGGTGACATCAGCCGCATGACGCTTCGGCTCTTCGAGCAACTCAAGTCACAGGCGGAGCAGGCGGCCGCCGCGCAGGGCGTCTCACTGAACACCTTCGTGTCCCAGGCGGTGCACTCGGCGCTGCGCGGCACGCAACACCGTCACGACCACGGCGGGTCGGACCGGCCCCGCTCCCAGCCAGGCCGGGGCGGGCAACTACGCGGCTGGGTGGAGGGATGAGCATGGACGACACCGCGGCCGAGCAGCCGAGGGGCGAGGTGGTGCGCACCCGCACCTTCGATGCCGAGGGGCCGATCGAGATCGACATCGATGTCACGGTGGGCCGGGTACAGGTCCACTTCGGAGACGGCGACACCGTGGTCGAGGTCCGCGACGACCCGGCGGCACAGCCACCGTGGGCCGAAGGCGCGGCGAACCTCATCGGGTGGGTCGGTGAGTTCCTCGGCGGCCAGTTCGGCGCCCAGGTGGCGGGAAACCCGGCAGCCGCAGCAAGCGCCGCCGAGCAGACCCGCATCGAGAAGCTGGGCAACCGGCTGGTCGTACGCGCCCCGAAGGTACCGATGCCGAAGGCGACCGCCGTCGCGGTGAAGGTTCACGCGCCCACCGGCTCGCAACTCGACGTGCGCACCAGGCTGGCGCCGGTGACGGTGACCGGCACGGCGGGGCGGGTCGACGTCGGCACCGCCACCGGCGACGTCTCGCTGGAACGCGCCGAGAGCGCGACGAGCGTGCGCACCGGCAGCGGCGAGGTCAATGTGGAGGCGTTGCGAGCCTCGGCCACGCTGGCCACCGGAACCGGTGACGTGTGGATCGGCAAGGCCGACGGCGCGGTGATGGTCCGTACCAGCAGCGGGGACCTGACCGTCACCGACGCCGGGTCCGGCTCGGTGGAGGCCATCACCGGTTCCGGCGACATCAGGGTCGGAATCCGTTCCGGGGTGGTGGCCGAGGTGGAGTTGTCCTCCGGCGGCGGGTACGTCTCCAGCGAACTCGACGTCGCCGACACCGAACCGGACAAGCCGGTGGCGCTGAGAGTGCGCGCGAGAAGCGGGTCCGGCGACGCCTCGCTGACCAGGGCGGGCTGACGGCAGCGGTCCCTCAGCCGGGCTGCTCAGCCGCCGCGTGCCGTGGCGCGACCCGAGGGCACGGCGGCGCGGCGGCCGGGCCCGCGCCCGCCCGCGAGAACCAGTTGCGCGACGGCGAAGCTCGCTGGCACCGCCGAAAGCGAAGCGACGAGCGGGGCGACGCGGTGGGTGACCTCGAACCAGTCGACGAACAGGTACAGCACCACGGTGCTCACCGCGAAGTTGGTCAGCTGCGACAGCGGGAACAGCAGGAACGTCCTCAGGCTCGGCCTGGTCCGGAAAGTGAACCGGCAGTTGAGGAAGTAGGACCCGACGATCGTCACCGCGATGGCGAGTACGTGCGCGAGCAGGTAGGGCATGCTCGGCCGCAGGATCTGGTAGAGCCCGTAATAGACGGCGGTGTTGACGGCGCCCACCAGCCCGTAGCGAGCCAGCCTGCGCAGTAGCGTCCGGCTCACCGGATTCACCGTTGCCCAGCCACGTAACGGACTCCCATGCCGATGTCACTCGCCCCGCTCGGTCGACCGAGTTGCCGCCGCCGAAGGCCATCGTGGCACCGCACCCGCCGAATACCGGAACGAGTGTCGCCCGAATCGGTGGGGTTGGACCGGACCCCAGGTTTCGGCAGGGCGGATCGCGAAGCCTGACCTAGCCTGCTTCTCGGCTTACGAAACGTCAGCAGGGCGGGGACGGGAAGAGTGCTATCCGCGCGATCCGATGGGGACGGTCCGGCCGAGGAAGTGGCCCGAGGACGGGTGGGCACGCAGGTGGCCGCGATCGTTCCGTGTCACAACGAGGCCACGTCGGTAACGGCCGTGGTGCACGGGCTGCAGGAGGCGGTACCCGGCATCACGGTGTACGTCTACGACAACAACAGCACCGACGACACCGCCGAGGTCGCCAAGCAGGCGGGTGCGATCGTCCGCAGCGAAACAGCACAGGGCAAGGGCAACGTGGTGCGCCGCGCCTTCGCCGACATCGACGCCGACATCTACCTGCTCATCGACGGTGACGACACCTACGACGCGGGCCGCGCGGGCGAGCTGATCGACCTGCTCAGGCAGGGCCCCTACGACCACGTCACCGGCGTGCGCAGGCAGTTGAGCGAAACGGCGTACCGACCGGGCCACACAATGGGGAACCGAGTCTTCAACGCGCTCGTCGGGATGATCTTTCGGACGCGGGTGAGCGACATGCTCAGCGGCTACCGGGTGTTCTCCCGGCGCTTCGTGAAGTCGTTTCCCGCACTCTCGCGTGGCTTCGAGATCGAAACCGAACTCACCGTGCACGCGCTGAACCTCAGGGTGCCGCAGGCGGAAGCCGATGTCGGGTTCACCGACCGCGCGGACGGAAGCCAGAGCAAACTGCGCACCTACCACGACGGCTGGCGCATCCTGTGGCTCATACTGGGGCTCACCCGCCACGAGCGCCCGTTGCTGTACCACGGCCTGATCGCGTTCGCCATGGTGGCCGCCAGCCTGGCTCTGGGCCTGCCTGTGGTGGCCGAGTTCGCCGCGACCGGCACCGTGCCCCGGCTACCGACGGCGATCCTGGCCTCGTCGCTGATGATCCTCGCGCTGCTGCTGCTCACAACCGGCTTCATTCTCGACGGGTTGCGCCGCACACGGCGGGAATCCACCCGCCTTTCGTATCTCGCGCTGCCCTGCCAAGCTCAGTCGCCCACCTGGCCTTCGGCAGCCGGGAACAGCCCGTGAACGCCGACCTCACCCACGAAACCGGCCGCGGCCACGAGGCGGCGACAGAGCAGGAACCGCGTTCCCCGCTCCGCCGGATCGACCACTGCGGACTGCTCTTCGTGCTGTTGAGCCTGACGTTCGGCGGGTTCTTCGCCGCGATCACCCCGTCGTTTTGGGGATTCGACGAGTTCGAGCACTTCGGCCGGGCCTATGCCATCGATCACGGTCAGATCCTGCCCCAGCGCGATCCCGACCGTGACATCTACGGAGTAGGCGGCGTCCCTTCCTCGGCATACGACCTGCGCGACGTCGCGGTGCACAATTTCGTCAACCCCGGCCAGGCTCCCGACCCTGCCGTCACCGACCGGGATGCCTTCCACCGCATGGAGCAGCGGCCGCTCGATACGCCGCTACGAACCGCGCTGTTCGCCAACACCTCGGCCTACTCTCCCGTCAGCTACGGACCGAGCGTGCTCGCGCTGCGAATCGCGGAACTGAGCGACGCCTCGGTGGGAACGGCGATCACCTTGATGCGGCTCGCCGACGTGGTGGCCTACACGGGACTGGTCTGGCTGGGCATGTACGCCCTGCGGGGTCACCGGCTCAAGTGGCTGGTTTTCGTGGTGGCACTGCTGCCGATGGCGGTCTACGAATCGGCGACGATCACCGCGGATGCGGTGACCAACGCGATGGCGATCCTGTTCGGCGCC
Organism: Saccharomonospora marina XMU15; assembly: GCF_000244955.1. Classification (GTDB taxonomy): domain Bacteria; phylum Actinomycetota; class Actinomycetes; order Mycobacteriales; family Pseudonocardiaceae; genus Saccharomonospora_A; species Saccharomonospora_A marina. Next base: position 2,195,095 of record NZ_CM001439.1, on the reverse strand, counting down.
CTGTTCGTGAAGGCCACCTTCCTTCGGCAGCCGCTGCCCGGTTGGGAGTCGGCCGTGCTGGTCGGCTCCGCCGTGCTGCTTCCGGTCACCAAGCCGAGTTACGCGCTGCTGTCGCTGCTGTTGTTGTTCGTCCCGGGCGCCCGGCTGGCACTGTGGCGGGGGACGAAGTATGTCGCCACCCTCGTCGGGATGGGCATGTTCGGCGCGTGGACCGCGCTCACCGCGAAGGTCGGCCCGGGGCAGGCCGTCCAACTGCGCCCCGGCGACGTGGTGGACGCGGGCAGCCAACTCGACTACGTGCTGAGCAACCCACTGGAACTGGGACACGTTCTCGTCAGGACCTTCGTGTACCAGGAGAACATCTACTTCGGCCAGTTCTTCGGTGTCTTCGGGCACACGTGGGTGCCCGCGCCCGCGCTCGCCCAGCTCAGCTGGATCCTCGCCGCGGTGCTCGCGTTCGGCATCGCGGGCTGGATGTACGCCTCGCGTGTTCAACTGACCACCACGGCGGTGATCGCCGCACTCAACGTCGCGGCCATCTTCGCACTGCTGTACCTGCAGTTCACACCCGTGGGCTTCCACCTGATCGAAGGGGTGCAGGGACGCTACTTCATCCCGCTGGTGATCTTTGGTGCGGCCGTGGCGCTGCAACTGGTTCCGCTGAGGCTTCGCCTGGCCAGCCCACGCCACCTGCAGGGTTCGAAAGCCGCCATCGTGGTGCTCGTCCTGATCGCGCTCGCAGGCAGTGCCGCCAAGTACGAATACGTGACCTGGCACGGATAACCCGAAACAGCACCAGTTGACGCGAAGGAAGCCGACATATGACAGACATCGCCGGTGACAGTGCACTGATGTCGGACGCGCTGGAAGACCTCGAATCGGCGCGCAACTACCGCGACTGGCTGTGCTCGCTGGGCCTGCCGTACTTCGGTGATGACGTGCTGGAGATCGGTTCCGGCCTCGGCCACTACGCCGCGGACTGGGCCGACATGGGCGTCAACATCACCGCCAGCGAGGCCGACCCCACCCGGCTCGCGGCGCTGCGCGCGCGCTTCGCCGACGATCAGCGGGTTCGGGTTCGCGAACTGAGCGTGCCGATCGCCGAGACCGGCGACTACTCCACCGTGGTGGCCTACAACGTCGTCGAGCACATTCCCGACCACGTCGGCGCACTACGGTCGTTCGCGGGCCTGCTGCGTCCCGGCGGCGCCGTCGTGCTCATCGTGCCCGCGTTCCAGTTCGCCATGAGCGAGTTCGACCGGGCCATCGGTCACCAGCGGCGGTACCGCACGGCCGGACTGGCCTCGGTGTTGCGGCGGGCCGAGCTGAAGGTCGAACGCTGCCACTACATCAACGGCCCCGGGCTGCTCGCCTGGTACGTCACGTGCAGGTTGCTGCGAGGCCGACCGAAACAGGGGCCGCTGCTGACGGCCTACGACCGGCTGTACGTGCCCGCGCAGCGCTGGATCGAGTCGAAGGTGACGATGCCGTTCGGCCAGTCGGTGTTCGCCGTCGCGCGCAAGCGGTGAACTCAGCGGGCGCAGCTGCGGCGCAACTCCTCGGCGAGGTCTCCGCGTTGCTCCACCGCCACGCCGTCGAGGCCGAGCCAGTCGGCCATGTGTGCCAACTCCCTCGCGAGTTCCACCGCCACGCGAGCACGGTCGGCGCAGGGCTCGGCGAAGGCACCACGGACCCGTAGCGCGCTCGAGGCCCTGTCGGCCTTCAAGTCCACGCGCGCCACCAACTCACCGTCGAGCAGGAACGGGAAGACGTAGTAGCCGTACTTGCGCTGCGGCTGCGGCACGTAGATCTCGATGCGGTAGTGGAACCCGAACAGCCGCTCAGTGCGAGCGCGCTCCCAGATCAGCGGGTCGAACGGGCACAGCAGCGCGCGCCCGGTGACCGCTCTCGGCGTGCGCGCCTCCACGTGCCGGTACGCCTGCTGGTGCCAACCGTCCACCATGACCGGCTCCAGCCTGCCCGCCTCGACCAACTCGGCGACGGCCTGCCTGCTGGAGTCCGGCCGCAGCCGGTAGTAGTCGCGCAGGTCCGGTTCGGTGGCCACGCCCAACGCGGTGGCGGCTCGGTCGATCAACTCCCGTGCGCCCTCTGCCTCGTCGACCGTACGGCTCAGCACCTCGGGTGGAAGGACTCGCTCGGTGAGGTCGTAGAGCCGCTCGAATCCCCGCCGCGCTCCCGTGGTGAGCTCGCCGGTGCCGAAAAGCCACTCACAGATCTTCTTCACGTCCGAGCGGTTCCACCACGAGCCTGGTGCCCGTTTCGACTCGCCCACCACCTCCCTCTCGATGGTGCCCGCGCCGACCGGGCCGAGTTCCTTCACGACGGCGAGCACGTCCTCGACCAGCGTCGGGGAACTTTCCACCAGCCTGCCGTAGGAGCGCCACCAGCCGGGCCGCTTCGCCTCGGACCGCAGTAGCGGCCAGTCCGCCACCGGCACCAGGCTCGCCTCATGTGCCCACTGCTCCACCAGCAGCCTCGGCTTGCGGGAACTGTGCGACCACGCGGCGTCGTCGAGCAACGCGGGGTCGTAGGCGCCGAGCCTGGCGAACAGCGGCGCGTAGTGGGCGCGCACGGCGACGTTCACCGAGTCGAGCTGGATCAGCCTGATCCGGGACAGCACCCGCCGCAGATGCTGCCTCGTGGGCTCGCCCCGCGGCCGTGGATCGGCGAATCCCTGCGCTGCCAGCGCGGTCCGGCGTGCTGCCTGCAAGCTCACGGTTCTCACCCGCACCATGCTGCCAGCGCCCACCGACGAAATCGCACCGGACTAGGCTGGCGGACATGAGCACCGCCGACGTTCGCCCGGCAGGCCAAGCAGACGTCGCCGAGATCGCCAGAATCCAGGTGCAGGTCTGGCGGATGGCCTACGCCGAGATACTCGGGCAGCGGGTGGTCGACGGGCTCGACGCGGGTGACCTCGCGAACCGCTGGTCCGGCGCGGTGGAACACCCCGACACCGACGTCTACGTCGCCTGCGAGGGCTCCTTCACCGTCGGCTTCTGTGTCGCGGGGCCCGCCCCCGAAGAAGACGTCACCTCCGCCGACGGAACGCTGCCCCAGGACGCCGACCGCACCGGCCTCGTCGCCACCGTTCTCGTGGAGCCGCGCTGGGGCAGGCGAGGACACGGCGGCAGGCTGCTCGCCACGGCGGCGTCGGCGCTGCGCGAGCGGGGCGCCGAACGGGGCGTCACCTGGGTGGCTCAGTCCGACTCGGCATCGCTGAGCTTCTTCCGTGGCGCGGGTTGGAACCCGGACGGCACCGTGCGCACCCTCGACACCGGCGAGCGCACCGTGCGGGAACTGCGGCTGACCGGCGCCCTTGACCTCCGGCTTTCCTGATCGCCACGGGGTGCGGCGGGGGCGGTGCGCGGTCGGCAGGGCATGTTGCGCTAGGTTGCGAACCTCCCGAAAGCCCGGATCGCTGTCGCGCATAATCTCGGCAACGAGGCCGTTTTCCCTCATGGTGCACCGGCGAGCCGCGCTACGGTGGCACTGGTTCGGCAGGACTCGGAGGCTACGGTGCTCGCATGGCTGTGCGTCACGCTCGGTGTCGCATTCGGCTCGGCGGTCGTTCCCGTACTCAGCATCGAGGTGTTCGTCATCGGCCTGGCCACCAGCGAGGAACAGATCCCGTGGCCGGCCATCGGCGCCGTGGTCGCCGTAGGCCAGGTCGCGGGCAAGCTGCTGTACTACCTCGCCGCACGGGGCTCTATCCGGCTGCCCGCCGTGTTGCACGACCGGCTGCACCGGCCTCGTACGGCCTCGCCGATGCGGGAGCGATGGCGGTTGCGTACCAAGCGGGTCCGGGGGTGGCTGGAGGCGCTGCGGGAGCGCTGCCACCGCCACCCGCACTGGATGGCCAGCACCTACGGCGTGAGCTCGGTGCTCGGCCTTCCCCCGTTCATGGCGACCACGGTCCTCGCCGGGCTGGTGCGCATGCGGATGTCGATGTTCGTCGCGGCCGGGCTGCTGGGCCGGTTCGTGCGATTCAGCGTGCTGGCCGCGGCTCCCGCGGTGTTCGCGGGGCTACTGCGCCTGTGAGCTGACTGTGAGCCGCCGACGGTGAGGCCGCTTCAGCTTCAGCGTTGCGCTCGCTCGGCGGCTTCCAGTTCGATTGCCTTGCGCATCGTCGCGCGAGCCCGCCTGCGGTCCCCCGCGATGTCGTAGGCGTAGGCCAGCCGGTACCAGTGCCGCCAGTTGTCGGGGTCGGCCTCCAACTCGGCCTTGCGCTGCTCGAACCACTCCTCCGCGGCGGCCTTGTCCACCCGCCCGGACGGTCTGCGTGGCAGCCCGGAGACGTCCGGCAGGCCGCCTTCTTCAGCCAGCCTGCGCGACAACCGCTGGATTGCGGCGCCGGAGCGCCACGTGCTCACCAGCAGCCACACCCCGAGCAACGGCAGCAGCAACACCCCGACCCCGAGCAGTGTGGGAGCAGGCCCTCCCGCGCGAATGAGTTCCACGCCACGGCCCGCGAGCAGCACCAGGTACACCGCCACCGCTGCGGTCAGCACGACGGCCAGGTTGCGCGCTCTCACCGGGGTCACAGATCCAGCACGTGTTCCAGCCCGACGGTGAGGCCGGGCCGGTTCAACACCGCGCGCACCCCGAGCAACACCCCGGGAACGAACGAGGTCCGGTCCAGCGAGTCGTGCCGGATGGTCAGCAGTTCTCCCTGCCCTCCGAACAGGATTTCCTCGTGCGCGACGAGCCCGGGCAGCCGTACCGAGTGGACGTGAACGCCCTCAACGTCGGCACCGCGTGCCCCCGCCAGCTCGGCTGTGGTGGCGTCGGAGCCGGGAGCCAACCCGGCCTCCGCGCGGGCCTTCGCGATCACTCGCGCCGTGTGCGCCGCCGTGCCGGACGGCGCGTCCGCCTTGCGGTTGTGGTGCAGTTCGACGACCTCGGCCGAGTCGTAGAATCGCGCCGCCTGCCGCGCGAAGCGCATCGCGAGCACGGCGCCGAGCGCGAAGTTCGGGGCGATCAGCACACCCAGCCCCGGCCTGTCCCGCAGCCAGTCGGCGACGGTGTCCAGCCGCTGCTGGGTGAACCCGGTGGTCCCCACGACCGCGTGGATGCCGTTGTCGATGGCGAAACGCAGGTTGTCCAGCACGGCATCCGGGTGGGTGAAGTCGACGACCACTTCCGCGCCTGCCTCGGCGAGGTCGCTCGCGTTGTCGCCGACGTCGACGGTCGCCACCAGCTCGAGGTCCGCCGCGGCCTCGACACCGGCCACGACCTGCGTCCCCACGCGGCCGCGCGCACCGAACACGCCGACACGGATCGGGTCGTGCTCGCCGCGACGGGAGTTGTCGGTCATGCGATCACCTCGTGCAGATCGTCGGGTAGGTCGTCAGCGTGAGCGTACGGTCCGACCACGGCGGCCGCGGTGGGGCCACCACCGCGCAGCAGGTCGCGGGCGAGCGTGGCGACCTCCTCGCCGGTCACGGCGTCGATGCGGGACACCGCGTCGCTGACGCTGAGGTACTCGCCGTAGTTCAGCTCGTTCTTGCCAAGGCGCGACATCCGCGACGCGGTGTCCTCGAGGCCGAGCACCAACCCGCCGCGCAGTTGCCCTTTCGCGCGCGCCACCTCGGCGTCGGTGAGGCCGTCGCGGGCGACCGCGCCGAGCACCTCGCGCACCACCGAGGTCACCTCGCCGAGCCGGTCCGGTTGGCAGCCCGCGTAGACCGCGAGGTGGCCCGCGTCGGCGTAACTGGAGACCGACGAGTAGACCTGGTAGGCGAGTCCTCGGCGTTCCCTGATCTCCTGGAACAGCCGCGAGCTCATGCCACCACCGAGCGCGGTGTTGAGCACGGTCAGCGCGAACCGGCGTTCGTCGTGCCTGCCGGGTGTACGCACGCCCAGCATGAGATGTGCCTGCTCGGTGTCGTCGGTCCGCAGCGCGAGTCCGCGGGCGCGCGGCAGCCTCGCCCTGCCCGCTCGCGGCGGGCGCGGCGCGTCCGAACCGGTCAACCGGTCGCGCAGTGCCCTGCGGGCCAGCCGAAGCACCGCCGGGTGCTCGACGTTGCCCGCCACCGCCAGCACCATCCTCGGCAACTGGTAGCGCCGCTTGTAGAAGCCGCGCAGCGCGACCGGTGACATCCCGCTGATGGACGACTCGGTGCCCAGCACCGAGCGGCCCAGCGGGTGCCGGGCGAGGATCGTCTCGACGAACGTGTCGTGCAGCAGGTCCTCGGGGTCGTCGTCGCGCATCGCGATTTCCTCGAGCACCACGCTGCGCTCGGTGTCCACGTCGGAGTCCGCGCAGCGTGCCCTGAACACCACGTCGGTGACGAGGTCCATCGCCAGCGGCAGGTCCTCGTCGAGCACCTGCGCGTAGTAGCAGGTGTGCTCCTTGGCGGTGAAGGCGTTCAGTTCGCCGCCCACCGCGTCGATCTCTTCGGCGATCTGGGTGGCGTCGCGGCCGGATGTGCCCTTGAACAGCAGGTGTTCCAGGTAGTGGGCGGCGCCTGCCACGCTGGGCTGCTCGTCGCGCGAGCCGATGCCGACCCACAGGCCGACCGTGGCCGAACGCACGCCTGGGACCTGCTCGGTCACCACCCGCAGTCCTCCCGGCAGCACGGTCCGCCTTACCAGCGAACCGTCCGAACCGGAGTCGAGCATGCAGGTGCTGCCAACGGGCTGCTCGTGCCCGGAAAGCTTTCGCACCATGACTCCTCGACCGATCGCGAGAGCGGCAGCGGCCCGACGGACCGCTGCCGCGAATGGTGCGTTGGCGTTACTCGGCGTCGGCGCTGCGGTCGGAGGCCTCGGCCTGGTTCTGCTGCCCGGCGGCCTCGTCCTCGTCCTTGACGACGATCAGGCTGATCTTGCCGCGGCTGTCGATGTCGGCGATCTCCACCCGGAGCTTGTCGCCGACGTTGACCACGTCCTCGACCTTGCCGATCCGCTTGCCGTTGCCCAGCTTGGAGATGTGCACCAGGCCGTCCTTGCCCGGCAGCAACGAGACGAACGCGCCGAACGCGGCGGTCTTGACGACCGTGCCGAGGAAGCGCTCGCCGACCTTGGGCAACTGCGGGTTCGCGATCGCGTTGATCTTGTCGATGGCGGCTTCCGCGGAAGGACCGTCCGCGGCACCCACGTAGATCGTGCCGTCGTCCTCGATGGAGATGTCGGCGCCGGTCTCCTCGGTGATCGCGTTGATCATCTTGCCCTTCGGGCCGATGACCTCGCCGATCTTGTCCACCGGGATCTTCACGCTGGTGACGCGCGGGGCGTACGGGCTCATCTCGTCCGGCCCCGCGATGGCCTCCGCCATCACGTCCAGGATCGTCAACCTGGCGTCGCGCGCCTGGTTCAGCGCACCGGCCAGCACGTCCGACGGGATGCCGTCGAGCTTGGTGTCCAGCTGCAGCGCGGTGATGAAGTCCTTGGTGCCCGCGACCTTGAAGTCCATGTCACCGAAGGCGTCCTCGGCACCGAGAATGTCGGTCAGCGCCACGTACTCGGTCTTGCGGCCCTCCGCCGTCTCGATCACGTCGGACACCAGGCCCATCGCGATGCCTGCCACCGGCGCCTTCAGCGGCACCCCGGCGTTGAACAGGCTCATCGTGGAAGCACACACCGAGCCCATCGACGTGGAACCGTTCGAGCCGAGCGCCTCGGAGACCTGCCGGATCGCATAGGGGAACTCGTCGCGCTTGGGCAGCACCGGCACCAGTGCCCGCTCCGCCAGCATCCCGTGGCCGATCTCGCGCCGCTTCGGCGTGCCGACGCGGCCGGTCTCACCCGTGGAGAACGGCGGGAAGTTGTAGTGGTGCAGGTAGCGCTTCGTCGTCTCCGGAGACAGCGTGTCCAACTGCTGCTCCATGCGCAGCATGTTGAGCGTGGTCACGCCCAGGATCTGGGTCTCACCGCGCTCGAACAGCGCCGAGCCGTGTGCCCTCGGCACCACCGCGACCTCGGCCGCCAACTGCCGGATGTCGGTGAGACCCCTACCGTCGATGCGCACCTTCTCCTTGAGGATGCGCTGCCGGATGAGCTTCTTGGTCAGCGCCCGAAACGCCGCGCCGACCTCCTTGTCCCTGCCCTCGAAGGCCTCACCCTCGCCGACCCCGACACGCTCGAGCACGGTGGCCTTGACCTCGTCGATGGCGGTCTCGCGTTCCTGCTTGCCTGCGATGGCCAGCGCGGCGGCCAGGTCGTCGGTGGCGATCCCAGCGACGGCGTCGTAGACGTCGTCCTCGTAGGCCAGGAACACCGGGAAGTCGCCCACCGGCTTGGCCGCGGCGGTGGCCAGCCGCTGCTGGGCCTCGCACAGCAGGCGGATGAACGGCTTGGCCGCGTCCAATCCCTGCGCGACGGTCTGCTCGGTGGGGGCGGTGGCGCCACCCGCGATGAGGTCGAGGGTGTTCTCGGTGCCCTCGGCCTCCACCATCATGATCGCGACGTCCTCCGGCTTGTCGCCGACGATGCGGCCGGCCACCACCATGTCGAAGGTGGCCCGCTCCAGCTGCGACCAGGTGGGGAACGCCACCCAGGTGTCCTCGATGAGCGCCATCCGGACACCGCCGATGGGGCCGGAGAACGGCAGCCCACCGATCTGGGTGGAAGCCGACGCGGCGTTGATCGCCAGCACGTCGTAGGGGTCCTCCGGGTGCAGGCTCTGCACCGTGATGACGATCTGGATCTCGTTGCGCAGCCCCTCGGTGAAGGAGGGGCGCAACGGCCGGTCGATCAGCCTGCAGGTGAGGACCGCGTCGGTGGAGGGCCTGCCCTCCCTGCGGAAGAACGCACCGGGGATGCGGCCTGCGGCGTACATCCGTTCCTCGACGTCCACCGTCAGCGGGAAGAAGTCGAAGTGTTCCTTGGGCTGCTTCGAGGCGGTGGTCGCGGACAGCAGCATGGTTTCGTCGTCCAGGTAGGCCACGACGGCACCCGCCGCCTGCTTCGCCAGCCTGCCCGTCTCGAAGCGGACCGTGCGCTTTCCGAACCTGCCGTTGTCGAGCACGGCTTCCGATTCGTGCACGGTGTTGCCGCTTGAGTCAGTCATGAATTCAGTTTCTCCTCGTACTTCTCGGGCCGCGCATCCCCCGCCCTCGGGGGCACGCTCGAGGTACGAGGCCGGTCATCGATCGAAGCTCTCGGGGACTGTCCCGGGAGCCACTACCGAGGACCGGCTTGGGCGTCCTCGCGCGTTGCTAGCGCCGGCCCTGTGCGTGCCTTCTTGTGCCGAGGGGGAGCGACCCCTGTGGGTCACTCCCCCTCGGAGCCTGTCATCGGCGGAGGCCGAGTCGCTGGATCAGCGAACGGTACCGCTCGACGTCCACCTTCATCACGTAGTTGAGCAGTCGGCGACGTCGGCCGACCAGCAGCAACAGACCGCGACGGGAGTGGTGGTCGTGCTTGTGCACCTTGAGGTGCTCGGTGAGGCCGATGATCCGCTTGGTCAGCAGGGCCACCTGCGCCTCGGGCGATCCGGTGTCGGAGTCGTGGAGTCCGTACTCGGACAGGATCGACTTCTTCTCCTCGGTGGACAGCGCCACTCGCTCTTCTCCTCGGGTTGTGTGCCGTGTTGTGACATATGGTCTCGGCCGCCACGGACCGCAGCCGGACTCTGACATCCGAGGGTATCAGCAGGCCTTCGGGCTCAGCCGCGTGAACCCAGCGGGAACCGCTCCACCACCGAGTAGCCCGACCCTCGCTCGTCGAGGTCACTGCGCATCAGTACGACTTCGGTCGCGGTCCACTCCGGGCTCCGGTAGCAGGCGAACCGCCGTCGCCACCGCTCCAGCGCGAGCTGGTGTGGCCCCCTCGCGAGCGTCAGGTGTGCCCGGAAATCGCGATCATCTCCGTCGGGCCTGACCGCCGCGGCCAGTTCGGCAAGACCGATGCCGTGTACCTGACTCCAGAGTACCCCGCGGAAGGTGCCGCTACCGTCGATGTGAAGCGTCGCCGACAGGCTGTCCGCCAGCCTGCGCCGCAGCCATTCCGCTCGCTGCCCCGGGTCGTCGAGGCCGTAGAAGCCCAGCGTGATGTGCCACTGCTCGACCGGCATCCAGCGCAACCCCTGCTCGGCGCGCAGACCGCCGCGGTCGCTCAACTCGCACCGCAACGACGTGGCCACCTCCTCGGGCAGCAGCAACGCGCTGAACAGCCGCGCGGTCGGCTCGGGCACGGCCTCAGCCGCCCTTGCCCGCCCTGCGCAGCACGTCCGCGATCGCGGGGAAGTCCGCGTCGAGCCGTTCGGCGGCCTGCACCAGGTTCTCCTCCTCTGCGATCTCCCGCAGCGCCGCGAGCACCGCCTGGTCGTCGGCGGTCCCGACGGGGATGTTGTCGCTGCTCACGGTGGGTCTCGCCGTCCTGACGTCCTCCAGTGCGGCGCGGATCGCCTCCTTGCTGCCCGCGGCGACCTCCGGAGTCAGCACCTTGCGTTCGAGCATGATGAGCCGCGCGAGCACCACCGGGTTGCCGATCTTGGCCCGCCGCCCGCTCATCACCTGACTCAGCATCGGGGCACTGATACCCAGCACCTCGGCGAGGTATGCCTGCGACACGTCGAAGGCCACCACCAGGCGCCGAACGCGGTCGCCGAGTGGTTCCCCGTACCACTCCCGCTGCAGCGCGATGTTCCGCTGGACGATCTTGTGGTCCTCCACGGCAAAGCCCTGTTCCCCTCGATGGCGACGGCGGCGCGCCGGGCAGGCGGCCCAGTGTCTGCATCTTGCCAGTCGGGGGTCCGCGCGCGGGCCGGAACTACCGAGGCGTTCGCAATCGCACCCGTATCGCTCAGCGCAGGCCCAGCACGTCCCTTGTCCGCGTCACGTCTTCGGCGATCTGCTCAACCAACGCCTGGGGTGTGTCGAACCGGACCTGGCCGCGCAACCGTGCGACGAAGTCGAGCCCGACCTGCTGGCCGTAGAAGTCCTCCGCCACGTCGAGGACGAAGGCCTCGACCGTGCGCTCCTTGCCGGAGAAGGTGGGGTTGGTGCCGACCGAGACCGCGGCGGGCAGCCTGCTGCCGTCTCGCACGAACCAGCAACTGTAGATGCCGTCCGCGGGCACGGCCGCGAATCGGGGTGTCGACAGGTTCGCCGTGGGATAGCCGAGGTCGTGCCCGCGTCCATCGCCGCGGACAACGATGCCCTCCAGCCGGTGCGGGCGGCCAAGTGCCTCCGCGGCGGCCGCGACATCGCCTGCGTCGATGCAGGAGCGCACGTAGGTGGAGGAGAAGGTGATCTCACCGTTGTCCTTCTCACCGGGCAGGGTGCGGCCTTGCAGTTTCGAGGCGTGCGCGGTGAACCCGAAGCGCTTGCCAAGCGCGCGCAGCGTCTCGACGTTGCCCTCGGCCTTGTGACCGAAGGTGAAGTTCTCCCCCACGATCACCGTGGCGGCGTGCAGCCGGTCGACGAGGATCTGGTGCACGAACTCGTCCGGCGTCAGCCTGGACAGCTCCAACGTGAACGGCAGCACGGCGAACACGTCGACGCCCAACTGCTCGATCAACTCCGCCTTGCGCCGCAGCGTGGTCAGTTGGGCGGGATGCGTGCCTGGCCGCAGTACCTCGGAGGGATGTGGATCGAAGGTCAGCACCACACTGGGCAACCCGCGATCGCGGGCGGTTTCCACCGTTTCGTTGATCAGAGCCTGGTGCCCGCGATGCACCCCGTCGAAGATCCCGATCGTGACGACGCACCGGCCCCAGCCACCCGGCAGATCCGCCAAACCACGCCAACGCTGCACACCTGGAGCCTAGCCGCCGGCCACGCGGCGCCGGGACGACAGGGTCACTCAGGCAGGTGCGAGCACGACCACCGGGCGGGCGCCTTCGCGCGTGTCGGTGGCGAGGGCGAGCGCATGACCCTGCGGGTCGAACACCCCGTAGGTTCCCCGTATCCCGGCCGTGGGCAGCCGCTGGCCGTGCCGTACCGCGGCGGCCTCGCCCGCATCGACGTCACGGCGTGGGAAGGCCGCCGCGACCGCTTCGTCGAGGCTCAGCGACAGCCCCGGCTCGCGTTCGACGTCGTCGAGGGTGCGTGCCGAGGCGAGTGTGAAAGGCCCCACCGTGGTGCGGCGCAGTGCGACGAGATGACCACCCACGCCGAGCGCCCCACCCAGGTCCCTGGCCAACGCCCTGACATAGGTGCCGGACGAACAGTCGATCATGACGTCGAGGTCGACCTCGCCCGGCTCCTCCCTTCGCGTGGCAAGCAGGTCGAACCGGTACACGGTCACCGGGCGGGGCGGCAGGTCCACCTGCTCACCCGCCCGCACTCTGGCGTAGGCCCGTTTGCCGCCCACCTTGACGGCGCTGACCGCGCTGGGGACCTGCTGGATGTCGCCGGTCAGCGCGGCGATCGCGGCCTCGATGTCCGCATCGGCCACCACCGAGGGATCGGCGCGCGAGACCACCTCGCCCTCGGCGTCGTCGGTGGTGGTCGAGGCACCGAGCCGGATCGTCGCCAGGTAGGTCTTGCGATCCAGCGCCAGGTGCCCGAGCAGTTTGGTGGCCCGCTCGATTCCCAGCACCAGCACCCCCGTGGCCATCGGGTCCAGCGTTCCGGCATGGCCGACCTTGCGCGTGCCCATCGCACGCCGGGCCCTGGCAACCACGTCGTGCGACGTCATCCCACCCGGTTTGTCGACGATGAGCAGGCCGGGTGGCGGCGCGGGCCGCGACGGCCGTCGGCCGGAAGGGTTGGGGCGTGGCACGGCCGCAGCGTAGCGGTGTTCGATCACGCCACGGCAGGCACCCGCTCACGCTCCTCGTGGCGGCGGTCCCAGCTGTGCCTGCGCAACCGCACCGGCACCGATTCGCCGCGCTCGACGGCCGCGAACACCTCGGCCCTGGCCCGCAGCCACCACACCGCCATCCGCCAGGAACCGAACACCAGCACGCCGACCACCGAAAGCAGCGCGACCCGGAAGTCGCCGCCGGACAGTTGCAGCAACACGCCGATGAGCAACGCGACCACGGTGGTGGCGACGAAGCCGCCGACGTTGACGACACCGGTCGCGGTGCCGACCCTCGGAAGCGGGTTGTAGTCCCGTGCCAGTGCGAACCCGATCGTGGAGATCGGCCCGCCCAGTGACAGCACGGCGAATGCGGTGACCAGCACGGCCACCGGCACCTGGCCCGGCCAGCTGAGCACCACCGCCCAGGTCGCCGCGGTCGCGGCGAGGTAGCTGACCACCAGCGGCATCCGCGCCTCCGGCCGTCGCCCGACGAAACCACCGATCAGCGGAGCGCCCACCATGGCGCCGACCACGAAGACCATGAGCAGCGAACTGGCGGTGGTCGGGGCGTACCCCTGACCCTCGACCAGGAACGGCACTCCCCACAGCAGCACCATCACGTTCTGGCTGAACGGCGCCGAGAAGTGAGTCCAGAACGCGAGCCTGGTGCCGGGCACGCGCATCGCGGCGCGCACCTGCCTGCCCACCTCCCGCAGCGAGGCGGCCTGTGACTCCACCGTTTTGGCAGCCGGTGTGTCGCTCACCCGCCAGCGGACCACGCTCGCGAACAGGACCGTCACCAGCCCGGCCCCCAGGAACGTCGGTAGCCAGCCCGGCCCGGCCAGCAGCAGGGTCAACGGCAGCGTCGCGGCGAGGTTGCCCGCGAACCCGAGCGCCCCGGTCAGGGCGGTCACGAGCATGTACTGCCTGCCGGGGAAGTGATTGGCCGCCAGTCGCAGCACGGAGACGAAGGTCAGCGCGTCACCCAGCCCGAGCACGCCGCGAGCCACCAGCCCCAGCGAGTAGGTCTGCGCCACGGCGAGCAGGACTTGCCCCAGCCCCAGGAACAGCAACGCGGCCGTGAGCACGTTGCGGGGCCCGAATCGGTCGACGAGCACCCCGGTGGGGATCTGCATGGCGGCGTACACGCCGACCTGCAGCACGGTGAACATGCTCAGCGCGGCGGCGCCGACACCGAAGCGCTCGGCGGCGTCGAGGCCCGCGACGCCGAGCGAGGTGCGGTGAAAGACGGCGAGAACGTAGACGAAGGCGGCGGTCAACCAGATCAGCCACGACCGCGCACTGGCTCGCGCGGCCTGCGTGGGCCGGGTCGGCAAGGGTCTCCCTTCACTGACGGATGTGAACGGCGTACTGCGGGGGACGCCCGCGTTGCCGACCCCCAATGGAGTTATCGCCGGACGGCCGCTGAGCCATACCCAACGACGCCGTGTCATTGCCCACACCCGCGCCGCGACCGTGCCGTCACGCGCGGACGGCGCCGACGACGGCCCAGTGGCCGGAGCGCCACCGCGCCACGACGAAGACCAGCCGAAGCACCATGAACAGCGCCAACCCGGTCCAGATACCCGCGAGCCCCCAGCCGAAGACCAGCGATGCCCAGACCATCGGCAGGAACCCGAGCACGGCGCTGCCCACCGTCGCGTTGCGCAGGAAGCTCGCGTCGGCGGCCCCGAGCAGCACGCCGTCGAGCGCGAACACCACCCCGGCGACCGGCTGCAGGGCAACGAAGAACCACCAGGCGTTGGGGATTTCGGCGAGCACACCCGCGTCGGAGGTGAAGGCGTGCGGCAACGTCTGCGAAAGGGCGGCGAACACCACGGCGAGCACGACTCCCAGCGCCAGCCCGTACCGGGTTATCTGGTTGGCGATCCCTCGCGCCTGTCGACGCGACCCGGCGCCGAGCGCCGCCCCGACCAGAGACTGCGCGGCGATCGCCACCGAGTCCAGCACCAGCGAAAGGAACGTCCAGAGCTGCAGTACCACCTGGTGTGCGGCGACCGCCTCGGTGGAGGTGCGGGCGGCCACTGCCGCCGCCGAGACGAAGCACGCCTGAAACGCCAGACTTCGCAGCACCAGATCGCGGCCGAGCCGAAGCTGGGCCCACATCACCCGCGGCCGGGGCGCCAGGCCCACCCGCTGCTTGGCCAGCGCCCGAAGGTACAGCCCGCCCGCTACCGCCTGCGCCGCGACGTTGGCGACCGCGGAACCCTCCAGGCCCAGCCCCGCCGGGTACACCAGCACCGGGCTGAGCACCGCCGACAACGCGTTTCCGGCGAGCACGTACCGCAACGGCCGCACCGCGTCCTGTACGCCACGCATCCAGCCGTTGCCCGCCATCGTGACGAGGATGAGCGGCGCGCCGAACAGGGCGATTCGCAGCCAGGAGACCGCCCGCTCGGTGATCGCGGGGTCGCCGGACATCGCGCGCGCCACCGGTTCGGCGAGCAACTGACCCGCGACGAGCACGACGAGTCCCACCGCGAAGGCCAGCCAGGTGGCCTGCACACCCTCGCCGACAGCTTCGGCGCGCCTGCCCGCGCCGTGCAACCGTGCCGTTCGCGCGGTTGTGCCGTAGGACAGGAACGTCAACTGGGTGGACACCAGCGACAGCAGCGTGCCCCCGAGTGCGAGCCCCGCCAGCGGCAGCGCGCCGAGGTGACCGACCACGGCCGTGTCGACGAGCACGTAGAGCGGCTCGGCCGCAAGCACACCCAGCGCGGGTACCGCCAGCCCCAGCACCCGGCGGGCGGGAACCCGCTCGTGCTCAACCGTGTCGCTCACGCGCCGAGCGTAGCCGGGGTGTCCGACGACCTCGGCTACGCTCACGTTCGATGCCCGAGTACGCCATCCTCATCCTGCCGTCGGCCAACCGCGTCTACACCGACACCTCACGTCGGCTGCTGCGCGCCGAACTCGCCGTGTTCGGCGACACCGTCCTGTCCACGAAGGTCGGTGAGTCGGCGACCACGACCATCGGCGGCGTCGACTACGTCACATTCGGCACCGCCGCCCCGCTGACCGACACCGACGTGGCGTACCTGTCGAATCTGTCCTCCGCCTACGCGTTGTTCGAGTTCAGCGGTGAGCTGCTGCGACCGCTGGCCATGGCGCCGGTGGCGGAGTTCGACTCCGACCTGCTGACGATCCAGAAGTACCCGGGCAAGACCAACGAGCTGTTCACCAAGCTCGTGCTGAACCTCGCTGTACTCACCACCGACCGGCCCGCCGCGTTGCTGGACCGGGGACTGCACGTGCTGGACCCGTTGTGCGGTAGGGGAACCACGCTGAACCAGGCGATGATGTACGGCTTCGACGCGACCGGGCTGGAGCTGGACGGCAAGGACTTCGACGCCTACCAACACTTCATCAAGACGTGGTTGCGCACGAAGCGGATCAAGCACTCCGCGCAGGCGGGCATGTTGCGGCGGAACAAGGTCCGGTTGGGACAGCGGCTGGAGATCGAGTACGCCGCCACCAAGGAACGATACCGGGCGGGCGACACGCGCGATCTCACCTACTTCAACTGCGACACGCTGCACACCGACGAGCTGGTCAAGCACGGGTCGGTGGACGTGATCGTGACCGACGCGCCTTACGGCGTGCAGCACGGTAGCCGCACGCAGGATTCGGCATTGTCGAGAAGTCCCCGTGACCTGCTCGCGGCCGCGGTGCCCACGTGGGCAAGGGTGCTGCGCAACGGTGGGGCACTGGCCGTCTCGTGGAACACCTACGTGGTCAAACGGCACGAACTGGTCGAGATCCTCACCGGCGCGGGGCTCACACCGCGCGAGGGTGGGCCGTACGAGGAACTCGCGCACCGGGTGGATCAGGCCATCGTCCGTGACGTGCTGGTCGCGACCAAATAGCCGGTCCCGGCGCGTCGGCTAGCCGTGGTTGGCCGTGACCAGTTCCACGCGACAACGCTCCGTCACGGTGTCCGACCCACTGCCCGCGCTGCCGCTCCACCACGATCCAGCACCGCCGCGGCGTCGGGTGCGTCCTCACCCGCAGGCCCGCCCTCGGCCAGGTCCCGTTCGATTCCGGCGAGCAGCTTCCGGTTGCGTTCCCACCGAGCCCGCCGCCGCAGCACGCCAAGCAGCGAAGCCAACGGGAGAGTCAACATGAGTCGACGATGGCGCACCTTCAACCCTGGGCTTCCTAGGTCTCGGACTCCTGCTCCCGAGGTGGGCGGTAGGGATCGGCCTCACCCGCCGGCTTGGCGCCGGTGGCCTGTCGAGCGATCTCCGCGTCGGCCTCCCGCGCCTTGGCGAGCAGGTCGTCGATATGCCTGGCGTCACTGGGAAGGTTGTCGGCGACGAACGTCAACGTCGGGGTGTATCGCACACCCGTGCCCTGGCCGACCTTCGTACGCAACACCCCACGGGCCGACTCCAGCGCCGCCGCGGCACCCGCGAAGTCCGGCGGCGTGTCGAGAGTCTCGCCCAACACCGTGTAGTACACGGTCGCATCCCGCAGGTCGCCGGTGATCTTCGCATCGGTGATCGTGACGTTGCCCAGCCGAGGATCCTTCACCTCGTGCTCCAGTGCGGACGCCACGATCTGCGCGATCCGCTTGGCCAGCCTCCGTGCGCGAGCCTGATCAGCCACGACGCACCCCCTTATCCGTATCAACCAGCCAGCTACTCGTCGTCGGGACCAAGCAGCCGCCTGCGCGCCGACAACAACTCGAGGTCCGGACGTGCCGCCACGAACCGCTCGCAGGCGTCGAGCACATCCCTCACCTGCTTGCCGTCCGCCGCGACCGCCGCCACACCGATCAGCGAACGCCGGTACAGGTCCAGATGGCCGGCCTCGGCCACCGCGACCTCGAACCGCTTGCGCAGCTCCGCGATCACCGGCCGGACCGCCGAACGCTTCTGCTTCAGTGACCGCACGTCACCCAGCAACAGTTCGAGTTCCAGGGCACCCACGAACATGGCATTCCCCTGTGCTCGTCGGTGGCTGGGCGGGAGTGGGCCCGCCCAGCCACCGAGACGGCCACTACGCGCGCGGCTTCTCGCGCTGCTCGTAGGTCTCGATCACGTCGCCGGTCTTGATGTCGCTGTACTTACCGAGGGTGAGACCGCACTCGAAGCCCTCGCGTACCTCGACGACATCGTCCTTGAACCGCCGCAACGAGCTGACCGGCAGGTTCTGCGCCACCACCACGTTGTCACGCAGCAGCCTCGCCTTCGCGTTGCGCCGGATCTCACCCGCGGTGACCAGACAACCCGCGATGGTGCCGAACTTGGAGGACTTGAACACCTCGCGGACCTCGGCCTTACCGAGTTCGACCTCTTCGTACTCCGGCTTGAGCATGCCCTTGAGGGCCTGCTCGATCTCCTCGATCGCCTGGTAGATCACCGTGTAGTACCGGACGTCGACGCCTTCGCGGGTCGCCCGCTCGGTCGCCTTGCCCTGCGCCCGCACGTTGAACCCGAGCACGATGGCGTCGGACGCCGTGGCCAGGTCGATGTCGCTCTCGGTCACGCCACCGACGCCGCGGTGGACGATGTTGAGTTCGACCTCGTCGCCCACGTCGATCTGCATCAGCGACGCCTCGAGCGCCTCGACGGTACCCGAGTTGTCACCCTTGACGATCAGGTTGAGGGTGTTGGTCTCCTTCAGCGCGGAGTCCAGGTCCTCCAGGCTGACCCGCTTGCGCCTCGCCGCGTTCTCGGCGTTGCGGATTCGGGCCTGCCTGCGCTCGGCGATCTGCCGGGCAACCCGGTCCTCCTCCACGACGAGGAACGTGTCACCCGCCCTCGGCACCGACGTGAACCCGATGACCTGCACCGGCCGCGACGGCAACGCCTCTGTCACGTCGTGGTTGTACTCGTCGACCATCCGGCGCACGCGGCCGTACGCGTCGCCCGCGACGACCGAGTCTCCGATGCGGAGCGTGCCGCGCTGCACCAGCACGGTCGCCACGGGGCCTCGACCACGGTCGAGGTGAGCCTCGATCGCGACACCCTGCGCTTCCATGTCCGGGTTGGCCCGCAGGTCCAGCGCCGCGTCCGCGGTCAGCAGGATCGCCTCGAGCAGCCCGTCGATGTTGATGTTCTCGCGCGCGGAGATGTCGACGAACATCGTGTCGCCGCCGTACTCCTCCGCCACCAGGCCGTACTCGGTGAGCTGCTGGCGGATCTTCTGCGGATTGGCGCCTTCCTTGTCGATCTTGTTGACCGCGACCACGATCGGCGCCTTGGCGGCCTGGGCGTGGTTGATGGCCTCCACCGTCTGCGGCATCACACCGTCGTCGGCGGCCACCACGATCACCGCGATGTCCGTCGCCTGCGCACCACGGGCACGCATGGCGGTGAACGCCTCGTGGCCCGGGGTGTCGATGAAGGTGATGAGCCGCTCCTGGCCCTCCAGTTCGGTCTCGATCTGGTAGGCACCGATGTGCTGGGTGATGCCACCGGCCTCACCCTCGTGCACCTTCGTCTTACGGATGGTGTCCAACAGGCGCGTCTTACCGTGGTCGACGTGACCCATCACGGTCACCACCGGCGGCCGCACCTGCAGGTCCTCCTCGTCACCGGCGTCCTCGCCGTAGGTGATGTCGAAGGCTTCCAGCAGTTCGCGGTCCTCCTCCTCGGGGCTGACCACCTGCACGTTGTAGTTCATCTCCGTGCCGAGCAACTCCAGCACGTCCTCGGAGACGGACTGGGTCGCGGTGACCATCTCGCCGAGGTGGAACAACACCTGCACCAGCGAGGCCGGGTTGGCGTCGATCTTCTCCGCGAAATCGGTCAGCGAGGCACCGCGCGGCAGCCGGATCGTCTCGCCACTGCCCTTGGGCAGGCGGACGCCACCGACCGAAGGCGCCTGCATGTTCTCCATGTACTCCTGGCGCTTCTGCCGCTTCGACTTGCGGCCCTTGCGCGAGGGACCGCCAGGACGGCCGAAGGCACCGGCCGCACCGCCGCGGCCACCGGGGCCGCCACGGCCACCGCCGCCTCGGAAGCCGCCACCGCCACCTGCGGGGGCACCGCCGCCGGGTCCACCGCGGAAGCCGCCGCCACCGCCACCTGCACCGCCACCGGGGCCGCCGCGGAAGCCGCCGCCACCGCCACCGCGGGGGCCGCCGCCGCCTCGACCCGCACCGGTTCCGGCGCCACCTCGGCCGCCGCCGGGGCCGCCACGGCCACCGCCGGGTCCGCCCGCGGGGCGGGCAGGCCGGGTGGGCATCATGCCCGGGTTGGGGCGTGGCGGCATGCTGCCGGGGCTCGGCCTGTTGCCGCCGGGCGCGCCACCACGCGGGCCGCCCGAGGGGCGGTCCCCACCGGGACGGGAGCCGCGCTCACCCTGTTGCTGGCCGCCGCCTGGACGCGGGGGCGCTGGGCGCGGCGGGGGTGAGCCCGCGCCGACACCGAAGGGGTTGTTGCCGACACGCGGCGGCCGCGGGCCGGGCTTCGGCCCCGGCTTGGGGCCCTGAGGCTTCGGCGGAACGACCGAGCCGGACTCCTGCTTCGGCTGCTGCTGCGACTGCTGCTGCTGCTGTGGTTCTGCCTTCGCCGCGGGCGCCTGCTCGGCAGGCTTGGGTGCCTGGCTCGGCCTCGGCCCGGGTTTCGGACCTGGTTTGGGTGGCTTCGCCTGCGGCTGCGAGGGCCTCGCCTCCTGCTGCGGCTGCGCGGGCGTGCTCGCCTGCTTGGCCGAAGGGGCGGAGCCGTTGCCGCCTGAGGGCGCGGCAGGCTTCGCGGCCTGCCTACCGCCGGATTTGCGTTCGGACTGCCTGGAGTCCTTGCTGGAGAAGGCGTCTCGCAACCGTCGGGCGACCGGCGCCTCCACGGTCGACGACGCGGATTTCACGAACTCGCCCTGCTCTTTCAGCTTGGCGAGTACTTCCTTGCTCGTTACACCGAGCTCTTTCGCGAGCTCATGTACGCGGGCCTTGCCTGCCACTGCTCTCCTCAACTGATGAGGTCGGCGGCTGGACCCGCTGACCTCGTCCTATCGTCGCGCGTTCATGGCTTCAGCTTCACGGCTGACTCATGACGGGTCGACCTGCTTCCTTGTTTCCGGCTGGATCCGGGAACTCCCCGAATCCGTACAGCTCTCGGCGAGCCGCTTCACATCATGCCGCATGCCGTCCGCGTCGAGCGCCCCCAGGACCCGTAATGCCCGGGGGAACGCCCGCCGCCGCTCGGCTTTGGACAGGCATTCCAGGTCTGGGTGCAACCAGGCACCTCGACCAGGTAGCCGCCGTCGAGTATCGACGACGAGCCGCCCGTCCTCCGCGACGATGCGCAACAACTCTCCGACCGATGCCCGCCGCCGGCACCCGACACAGGTACGAACGGGTGTTACTCCGTACCCCCCGTGTTCACGGCGTGTCGATTCCGACTGCGGGCGTCGCACCGTTACCCAGTTTAGCCCTTGGTCAATCACTCAGCCGAACCGGTAGCCGCAGCGTGCGGTGACTCGTCCGGATCGACCTGCCGCTGCCCCGACTCCGGTGCGGCGTCGCTGCGGATGTCGATGCGCCAGCCGGTCAGCCTGGCAGCGAGACGGGCGTTCTGCCCTTCCTTGCCGATGGCGAGCGAAAGCTGGAAGTCGGGGACGACGACCCGTGCCGTCTTGACACGCTCGTCCACGACCTTGACGGATACAACTTTGGCGGGCGACAGCGCATTCCCGACGAACCTGGCCGGGTCCTCCGAGTAGTCGATGATGTCGATCTTCTCGCCGCCGAGTTCGCTCATGACGTTGCGCACACGCGCACCGACCGGGCCGATGCAGGCGCCCTTGGCGTTGACGCCCGCAACGGTTGACCGCACCGCGATCTTCGAACGGTGCCCCGCCTCGCGGGCCACGGCGGCGATCTCCACGGTGCCGTCGGCGATCTCGGGCACCTCCAGCGCGAACAGCCTGCGCACCAGGTTGGGGTGGGTGCGCGACAGCGTGATCTGCGGTCCTCTGGCCGAGCGGGCCACACCCACGACGTAGGCCTTGATCCTGGCGCCGTGCTCGTAGGTCTCCCCCGGCACCTGCTCGGCGGCGGGAAGCACACCCTCCGTCTCGCCCACCTGCACGATCACCATGCCGCGAGCGTTGGCCCGCGCGTCGCGCTGGATCACACCGGCGACGATCTCGCCCTCCTTCGCGGAGAACTCGCCGAAGGTCCTCTCGTGCTCGGCGTCGCGCAGCCGCTGCAGGATCACCTGGCGCGCGGTGGCGGCGGCGATTCGGCCGAACCCCTCGGGGGTGTCGTCCCACTCCTGCGCGATCTCGCCGTTCTCGTCGAGGGTGTGCGCCAGTACCCGCACGTAACCCGTCTTGCGATCGATGTCGATTTTGGCGTGTGGCTGATGGCCTTCGGTGTGCTTGTACGCGGTCAGCAGGGCACTCTCGATCGCCTCCAGCACCGTCTCGAAGGGGATGTCCTTGTCCCGTTCGATCGCGCGCAACGCCGCGATGTCGACGTTCACCTCGACTCCTCCTTCGGTCCGGCGCCTTCCCCGATCTTGCCGCAGGCGTCGTTGTCCAGCAGCTTGAGCTCACCTGTCGGCGGCTGCCTGAACTCGATCTCGATCACTGCCTTCGCCACGTCGGCGTAGGCCAGTTCGCGCAGGGTGCCGTCCACGAGCATCCGCACGCTGTTGTCTGTCGCGTTCCCGACGCGGCCGACGAACTCGGCACCCTCCCGTGGGGTCACCCGAACGAGCCGGTACTTGGCCCGGCGCCAGTGTCGCGGCTTGGTCAGTGGCCGGTCGACCCCCGGCGAGGTCACCTCGAGCGTGTACGCCCCCGCGATCAGTTCCTCGTGCTCGTCGAGCACCGCGGACACCGCCCTGCTGATCTCGGCCACCTGGTCGAGTTCGACGCCTTCCTCCCCGTCGACGACGACCTTGACCAGCTTGCGCCGTCCGGCCTGCTGCACGTCCAGCGCGTCGAGATCGAAACCCGCGGCCGTGACGGCGTCGGCCACGAGTGGCTCGAGCCGACTGGCGAGTTCGTTGGGCACCGTGATGCTCCCTGTTGTCCTTGTCAAGTAGTGGTCCAGCTTATCTTGCCGGGACCGCCTCGCGCCGTCCGTCGCACCCCGCTGGCAGGATGGCGTCCTGTGAGATCCCCTGGTCCGCTGACACGTCGCGACCTCCTTCGCGCGGCCGCGCTCACCGCGCTCGCCGCGCCGGTGGCCACGGCGTGTTCCGGCGGCTATGACGACAGTCCCGACCCGTTGCTGCCGCTGTTGCTGCGCGCCACGTCCGACGCCGAGGCGGCGACCGCGCTTGCGGCGGCGCCCGAACACGCCGACCTGGCCAGGCAGGTGGCACAGGCTCGCACGGCGCAGGCGCGGGCATTGCGCGCCGAGGTCGACCGGCTCAACCGGCCTGTACCGGAGTCGCCGCCGCCCGCGCCGCCACACACCGTGGACAGCATCGAAGCGCTCGGCGGGCGGCTCGCCGAGGCGCGGCAGCAGGCGGCCGAACTGGTCCCGAAACTGCCGCGCCACCGGGCGGGGCTGGTCGGCTCGGTCTCCGCCGGGTGTGCCGCGCTGCAGCAGCTCGCGCCCGCTCTCGGTGCGGAGCAACCCGGGGAGGTGAGCCGCGTGGCCACCGGCGCGCTCGCCGAGGAATCGGTGGCCGCTCTGCAGGAGGCACTCGCCGCCGAACACGCCGCGGTGTGGGTGTACGGCCTGGTCAGCGCCTTCCTGCCGGAAGACTTCGGCAAGGGCATCGAGGCGGGCACCGACGCGCACCGCGACCGCAGGGATGCCTGCGAACGGGTGCTCACCGCGGCAGGCGCCACGCCCCGCCCCCCGGAGCCTGCGTACCTGCCCCCGCAACCGGTCACCGGAACCGAATCGGCGCAGGCCGTGGTGATCACGGCGGAGACGGACGCGGCCAGGGCCTGGCACGGCGTGCTCGAACACAGCGACGACGCGCGCCTGCGGGTACTGGCCACGCAGGCACTGGTCGGCTCGGCCACCCGCTGCACGAGTTGGCGGATGGAGGCGGGGATGAGTCCCGCGGCGATCGCGCTGCCAGGGCGGGGCGAGCAACGGCCCTAGCAGGCTCGGCCCTCAGCTGCGCAACGCCTCCGAGAGCCGCAACGCGTCGGAGCCGATGCGAGTCAGCAACGCGTCGTCGGCGTGGTCGCCGTAGAACTCCGACTCCACGATCGTCACTTCCTTGCCCTCGGACTTGGAGTGGTACTCACCTCCGGCAACCGAGGGGGCGCCCGGTAGCGAGGCCGTACCGTCGCGGACGAGGTCGTTGACGTTTCCCGTGCCGTCGGTGTCGGTGATGAGCTTGAGTTGCTGGGCCTGCGTCGCGGTCGGCATCGTCACGACCACCACCGACACGAGGGCTCTGGCCTCGCCGGAGCGGGTCGTGTACAGCGCCCGCACCACCCGCTCGCAGGGGTGCTGGACGAACCAGTTCGCGACGTCGCCGTAGGCGTTGCCCGCGCAGTCGGTCGACGTCTGCGGGCCCGCGACCACGGTGTAGCTGAACTCCCCGCTGGTCAACGGGTTCGCTGGGGTCGGCGCCGCGGGCTCCCCCGAGACTCCGCCGCCGGAGCGGATGAGCCACCACACCAGTCCCGACACCACCGCTACGGCGACGAGGCCCACGGCGTGGAGCACGAGCCTGGGCCCTCGTTGTGGTGGAGCCGCGGGCGGGGGCCCGGTGATCACGGGCATCGGCGAGGTGTCACTCACTCGGTGGTTGTACTGCTGTCCGGCCACAGGCGGTGACGGTAGTACGCGGCTCAACCAAGAGCGTCCACGACCCGCTCCACGTCGGCCTCCGTGTTGTAGATATGGAAGCCGACCCTCGCCCTGCCCGCCCGCACGCTGGCCCGTACGCCCGCGGCGGCCAGGCGCGCCGCCGCGCCCTCGCTGTCCAGCGCCACGATGGCGGTGCCACGCGGCGGCAGCCCCAGCCGGGACAACAGCAGATCGGCAAGGCCCGTGCAGTGCCGGTACACCGCCTTGCGGTCCAGCGAGACGAGGTAGGGCAGTGCCACCGCGGCACCCGCGAACGGCAGCCAGGCGGGTGAGAGGTCGAACCGCCGCGCGCCGCCCGCCAGTCGAAGCGGCAGCCCGTACACGGTCTGCCACGGGTCCTCGCCCGCGTACCAGTTCGCCGCGACGGGCACGGTGCGCTCGGCCGCCCGCGGGTGCACGGCGAGCCAGGCGGCGCCGCGCGGAGCGAGCAGCCACTTGTACGACGCTCCCGCGACCCAGTCGGCCCAGTCCAGTTCCAGCGGCAGCCAGCCTGCGGCCTGCGTGGCGTCGAGCAGTACCGGCACCCGTGCCGCCTCGCAGGCGGAGCGCAGCGCGGCCAGATCGACCAGCACTCCGTCGGCCGACTGCACCACGCTCACCGCCACGAGATCATGCCCCTCGACGTGAGCGGGCAGGTCGGCGAGCGGGACTTCGCGCACCCGGACGCCGCGCCGTTGCTGGGCGGCGAAGGGAAAGGTGACACTGGTGAACTCGCCTTCGGCGGCCAGCACCGTGGCGCCGTCGGCAAGTCCGGCCGCGACCATGGAGATCACCTGCGAGACACTCGCTCCGACGGCGACCCGCTCCCCCGGCACGCCCACCAGCGCGCCGAACGCCGCTCGGGTCTGCTGCACGGCGGCGTCGTAGTCCGGCGGAGCCGCCGCCGCGGTGCGCCATCGCCGCAGTTCGTGCTCGACGGCATCGGCCACGGCTACCGGTGGCACACCGATGCTGGGAGTGTTGAGGTAACCGTCACAGCCGTCGAACTCGGCGCCGAACGCGTTTCGCACGGCCTCAGCCTACGGCGGGCCGCCGCGCCGGTCGCCGCATTTCCCGCCGTGCGTCCCGCGTGCGGTCAGGCGCGTTCGAGGAAGGGGCCGAACAGCTCGCCGACCGCCGCCTCGGCGAACTCCAGTCCCTCGGCCTGCCCGATGTCGTAGATCGAGTAGGCCCCCGCGCCCGCCGCCGTTGTCGCGGTGAGCGTGAGCAATCCCTTGCGCCGCTGGAAGATCGACTGTCTTGCGGTCCACCCGATGATGCCGCGCCGTCGCAGCGCGACCGTGCTGCGCCGTAGGGCGCCGCTTCGGGTGACCAGGTAGTCGCCGGTGAGTCCGTGACCGAGGTTGCGGTAGGCGTCGTAAGCGACGGCCAGCGCGACGGGCACGAGCACGGCCCCGCAGATTCCCGCGACCGGCAGCAGCACGGGCACCCCGGCAAGACCCACAACCAGCAGCGGCAGCACCACGGCGGAGACCGCGAGCAGCGCCCACCGCACCCGGCGTCCCCGTGCCGCGGCGGGGTGAGCCAGCAGCCGTACGGACTCGGTCGGCGAGGCGGGCTCGCGGAGCACGACGGCAGCCACCCG
Source organism: Saccharomonospora marina XMU15 (assembly GCF_000244955.1). GTDB lineage: Bacteria > Actinomycetota > Actinomycetes > Mycobacteriales > Pseudonocardiaceae > Saccharomonospora_A > Saccharomonospora_A marina. The sequence goes on along the minus strand of NZ_CM001439.1, from coordinate 2,169,032 downwards.
GTCGGCCTCCCGGCGCGGCGCGGGCGGCAGCAGGGTCTTGTGGTCGGTGCGCTCCTTGGAGTTCTGCCGCGCGAGCCCGGTGGCCACCGCGTCCACCCTCGCCGCGCCGACCAGCCGGTTGCCCAGCGGTTCGACGAGTTCGACACCACGAAGCCGGCGCTCCTCCAGCGAGATCGACCGCGTGGTGAGCAGCCCCCGCCGCACCCGCAGGGTGCCGTTGGGCTCGCGTTCGAGCCGAAACCGCCACCACATCTCCACGAACAACGCCATCGAGCCCGCCACGCCAACGGCGAGACCGGTGACCAGCAGTGCGAGCACGGCAAGCGGCAGCGAAAGGCCGCGCAGCAGGTCCAGCGCCCAACTGATCACACCGGACCGGAGCCCGAACCACTCGGCCACCTGCAGGATCACCCCGAAAAAGGCCAGCCCCAGTGTCGGGGTCAGAAACGACATCGGGGCGAACCGCACCCACGAGGGCTGGAAGGTGGCGAGCAGCCCGTCGGCGGGCGCGAGGCTCCTGCTGACAGGCGTGACCCGGTGCAGCAGTTCGGTGCGCAGATCGTCGGCCTCTGCTCTGGTCAGCGGGTGCAGCACCAGCGAGCTCTCCCCCGCCGAGGTCTGTTCCCCGGTGCCGAGCTTGACGTGCACCAGACCGAAAGCACGAAGCAACGGTGGCGCGGTGATGTCGACGGCCCTGATGCGATGCCGGCTCAGCGTGCGCCTGCTGCGCACGACGATCCCCTTGCGCAGTTCGACACGATCGGGCAGGACGCGGTAGCTGGTCTTGCGCCATCGCAGATCGTCGACGAGCCCGGCCGCGGCGATCAGCACCACCGCCACCGGCACGACGACAGCCGTTGCGACCAGCGGTGAGGTGCCGCCCGCGATCGCCGCCCCGGTGGGGAATCCGGCGGCAACGGCCACTCCGACCGCACGCAGCAGTGTGACCGCCACCGTGCGCCTGTCCAGTTTTCGCCACACGGCGGGCCCCGCCTCGTCCACCCCGGGTGGCTGACGGGAGGTGGTCACGTGGCATCCCCCGGGGTTGCCTGGGTGGTGCTGGTGAGTTGCTCGGCGACCTGCGCGGCGAGCCGGTGGTCCAGACCTGGGATCGTCACCGCGCCCTTGGCCGACGCGGTGGTGACCGTGACGGTCGCCAGTCCGAACAGTTGTTCCAGCGGTCCGCGCTGGGTGTCCACGGTCTGGATGCGAGACATCGGCGCGACTCGCCATTCCTGCCAGAAGAAGCCGGTACGGGTGTACACCGCGTCGTCGGTGATCTCCCAGCGATGCACCCGGTACCACCACAGTGGAAGCAGGACCGCCACCGGCAGGCCCACCGCGGCGACGGCGGCCGCGGCCACGAGCAGCCAGCTCGCCACCGTGGACAGCACGGTGGCGAGCAGCACCAGCACCGCGAGCGGGATGCCTACCCACAGCAGCAGGTTGGTCCGCCACCAGTGCAGCGCTTTGCGGTCGACCTGGTTCCTGGGCGGACGCAGCCGCAGCGAGGCGGTATCCCCCATCGGCAACTCCCCTCCGCGGCCCTACGGCTGGCTGGAGGCTAGCACCTCGGCCAGTACGCCGAGGGCGATGTTGCGGCCGGAGACGAGGGCCACCAACCGGTCCGAATCGCCCCGTGACTCCACCTTGCCCGCCAGCAGGGCGGCCACCGCCGCGGCTCCGGCCCCCTCGGTGACCACACCGTGCGTGGCCGCCAGGTGCCGCACCGCTGCCCGCAGCTCGGTTTCGGTGACGGACACGATCCGGTCGACGTGCTTGGCGACCAGGTCGATCGTCACCGAACCCGGTTCCAGGTTCGCCGCGATACCGTCGGCGATCGTCGGGCGCACCTCGATGGGGACCTGGTGGCCTGCCTTCACCGCCTCGGCCATGGAGGGTGCGGCGTCCACCTCCACCCCGACGATGCGCACGTCCGGTTGGGTCGCCGCCCACAACCCGAGTCCGGACGCCAACCCGCCCCCGCCGACCGCGCACACCACGGTGAGCCGTCGCCCGGTGAGTTGCTCGGCCAGTTCGTGACCTATGGTGCCCTGCCCAGCGATGACGTGCGGGTCGTTGTATGGGGAGAGGAAGTACGCCCCGCGCTCGGCCAACCGCAGTGCGTGTGCCTCCGCCTCGGCGTAGGAGCGGCCCTCGCGGACGAGTTCGATGTCGAACCGACCCAGCGCGGCGATCTTGGCGGACGAGGCGTTCTCCGGCACGACGACGGTGGCAGGACGGCCGAGCCTGGTCGCGGCGAAGGCGACTCCGAGCCCGTGGTTGCCCGCCGAGGCCGTGACCACGTGCTCGCCGCGCCCGATCGCCGCGAGCGCGTTGAGAGCGCCACGTACCTTGAACGACCCGGTCGGCTGCAGCGACTCCAGCTTCAGCAGCGGCCCTTCACCCACGACGGGGGTGGGTGGCAGCACCGCGCGCACGACCGACCAGGCACGTTCCACGTCTTCGGCCGAGGGTGTGCGTACTTCTCGATTGCCCATACCGCCAGCCTGCTCCTTCAGCTACCGCGCGGCCACGTGATTCTCACGGCCGAACCGGGTTCGGGCAGGCGCTACCACCGAACGGGTTCGGCAGGTGTGTCAGCGGCCGGGGCGGCTCAGTCCGTGCTCGGCGCCACCACGGCTGAGCACGACCTGGTCGGTGCGGTGCAGCGCCTCGGTGCGGCGCGGCGTCGGCTCGGCCGTCGTCAGGTCGATCAACCGGATCGGCGGGCCGAGTTCCACAAGCGTCGGGATGTACTCGATACCGTCGACGACCCAGTCGCCGTGCACCCGGGTGAAGCGCAACCGCACCGCGATGCCCTCCTCGGAAACCCCGCGGGGCTCCGCGTGTCGCGCCACCGAGTTGCCGAGGCCGTACGCGACCCACTTGTCGCCGATGCGTTCGATGGGCTGCACCACGTGGGCGTGATGACCCACGAGCACGTCGATGGCTTCCTCGTCGAGCAGCCTTCGCGCGAGCGCGCGTTGCTCCTCGGTGGGTTCGTGCACGTACTCCTGCCCCCAGTGCACGCTCACGATCACCACCTCGGCCCCCGCCTCGCGGGCCGCCCTGGCCTCGGCGACGATCGCTTCGGCGTCCAACTCGTTCGACAGCCACGGCTTGTCCGGCGGCTCCGGTATGCCGTTGAAGCCGAAGGTGTAGGAGACATGCCCCAACCGCACCCCGCCGACATCCATCACCAGCGGCGTGTCCGACTCCTGCTCGGTGCGCGCGGAGCCGGTGTGTTTCAGGCCTGCCTCGTCCAGCGCGTCCAGCGTGCTGACCACGCCGTCCTCGCCCTGGTCGAGCACGTGGTTGGAGGCGGTGGAGCAGCCGTCGTAGCCAACCCTTGCCAGCGCGTCGGCCAGTTCGGGTGGCGCGCTGAACTGGGGGTAACCGCTGTAGGGTCCGCCGTCCGGTGAAAGCGGGACCTCGAGGTGGCACAGCGCGAGATCCGCCTTGGACACCAGTGGCCGCACCCCCTCCAGCAGCGGGCCGTAGTCGAAGTCGTCGGGGCCCGCGTTCTCGCCCGCCTCGCGCGCGGCCTGCTCGGTGAGCGCGGGGTGGATCAGCACGTCACCCGTGGCCACGACGGTCAGGGTGTCCACGGGGGCGGCAGGCGTTGATGCGCTCGCCGGGCCTTGCGGCAGTATCGGTCGTTGTTCGGCAGGCGACGTACCGCACGCGCCGGCCAGGAGTGCGGCTCCGAGCACCGCCGCCACGGCACGACGATTCATGGATCAGCCTTTCGGGTGGGTGGCGCTATCCTGCCTTGTCACCCGCAGTGATCCAAACCACCCTCTCAGGTAAGGGTCTGCCACCAACCATCGACAGGTGGGGGTGCCGCGACCGCGATGCGTTGCCCCGGCTTCGGCACGGCGAGCGAGACGTCGAGCGCCTTGGCCTCCTTCCACACGCGGTCCACCGGATCGGTCCACGAATGGGGCGCGAGGTTGAACGTGGCCCAGTGAACCGGAACGAGAAGCTCGCCACGCACGTCGAGGTGGGCGGCAACGCCTTCCTCCGGCGTCATGTGGATGTCGGGCCAACTACTGGCGTAGGCACCCACCTGCACCAGGCTGAGGTCGAACGGTCCGTGCTGCTCGCCGATCTCGCGGAAGGCCTGGCAGTATCCCGTGTCGCCGCTGTAGAAGACCCGGTGTGCCTGCGTGGCGATGACCCACGACGCCCACAGCGTGTTGTTACGGGAGAACGCCCTTCCGGAGAAGTGCTGCGCCGGGGTGGCGACGATGCGGAGGTCGCCGACCGTGGTTTCGCCACCCCAGTCGAGTTCGACGATGCGGGATTCGGGCACGCCCCACACTCGCAGGTGCGCACCCACGCCGAGCGGGACCACGAACGGCGCCCGCTGCGTGCGCACGAGGGTGCGCACGGTGGACATGTCGAGGTGGTCGTAGTGGTCGTGGGAGATCACGACGGCATCGAGCGCGGGCAGGTCCGCCAGTCGATGTGGCACCGGGTGCAACCGTTTCGGCCCGACCAGCCGGGAAGGCGACACACGCTCACCCCACACCGGATCCAGCAGCACCCGCACCCCGTCCAGCTCGACCAGCGAGGACGCGTGCCCGTACCACGTCAGGTGGAGGCCGTCGGTGGGTGCGTACGCGTCCGGCTCCACGAGCGGCACACTGCCCGCCGGGCGGCGCGACCCTCGCCCCGACAGCAACTCACGAACGACCTCGCGACCACTGCCGTCCGGCAACCACTGCGGCTCGATGAGGTTGCGGAAGGCCCCGTCACGAAACTGCGGTGAACCCAGCAGCGCGGCTTCATCGGGTGTTCCGCCGATCGCAGAGCGCACGCCGGATGCCGCCGCCGCGACACCGGCCGCCGTCACCGCACCCATTCCCACCGTCAACGTGCCCAGCAACCTCGCCATGTCCGCTCCCTCCTCCTCGATCGACCTACCCCGCGCTCGAGCAGGGAAACGTGCGGGGCGGTCATGGTGTTCCACGCGATACTCGGCCGCGGGCGGCTAATCTGCTCGCCATGGACGCGCTGAGCAGCCTGCTCGACGGGCCGCGAGCCAGGGGCGCGTTCCTGCTGCGCGTCGTACTCGACCGGCCGTGGTCACTGCTCGTGCGCGACCGCTCGCCGTTGACGCTCATCGCGCTGGCGCGGGGCAGTGCCTGGCTGGTACCCGACGGTGCCGACGCCGTGCCGTTGTGCGCAGGCGACGTCGCGCTCGTGCGTGGCGGCAACCCCTACACCGTCGCCGACGACCCGGCCACACCACCGACCGTGATCATCGAACACGGTCAGCGCGGCACGACACCGCGCGGCGAGCCGTTGTGCGAGGAGTTCTCGCTTGGGCCGAGGACGTGGGGAACCGCGGTGACGGCGAGCACCACCATGCTCGTGGGCGCCTACCCGGTGGGCGGCGAGATCGGTTCCCGGCTGCTTTCGGCGCTGCCCGAGGTCGCCGTCGTCGGCCGAGGTGAGCTGGAATCACCACTGGTGGGGCTGCTGGACGCCGAGATCGAAAGGGAGCAGCCCGGCCAGGACGTCGTGCTGGACCGGCTGCTCGACCTGCTGCTGGTGACGGCCGTGCGCGCGTGGTCGGCGCACTCGCAGGCCGTTGGTTCCTGGTACCGCGCGCACACCGACCCCGTGGTGGGTGAGGCGCTCAGGCTGTTGCACGACGATCCCGCGTATCCGTGGACGGTGAAGGAATTGGCCGAAAGGACCGGGGTTTCCCGCGCCGCCCTTGCCAGGCGCTTCAGCGGGCTCGTCGGCGAGTCACCGATGGCCTACCTCACCGAGTGGCGCCTGGCCCTGGCCGCCGACCTGCTTCGCGAGCCGGACTCCACGGTCGAGTCGGTGGCGAGGAAGGTGGGATACGGCAGCGCGTTCGCACTCAGCGCGGCGTTCAAACGGGTACGTGGCGTGAGTCCACGGCGCTACCGCGAGGCGAGCGGCGGCTGAGCCGTCGGGCCGTCGTCGGGCATCGGCGCACTGCGATACTCACTCGGGTGGATATCACCGCATGGGCGAACGCGATCGAGGAGTCCGGGCACCGACTCGCCGAGGCGGCCGAGACGGCGGGTCCGCTGACCGAGGTACCGGCGTGTCCGGGCTGGCAGGTCCGTGACCTGTTGCTGCACACCGGCGGCGTGCATCGGTGGGCGAGGGAGTTCGTATCGGGCAGGACGGTGCCGCTCGAACTACCCGAGGCCCACGACATCGCCGACGACATCCCCACCGACTCCGAACTGCCCGAGTGGCTTCGGGTGGGCTGCACCGCTCTGGTCGCCTCGGTGCGATCGGCTCCGCACGATCTGCGGTGCTGGACGTTTCTGCGCGCCAGCTCACCGCTGGCTCACTGGGCCCGAAGGCAGGCACACGAGACCACCGTGCACCGGGTCGACGCCGAGGCCGCGGCGGGCAAGGTCGGTCCCGTCGAGCCCGCGCTTGCCGCCGACGGCATCGACGAACTGCTCGACTGCTTCGCCGTCCGCTCGCAGCGGATGCGGCTGGAGTCACCACACACGTTGCACGTGTCCGCCACCGACACCGGCTCCGACTGGACGGTGCTGATCAGTAACGGCAGGCCGGTCGTCCGCCGAGGCGGGCCGGACGGCGCCGCGGACACCACGCTGCGAGGCACCGCGCACGAGCTGTACCTCGCGCTGTGGAACCGCGCCCCGTTGTGGCCGCTGCACGTCGCCGGTGATGCCACCGTGGTCGAGGCCTGGCCCCGGCTGCTGCACGTGCGCTGGAACTAGGGTTCGGCAACGCAGAACTCGCGGGCATGGCCGCAGAACTCGCGGGCAGGAACGGGGGACTCGCGGGCAGGAGCGGGGGACTCGCGGGGGCTTCAGGCCTGCTGCTGTTTGAGCAGCCTGCGCAGGATCTTGCCCGTCGGCGACTTCGGGATCGCGTCGACGAACTGCAGTTGGCGGATCTTCTTGTACGGGGCGACCCGTTGCGCCACCCAGGCGAGCAACTCGTCGGCCTGCACTGTGGCCGCCGCCTTGGGCACCACGAACGCCTTCGGCGCCTCACCGCCCTCGGCGTGCGGCACACCGATCACCGCCGCGTCGGCGACGGCGGGATGGCTCAGCAGCACCGACTCCAGCTCCGCGGGCGCCACCTGGTAGCCCTTGTACTTGATCAGTTCCTTGAGCCGGTCGACGATCCAGAACACGCCGTCGTCGTCCACGCGCACCAGGTCACCGGTGTGCAGCCAGCCCTCGGTGATCGTCTCCGCTGTGGCTTCCGGGTTGTCGAGGTAGCCGAGCATCACCTGCGGGCCGCGCACCAGCAACTCCCCGGTCTCGCCCGGTTCGACGTCGATGTCGGTGCCCGGCCGCACCAGCCGCGCCTCGGTGTTGGGCGACAGCCTGCCGACGCTTCCCGGTGGGGTGGTGGCAAAGTCGTCGTCGAAAACCTGATGGGTGCCGGGACTGGCCTCCGTCATGCCGTAGCCCTGCCGGATCAGGCAGCCGAGCCGCTTCTCGGCGCGCTCGGTCACCTCCACGTCAAGCGGCGCGGCGCCGCACAACGCGTACCGCAACGACGAGAGGTCGTGGTTCTCCACACCGGGTGCGTCGGCCAGTGCCAGCACCATCGGTGGTGCGAAGTAGGCGCGGGTCACCCTGTGCTCTGCCAGCGCTGCCAGGTAGCCGTCCAACTCGAAGCGCGGCAGCGTCACCACCGTCGCACCGCCGAGCAGGCCGGAGTTGAGGATGATCGTGAACCCGTAGATGTGGAAGAACGGCAGCACGGCGGCCTGCACGTCGTCGCTGCTGATGCGCCAACCGACCCGGTTCTGCGCCAGGTTGGCCACGAGGTTGCGGTGCGAAAGCCGCACTCCCTTCGCGGTTCCGGTGGTACCGCTGGAGAACGGCAGCGCGGCCACGGTGGTGGCCGGATCCAGGTCGAGCCGTGGCGCGGTCTCGCCACTGCCGCGCAACTCGTCGAAGCCGCGAAGGCCGGAGTCCGCGGCCGGTTCACCGAGCACGAAGACGTGCTCGATGCCGGTCTGCCGTGCCACCTCGGCCGCCTTGCCCGCCACCTGTTCGGAGGTGATGAGCACCTTGGCCCTCGACGCGGTCACCTGCTTGGCGATCTCGGCGGGCGTGAAGACCGGGTTGATCGGCGTGACGGCGGCACCCGCCGCGATGGCGCCGTGCAGCGCGAGTGCGTAGCGCGGCTGGTTGTGGCTCAGCAGTGCCACGACGTCGCCCGGCCGCACCCCGAGCCCGGCCAGCGCGCCCGCGCAGGCCGAGACGCCGGAGGCCAGTTCGGCGTAGGTGATGCGCTCGCCGGTGACGGCGTCGAGCAGCGCGACCTTCTCACCGAACTCGGCCGCCGCGCCGATGACGTACTCGGTGAGCGTGATCTCGGGGATCTCGATGTCCGGCAGCGGACTGCGGTAAATCATGCTGCTCCTCGGTGAGCCTTCGAAACCGCGGGGTGGTTCAGGCGTAGAAGCGGAAGACGGGCTGCGCCACGCAGGCGGGCTTGTCCTCGCCCTCGATCTCCACGACGAGGTCGGCGGTCAGCTGCAGTCCGCCGCCGCCCACCTCCTCCACCTGCGCGAGCTTGCCGGTCAGCCGAACCCGCGAGCCCGCACGCACCGGCGAGGGGAAGCGGACCTTGTTCAGCCCGTAGTTCACCTTGGTGGACACGCCGTCGACGTCGAGCAGAGCCGTCCACAACGGAATGAGCAGGGAGAGGGTGAGGTAGCCGTGGGCGATCGTCGCGCCGAACGGCCCGTCCTTGGCCTTCTCCTCGTCGACGTGGATCCACTGGTGGTCGCCGGTGGCATCGGCGAAGGTGTTGATCCGCTCCTGGGTCACCTCGATCCAGTCGCTTTGCCCGAGCTCCTTGCCCACCAGCGTCTTGACCTCGCTGAAGGACACCCTGGTCGTCGCTGCCGTCACTTTCGGTTCTCCTCTTCCAGCCGCAGCACGCGCACGGCGTTGTCCTTCAGGATCTTCTGCCGGGCCGCGGGCTTCATCTCCAGCTTGTCGAAGTCACGCAGCCACCGGTCCGGGGTGATGAGGGGGTAGTCGGAGCCGAAGAGCACCTTGTCCTGCAGCAGGCTGTTGGCGTAGCGCACCAGCTGCGGCGGGAAGTACTTCGGTGACCAGCCGGACAGGTCGATGTAGACGTTCGGTTTGTGGGTGGCCACGGCGAGGGCCTCGTCCTGCCACGGGAACGAGGGGTGGGCCAGGATGATCGTCAACTCCGGGAACGTCACCGCCACCTCGTCGAGCAGCATGGGGTTGGACAGCCCGAGCTTGATGCCACCGCCACCGGGCATACCCGCGCCGATGCCCGTCTGTCCGGTGTGGAACAGCGCGGGGATACCCAACTCCTGCGCCACCTCCAGCAGCGGGTACGCGGTGCCGTCGTTGGGCGCGAAGTCCTGGATGCTGGGGTGGAACTTGATGCCGCGGGTTCCGTGTTCGGTGACCAGCTTTCGTAGCCTGGCCGCGCCTGCCTTGCCCTTGGCAGGGTCGATGCTGGCGAACGGCAGCAACACGTCGGAGTGCTCGGCGGCGACCTGCGCGACGTACTCGTTCGACAGCGCGGGATGGCCGGTGGCGCCCTCGATGTCGACGGTGAACACCACCGCGCCGATCCGTCGCTGCCGGTAGTAGTCGGCGATCTCGGGAATCGTCGGGGCGCGATGGTCGGCACCGAAGTACTTGGCCGACGCCTCGAGGAACTCCTCCGGCAGCGACATGTGCCCGCTGCCGTCGGTCTCGACGTGCACGTGGACGTCGATGGCGTCGAGTTGCGTGTGGTCCATGCTCTCCAGTTTCCTCGGCGGGCTGGTGGGTACGGGCTGGTGTACGGGCTCAGTTCGCGGGAGGTTCGGGGAGCTTCTCCCCGACGCTCTGCGGCTCCGCTCCCACCGTGGTGGACCACGCCTGCGCGATCGCGTCGGCGCTCCAGCCACCGTCGGCGTATGCGGCCGCGACCTGCTGCGGGTGCGACCACAGCGAGAGCCGGTCGCCGCCGATGCCGATGCACTGGCCGGTGATCTCGGCGGCGGCGTCGGAAGCGAGGAAGGCCACCAGCCCGGCGGCGTCTTGCGGGCTGCCGAAAGCCAGTGCCCTGCGCGCGAACGTCGGCATCGGCTCACCCGCCCGCATCGCCTCGACGTAGCCCTTCAGCGCCGGGATGGTCTCGGTCATCGCCGTGGCCGCCACCGGGATGATCGCGTTGACGGTGATGCCCGCGCGCGCCAGTTCCATCGACCAGGTGCGGGCGAAGGCGGCGATGCCCGCCTTGGCGGCGGAGTAGTTGGTCTGGCCGAAGTTGCCTCGCTGGCCCGCCGGGGAACCGACGAGCACGAGCCTGCCGCCGTCACCCTGCTCCCGCATTTGCCGCGCTGCCGCGCGGGCGCAGGTGAAGGTGCCCCTCAGGTGGACGTCGACGACGGTGTCGAAGTCGTCGTCCGACATCTTCCACAGCACCTTGTCCCGCAGCACGCCGGCGTTGGTGACGAGCACGTCGAGGCGGCCGAACTCGGAGACGGCGCGGGCGACGAGTGCCTCGGCGACCTCGGTGCCACCCACGGCCCCGACCTCGGCGACGGCGACACCGCCCGAGGCGGTGATCTCCTTGACCGCGGCGTCGGCTGTGGCCTCGTCGACGTCGTTGACGACGACCTTCGCACCCGAGGCCGCGAGTTCCTTGGCATAGGCCAGCCCGAGCCCACGACCGCTGCCGGTGACGATCGCGACCTTCCCGGTGAGGTCCATCGAGGCATCCCTTCCTTAAGGTTTCCTGCTATAAAGGTGTACTCATCAATCGTTATGATTGTCAACCATTGTTTCTGGCATGTGGTTTGCTGGAAGAATGTGGTGACACCCAGCTGCACGAGGAGGAGCCATCGCCACCGCGGAGCCGATGCCGCACGCCGTCCCTTCCGGCAGGGTCGGATTTCTGCTGGCCCGTGCGGGTGGCCGCGCCATCCGCAATCTCAACCGCGCGCTTGAGCCGTTCGGCCTGCGCAGCAGGCACTACACGGTGTTGTCGGCGTCGGCGGAGCAGGGTGGGCTCTCGCAGCGCGAGCTCGGTGAGGTGCTCGGGGTGGACCCCAGTGCGGTCGTCTCGCTCGTGGACGACCTGGAACGTGCCGGCCTGGTGCGTCGCGACTCACACCCGGACGATCGGCGAACCCGTGTCGTCGTCGTGACCGAGGCGGGCAGGTCCACCCTCGACACCACCCGCGAGCTGGCCAGAGGTGTCGACGACGAACTGCTCGCCGGTCTCAGCGAGGACGAGCGCAGGACGCTGGAACGGCTGTTGCTGCGGCTGGCCTCCTGACCGGCTCACCTGCCAACCGCGATGGCTCAGACGATGGGGCGAATCGGGGTCTCCTCGCGCGGTCCATGCCTGCGCAGTTCCGTCCATGCCAGCGCCAGCCGGTCCACCAACTCCTCGACCTCGCGCCGCGGGCGCGCGAAGGGTATGCGCAGGTGATCGTCGTGTGCGCCGCTGGGGTCCATCGTCGAGCCCGGGATCACCTCGACCCCGTGCCGTAGCGCCAACTGCGCGAACACGTCGGCACTGGCGCCGTCGGGAAGCCGCACCCACAGCGACGAGCCGCCGTCGGGGCGGCGCCAGGTCCACCCGGCCAGCCGGTCGGCCAGCAGCCGTTCCAGCAGCGCGCACTGCTGCCGCCGCGACACCACCTGCCGCTCGCCGATCTCCTCCATGCGCGGAACCAGCCGGGCGGCCACCGCCTGCTCGAACACCGGACTGCCGAGATCGGCCAGCGCCTTCCGGCGCGCGCAACGCTCGATGATCCCGACCGGGCCACGGATCCAGCCGATGCGCAGACCGCCCCAGATTCCCTTGAACGACTCCAGCGTCAGCGTCTCCGACCCGGCTTCGGCGTAAGCGCCAAGCGGCGCGGGCAGTGACGCGGTCGGCGATAGATTCTGCCCGGCGTAGGCGTTGTCCTCCACCACGGCGACGCCGTGCCGGGAGGCGAGTTCGGCGACCGCACGCCTGCGCGCCGACGACATCAGCACCCCGGCAGGGTTGTGGAAGCTCGGCATCACGTACAGCAGCGCAGGCTCGTGTTCGGCCAGTGCGGCAGCCAGCCCGTTGGGGTCGATGCCCTCCTCGTCCAGCGGGACCGCCACCAGGCTCACGCCTGCCTCACGGAAGATGTCCAGGCACGGCGACCAGCTCGGCGACTCCGTCACCACGGTGGCTCCCGGCCGCAGGTAGACCTGGGACAGCAGACCGAGCGCCTGGTGCGCGCCGGTGGTCACCAGCACCTCGTCCGCGGTGGTGGGCAGGCCGAAGCGGGTGTAGCGCTCGGCGATCGCCTGGCGCAGGGCTGGCAGCCCATGAGGGTGGTATCCGGGCTCGGACAGCAACTCGTCCAGGTCTTTCGCGACGACCTCCCGCATCACCTGCCCGACCTCCACGGCAGCCTCGTCCGCCGCGCACGCCAGTGAGATCGCCGGGCCGGGGCCGTCGATCAGTCGCTGGAAGATGGCCGTACCCTGACCGCCCCTCACCCGCCCGTCGCCGCGCGGGCCCCTGTTGCGCCCGTTGACCCGCGTGCCGCTGCCCCGCCTGCGGTCCAGTACGTCACGGGCACGCAACTCGTCGTAGGCGGCCACGACCGTCGACCTGCTGACCGCCAGCGACCTCGCCAGCTCTCGTTCCGAAGGAAGCCGCTCTCCCACTTCCAGCGCGCCTTCCTCAGCGACACGGGAGAGCGCGTCGGCGAGCTTGCGGTACAGCGGGCCCGGCCCGGTGCTCCACTCGCCGAGCAGCGCCGCCAACGCGGCACCCCGCCGAAAACGATCCACTTCCGCCCGCATTGGCCCTTCCTCGGAGTCCAATCTTCGCAGGAGTCTAGGAGACATCGATCCAATCGCGAAGTGGACTGCCCAGGGAAGGGGTACCGCCGCTCATGCTCGTCGTGTCGTTCGCCCTCGTCGTCGCCGCTGCGCTTGCCGGAATCGGCAGGGCCGTGTGGTTGCCCGGCCCCGAACCGGACGTGCAACCGCGGCTGGCGCGGGACGTCGTCGTGGGCCTGCTGGTGCTGTGGCAGGTGGGGGCCGCCCACGCCGAGCGCATCGAGCACTACACCGCCGAGTTGAGCGGCAGATCTCCTACCCGGCTTCAGTCACCGTGACGGGAGTGGATCGACACGCCGGTCTCACCGGGCGCGAGGTGCGGCAGCAGCACGAGATCGGCGTCGTAGTCGCCGCTGTTCTCGTGCCGAAACGGCAGGGCGGGAAGTTCCTGCAGTGCCGCCAACCGTTGCCGCAACCGCTCGGCGGCGACCACGAAGTCGGCCTCGTCCGCCCGGTCGGCCCCGTAGACCGCCAGCGGTGGCAGTGCCTCGATACCGGAGTAGAAGAAGATGCCGTGGTGCACGCCGAAGAGCACCTCGCACAGTTCGCCGTGGATGCCTCTGGGCCCGAACGACGACTCGCGTGCACCGATCGTGGTGAGCACCATCGCACGCTTGCCTGCCAGACCGCCGTCGCCGTAGCGCATGGTGCGGCCGGTGACGGGGTCGGCGACGCCGAAGGCGAACCCGTTCACGAACACCCGGTCGAACCAGCCCTTGAGTATCGCGGGCATCCCGAACCACCACATCGGGAACTGCACGACGAGGGTGTCGGCCCACCGCACAGCCTGCTGCTCGGCACGGATGTCGGCGCTGAGCCGGTTTTCGGCGTGCGCTTGCCTCGACACCTTGCTGACCAGCAGGCGTTCGTCGGGGTCGTGGCCGTAGTCGCACGGCTGCACCACCGGGTCCCACTTCATCGCGTAGAGATCGTGCACGCGGACCTGGTGACCCAGCTCGGTCAGTGTCCGCACCCCGTCGTCCTTCAACGCCGCGTTGAGCGAGCGAGGTTCCGGGTGAGCGAAGAGCCACAACACGTTCATGACCTCGAGCATGTGCCCCGGTCGGCTCGCGATCGAGTGGCCCGAAAGACAACATGTGAAAGAATCGGGCCATGAGCAGGCCGCACCGTGTCGCCGTACTGGCCCGCCACGGCGTCATGCCACTGGAACTGGGTCTGGTGCACCAACTGTTCGGCGCCGCCCGCTCACCGGGCGGCGAGCCGCTGTACGAGGTGGTGACCTGTGCGCTCGCCCCCGGTGAAGTGCGCACCGACGCCGACTTCACCATCAGCGTGACGCACGGTCCGCAAGCGCTCGCGCTCGCCGACACCGTGGTCGTCCCGGCCACCCACGAGCCGGACGAGACCGAGCTTCACGGCAGACTCGGCCCCGCACTGGCGGCGGCGCTGGCGCTCATCCGGCCGGGCGCCCGGATGGCGTCCATCTGCACCGGCGCGTTCGTGCTGGCCGCGGCGGGCTTGCTCGACGGTCGCCGCGCCACCACACACTGGCTTTCCGCCGAGTCGTTTCGGCGGCTGTTCCCTTCGGTGGAACTCGATCCGGACGTGCTCTACACCGACTGCGGGGACGTGCTCACCTCTGCGGGAGAGGCGGCCGGGATCGACCTGTGCCTACACGTGATCCGGCGTGACCACGGGGCGGCCGTCGCCAACGAGGTCGCCAGGCGCACCGTCGTGCCCCCGCACCGGGAAGGCGGGCAGGCGCAGTACGTGCAGCGGCCCGTGGCCTCACCCCGCGAGTCCTCGACAGGGCGGGCACGAGCGTGGGCGCTGGCGAACCTCGACCGCTCGCTTTCGCTGCCCGACCTCGCCTCGGTCGAGTCCATGAGCACCAGGACGTTCACCCGCCGCTTCCGGCAGGAGGTCGGGATGTCGCCGCTGCGCTGGGTGACGCAGCAACGCGTGGAGCGGGCGCGGCAGTTACTGGAACGCACCGACCTTCCGATCGACCGGATCGCGGCGCAGACCGGCTTCGGCACCGCCGCGTCGCTGCGACAACACCTGAACGCGGTGCTGGGCGTTTCCCCGAGTGTGTACCGGGGCACGTTCCGGGGAGTGCGCGTGACGGAACAAGCCACAACTACACGGCGTTAATCAGATAGGTGGACTCTCCATCCAGCGACTGCCCCCACGACGGTGGCGAGCTCGCAAGCCTTCTCACGGAACGTGCCCGCCCTCGGACGCGTTGCTTCACCAGAAAGAGGGTGACGAATTGGCTAACGCCTCGACGACCGCGACCCGTCCCCGTGCCCGACGTGCCACCGAAGACCCTGACCTCGTCCGTTACTACCTCGACGAGGTGGGAGCGACGCCGCTGCTCACCGCCACCCAGGAAGTCGATCTCGCCAAGCGGATCGAGGCCGGTCTGTACGCGGCCGAGCTGCTGCGACAGGCCGAGCAGGGCGAGCTGACCCTGACGGCCAGCCGCAGGCGTGACCTCGAGGTCATCGCCCGCGACGGTGTCCGTGCCAAGGATCACATGGTGCGCGCCAACCTTCGGCTGGTGGTCACTGCGGCACGCAAGAGCCGCAACACCTCGCTGCCGCTGCTGGACGCGATCCAGGAGGGCAACCTGGGGCTGATCCGCGCGGTCGAGAAGTTCGACTACCGCAAGGGCTACAAGTTCTCGACCTACGCCATGTGGTGGATCAGGCAGGCCGTGCAGCGCGGCAACGCCTTCCAGAGCAACACCATCCGGCTGCCCATGCACGTCGGCGAGCAGGTCGCCAAACTCGACCGGCTGGAACGCACGCTGCAGGCCAGCGGCGACCACGAACCGACGGTGGAGGAGATCGCCGCCGCCGCCGAGATGCCGGTGGACAAGGTGGTGGCGCTGCGCCAGGCGGGCAAGTCCACGGTCAGCCTCGACACGCCGCTGGACGAGAACGGCGACCTGAAGCTGGGCGACCTCGTCGCGGACACCACCGTGTCCGCGGTCGGCGACGGCGTGGAGCGGCAGGCGCTGCTCGACGAGGTGCACGCGGCGTTGGACAGCCTGCCTCCGGGCGAGGCGACGGTCGTGTCGCTGCGGTACGGGTTACGGGACGGGCACCAGCACACGGTCGCGGAGATCGCCGAGCGTCTCGGCATCACGCGCAAGCGGGTGCGCACCCTGGAGAACAAGGCACTGGAACTGCTACGCGAACCCCGCAGGCGCGCCGCGCTGTTCGACTGGGCAAGCTGACCCACCCGGTCGAACAGCGCACTGGGGTGCCAAGCGTTGTCCCAGGTCATAGGATCGCTGCGTGGACCTCCCCGTGATGCCGCCGGTGCGGCCGATGCTGGCCGCACTGGTGCGCGAGCTGCCGAGGGCGCCCGAGTTGCGCTACGAGCCCAAGTGGGACGGGTTCCGCTGTGTGGTGTTCCGCGACGGCGACGAGTTGGAACTCGGCTCCCGCAACGACCGACCGCTCACCAGGTACTTCCCGGAACTGGTCGGGTTGCTCGCCGACGCGCTGCCGAAGCGTTGTGTCGTCGACGGCGAGATCGTGCTGGTGACCGACGAGGGGCTGGATTTCGACGCGCTGCAGAACCGCCTGCACCCCGCGGCGTCCAGGGTGCGCAAGCTGGCCGAGGAGACCCCGGCCAGCTTCGTCGCGTTCGACCTGCTGGCACTCGACGACCGCGACCTCACCGCCGAACCGTTCGACGAACGGCGGCGTCTGCTCGAGCAGATCCTGGACACCGCGCCCGCCCGCGTGCACCTCACGCCGATCACCAGCGACCCCGAGGTCGCGCTGGACTGGTTCAACCGGTTCGAGGGCGCCGGGTTCGACGGAGTCATGGCCAAGGCGGGCCGAAAGCCCTACGAGCAGGACCG
This sequence comes from Saccharomonospora marina XMU15, assembly GCF_000244955.1. Taxonomy (GTDB): domain Bacteria; phylum Actinomycetota; class Actinomycetes; order Mycobacteriales; family Pseudonocardiaceae; genus Saccharomonospora_A; species Saccharomonospora_A marina. The sequence goes on along the minus strand of NZ_CM001439.1, from coordinate 2,152,322 downwards.
CCGCTCGATGTGGAAGGTCAAGCACGAGCGCACCGCCGACTGCGTGGTGGCGGGTTTTCGCTGGCACAAGGACGGCCAGGGAATCGGCTCGCTGCTGCTCGGGCTGTACGACGACGAGGGCACGCTGCACCACGTCGGCGTGGCGAGCAGCTTCGCCGCCAAGCGGCGCAAGGAACTGGTCGAGGAGCTTGCTCCGCTTCGGGAGGGCGCGCTGCGCGAGCACCCGTGGCGTGACTGGGCGCAGGCGACGGGTGAGGAGGGCGGCCGGATGCCCGGCGGGCTGAGCCGGTGGAGCGCGGGCAAGGACCTGTCGTGGGAGCCGTTGCGGATCGAACTGGTCGCCGAGGTGCGATACGAGCACGTGCAGGCGGGCAGGCTCCGGCACGGTGGCAGGTTGGTTCGGTTCCGACCGGACCGCAGGCCCGAGTCGTGCACCTACGCCCAACTGGAAGAGGTCCCGCCCGCCGAGTTGGAGGCGTTCTTCGACGAGGTGCGCGCCGGGTGACCGCAGCGCGCGGCAGCGGACCCAGCCGGACTCGGTCGAGCAGACTCAGCCCAGCAGCGGGTTTCGCACCTTGACGGCACCGGCGAATCGGCTGAAATCCCGGTCGGCCGACCACAGTTCACGTACGCCGTGCGCCGCGCAAAGCGCGGCGATCCGTGCGTCGTGGACCATGGGTCCGGCCACTCGCCCATTGACCAGCAGCGGCGCGAGCTGGTCCCAGTAATCCACCGGTTCGCGCAACACGGTCAGGGTCGGGGCAGCCAGCCACGCGTTGACCTGCGCTACCGCCTGTTCCTGGGTGCTCGGCGGGTCGTAGATCTTCGGGTGCGTGCTGATGGCGTAGAACTCGTGCAAGCACGCCCAGGGAATCGCCCACGCCGATCGCCCTTCCGCGAGTTCCTTCACCAACTTGGCAGCGGGTGGGTGGAACTCGGCGTCCCGCCGGTGTGCGTAGACGAGGATGTTCGTGTCCAGCGCGATCATGCCGAACGGCCGTGGATGGCGTCTCTGATGTGTTCCCACCCCGCCCCACGGAACTCCGGCTGCAAACCCCGGCCGTCGACGCTGGCGTCCTCAAGCGTGAACCGCGATTCGTCGGCGCGTTGCTGGACGACGGTACGCAAGCCGTTCTCGATCAAGTTTCGCAGTGTCGTGCCCTCGCGGCGGGCGAGATTCTGCGCTTCCCGCAGTAGCTCGTCCGGAAGGTTCACCGTCGTCTTCATATGGCTAACCATACCATGCTAGCCATACAGCTGTAGCTGTCGGCCTTACGGCCTTGCGTGGCTGGTCACGCAGGGATCGAGCGATATGCTGAATGCTGTGCCCGATGACGAGGATCCACCCGACTCCGGCGCGGCAACCGGCTCGCGGCGCCGGGGTGCGCGCGGGAACGACGGCGTACTACTGGACGTCGAGGGCACACAGGTCAACATCTCCAGTCCCGGCAAGGTGTTCTTCCCCCAGCGCGGCGAGACGAAACTCGACCTGGTGCGCTACTACCAGGCCGTCGCCACGCCGCTGCTCGCCACGCTCGGAGGCAGGCCGCTGCTGATGGAGCGCCACCCCAACGGGGCGGGCGGCAAATCGTGGTTCCAGAAGCGGGTGCCGTCCTCGGTGCCCGACTGGCTGCGAACGACCGTGGTCTCCACGCCGAACGGCACCACGAGCGACGCGCTCGTCGCCGCCGACCTCGCGCACGTGCTGTGGGCGGTGAACCTCGGTTGCCTCGGCTTCCATGTGTGGCCCTACCACGCCGACACTCCACAGGTCACCGACGAACTGCGGGTCGATCTGGACCCCTCCCCCGGCGTCACGTTCGCCGATGTGCGACACGCGGCCGGGTTGGCGCGGAACCTGCTGCGAGAACTCGATATCGAGGCTTTCGTGAAGACCACCGGTTCCCGGGGACTGCACCTGTACGTGCGGTTGGAACCTCGCTGGGACAGCTACCAGGTACGCGCGGGCGCGGTCGCGCTCGCACGTGAGTTGGAACGTCGCCACCCGGAGTCGGTCACGGCGCAGTGGTGGAAGGAGGAGCGCGGCAGCCGGGTGTTCGTCGACTTCAACCAGAACGCGCCGCACAAGACGGTGTTCGGCGCCTGGTGTGTGCGCCCGCGCGTGGGCGGGCAGGTGTCGGCCCCGATCCGCTGGGACGAGCTACCCGACATCGATCCGGAGCGGTTGACGATCGCGACGGTGCCCGAGCGGCTCCAGGCAGGCGGCGATCCGTGGCGGGAGATGTACGAGCGCCCGCAGTCACTGGAACCGTTGCTGGAGCTGTCCCGCAGGGACATCGACAGCGGACTCATGGACGCGCCGTGGCCACCGGTGTACCCCAAGCAGCCCAACGAGCCCCCCAGGGTCGCGCCCAGCAGAGCCAAGCGCGAGTGAGCGACTACCTACTTCTTCCTGGCCTTGGCCGTGCGCCTTCCACTGGCCTTGCGCAGGGCGTCGACGAGCTCCTGCTTGTTCATCGAGCTGCGGCCTGATATGTCGAGTTCCCTGGCGCGCTCGTAGAGATGCTGCTTGCTCGCGTTGGCGTCGACACCGCCCTGGGTCCTCGCCGGACGCTGGCCTGCCCCGCGCTTGGCCTGCTCGTCCGACGGCCCCTTGCGTTCCTTCGGCTCCCAGTGGTCGCCAACCTTCTCGAACGAGTGCTTCAGTGCCGCGAAGGCCGTCTGGTGGGCCCTCCTGCCCTCGCCGTAGGTCTCCACAGCCGAGTCGTGCGCCTTGATCCAGGTGCGCTGCGCCTTCTTCGGCGAGCGCTCGATCGTGCTCGGTAGCTCCTGACGTCCTGGCACGGCTACCTCACCTCCACAACTCGATTCCTCACTCGGCCGGTGGTTTACCGCGTCGCCACCTGTCCAAACCGCTCACCTGCCGCTGGGGTAGGTTTGCGCCGCCTCGGCAACGGGTTCGCGCTCCAGTGGTCGCAGTGGTGTGAGCGCGGAGGTCGAGTCGCAGTGCACCAGCGCGTCGTACCGGTCGGCGAGCACCGTGGATACGTAGTTGCCCGCCCGCTCCGGCTGCGGTCGGTACACCACGCCGATGGCCCTGTGATCGCGCACCTGCCGCGACCATTCGTGCGATTCGGTGTCGAAGACGAACAATGAGTCCCGTTCGGCCACTGCCTCGTGAAGGAGTGCCTCCGTGCTGCCCGGCCTGGCGTCGGGGACGCGCATCCTTCGTGGCGGCGAACCCCAGCTGTCCGCGGCGACCACGCTGCCGTGGTGGGTGGAGAACCCGACGGCCACCACGTCGTCGGCGAAATGACGCTCACGCACGAGTTGGCCGACGTTGACCAGCCCGGATCGCTGCATGTCGGTGGCCCTGGCGTCGCCGATGTGGCTGTTGTGCGCCCACACGACCGCCTTGGCGCCGGGGCCGTACACCCGCATCAGCCGCTCGAGGGTGTCGACCATGTGACGGTCTCGCACGTTCCACGAAGCCGGACCACCGGAAAGCAACTCGCGGTAGTAGCGCTCGGCGCCTTGCACGATGCGGGCGTTCTGTTCGGCGACGAACCGCTCGTCCAACCCGGGCAGTGGTTCCTCGTCGCTGTCGCGCCTGAGCTCGGTGAGCAACCGCACCATCTCGTCGGCGCATCCGTCGGGCACCAGCGCGACACCGCGACCGTAGCCGGCGGGGTCCTCGCCGTAGGCGTCGAAACACCGCATCGCCGCACGGGCCGCCTCGACCTGATCGGGTTCGTGCTCCGACAGGTAGCCCAGCACGGCCCGCAGCGAGTCCCACAGGCTGTAGACGTCGAGGCCGTGAAAGCCCACCGGGAGGTCGGCGAAACGGCTGGCGTTGAGCAGCCGCAACCAGAGCGCGAAGTCGGCGACCTCCTCGTTGGCCCACATCCACCGCGGCCACCTTTCGAAGGTCGCAAGCACCTCCTGCGGGTCCGACGGCGCGCCTTGCACACCGGCGAGGCTGCGGTGCAAGCGGTGACAGTCGGGCCAGTCGCCCTCGACCGCGACGAAGGAGAATCCCAGCTCCGTGATCAGCCGCTTCGTCAGCTCCGCGCGCCAGCGGTAGAAGTCCGACGTACCGTGCGTGGCCTCTCCGAGCAGCACGTAGCGTGCCGCGCCGATCCGTTCCACGAGCCGGTCGAGGTCGTCGACCCGGCGCAACCCGATCGCTTCCCGCCGCACGGCGTCCACAGTGGAGTCGTGGGCACTTCTCGCGCTCGCGCCTTCACTCATCGTCGTCGAGGTTGGCCTGCTCGGCGGCTACCCGCCGCCACGATTCCACCTCGGCCAGCAGCCCGTCGAGGGTCTCCACCGCCGCAGCGGGCCTGCCCTCGCGCAACTCCCGCTCCGCTCTGCCGCCCGCCTCGGCGAGCCGTTCGGCCAGCCCACCGGGCGCGCCAACGCTGTCGTGCCGCCAGTCCTCCGGACGTACCGGGGCGGTGTCCCACTGGTTCATCGTTACGGTCAGTGCCCCGTGCCCTCACCGGCTAAACCCCAATATATTGCCCGACCATGGGACGTCACCGGATCGCGCTCATTCGAGGCGACGGCATCGGGCCGGAACTGATGGACGCCGCGCTGCGTGTGCTCGACGCGGCGAGCGAGGTGGGCGGCGCCGAACTCGAGTACTTGGAGATCGACGCGGGCGCCGACACCTACCGGCGCACCGGCGCCGCGTGCTCCGCGACGGATTTCGAGCGGCTGCGACACGAGGTGGCGGCCACGTTGAAAGGCCCGGTCGGCCTGCCAGACGTGCGCTTGCCCGACGGCACCGAGGCAGGCCTGCTCGGCGGCGTCCTGCGCACCGGACTCGACACCTACGCCAACATCCGCCCCGTGCTGCTGCTGCCGGGGGTCACCTCGTGCCTTTCGGGCCGCAAGGCGGGCGACATCGACTACGTCATCGTGCGGGAGAACACCGAGGGCCTGTACGCCTCTCGCGGCAAGGGCGTCGGCAACGAATGGGCGGTGGCAGACACCCTGCTGGCCACGAGGGAGGGCACACTGCGCGTGGCGCGCAAGGCCTTCGAGATCGCCTCAGGGCGTGACGGCGCGCCAGGCGACGGTGTACGGAGGGTGACCTGCGTGGACAAGAGCAACGTGCTCCGCAGCCACGCGCTGTTTCGCAGGCTCGTCACCGAGGCCGCCCAGGAGTGGCCCGGCATCGAGGTGGAGTACCTGCACGCCGACGCCGCGGCACAGGCACTCGTTCTGCGACCCGAGCACTTCGATGTGCTGGTGATGGAGAACTTCCTCGGCGACGTGCTCAGCGACCTGGGCGGGGCCACGGTCGGCGGCATCTCGCTGTGTCCCTCCGGCAACGTCGGGGCGGGCGCGGCCTATTTCGAGCCGATCCACGGCAGCGCGCCGTCGCTGGCGGGCCGGGGTGTGGCCAACCCGATCGGTCAGTTGCTTGCCGCCGCGATGATGCTCGACCACCTCGGGGAGTACACCGCCGCCGTGGCCGTCCGGTCGGCGGTGTCCGCCGCGCTTGCCGACGGCACCGCTCGCATCGAACAGGACGGCTCGGCGCGGGGCGGAGCACAAGCCGTAGCCGACGCGGTGGTCACCGCACTACGTTCGGGTCGGTGATCAGCTCACCACGTGGTCGACGAAGCCGTACTCGCGTGCCTCCTCGGCGGTGAACCAGCGGTCCCGGTCGGCGTCGGCGAGGATGCGCTCCAGCGGCTGACCGGTCTGGCTCGCGGTGAGTTCTGCGATGTGCCGCTTCATGGCGCCGAACACGTCCGCCTGGATGCGGATGTCGGTCGCTGTTCCCTTGATTCCCGCCGATGGCTGGTGCATCACCAACCGGGCGTTCGGCAGCGCGAACCGCTTCCCCGGCGTTCCCGAGGACAGCAGGAACTGCCCCATGGACGCGGCGAAGCCCAGCGCCCACGTCGACACGTCGGGTTCGATGAGCCGCATGGTGTCGTAGATGGCCATCCCGGCGGTCACCGAACCACCGGGCGAGTTGATGTAGAACTTGATGTCCCGCTCGCTGTCCTCGGCGGCCAGCAGCAGCAACTGGGCGCAGATGCGGTTGGCGACCTGGTCGTCCACTTCGGACCCTAGGAACACGATCCGCTCGCTGAGCAGGCGTTCGAAGACGGGCTCCGGGGAATCGGAGGTTCCCGCCGCTCGCAGGGACAGCGTTCGCGGGGACGGTGTTCGCAGCAGTGTGCTCATGGCTGCGACGCTAGCCTTCGCGGCGCCCGCGGTGGGCGCCGTTCGCCCACGGCGGAGCGCATCGGGCGGTTGCGCTGTGAGCGGACACACCAATACCCGGTGACACCCATCCGCGGCGAAGCGGCTGTGATATAGCCGAAAAGGGCTCGGCGGCAAGACCTCGGCCTGGGAGACTGGACCCGTGCGATGGCTGAAGCTCGAGGGTGCGGTGAATGTACGGGACCTCGGTGGCATCCCCACCGAGGATGGTGCGGCAACCGCCCCCGGCCGGTTGTTGCGGTCGGACAACCTGCAGGATCTGTCCTCCGGTGACGTCTCCTACCTGCTGGGCACCGTTCGGCTGAGCACGGTGGTGGACCTGCGTACCAAGGCGGAGTTGCACGCGGAGGGGCCAGGGCCGCTGACCAGGGTGGAGCGGGTGGTGCACGAGCACCACTCGCTGCTGCCCGAGCACGCCTGGAACGCCGCGGCCGAGGCACTGCTGGTGCGTCGCCGCAAGGAGGTGGAGCGCTACCGCGGTGATCCCGCGTGTGCCCACTACCTCGGCTACCTTGAGGAACGCCCGGACAGCGTAGTCGGCGCGTTGCGGGCGGTCACCCGGTCGCACGGTGCGGCGCTGGTGCACTGCGCCGCGGGCAAGGACCGCACTGGGGTGGTGGTCGCGTTCGCGCTGTCGGTGGCGGGGGCCCGGCGCGACGAGATCGTGCGCGACTACGCCGCCACCGGTGAGCGGATCGCCGCGATCCTGGAGCGGCTGCGCGGCTCGGTGACCTATGCCAAGGACATCGACCGGGTACCGCTGGACAAGCACGTGCCACGCGCGGAAACCATGGCGGAGTTCCTCGACCACATCGACAAGTGCTACGGGGGCGTGCCGGACTGGCTCGGCGAACACGGCTTCACCGACGACGAACTGGACGCGCTGCACCGCAAGCTGCGCGGCTGACCCCGCTCATGTCCGCGAGTCCCCCGCTCAGGACCGCGAATTCTGCACTCTCGTCCGCGAGTGCCCCTCCCGGACTCGCGAGTTCCGCATGGCTGACGGCGGACGTCGCGAGAATCCGCCCGGCAGGCCCGTCTCGGCCACGGCACGGGAACGCAGAACTCGCGGGTGGCAACGCAGGACTCGCAGACGGGAACGCAGAACTCGCGGGTGGCAACGCAGGACTCGCAGGCAGGAACGGGGGACTCGCAGGCAGGAACGGGGGACTCGCGGGTGGGTCAGGCGCCGTAGACCGGTTCCGGCTCGGGGGCACGCTCCAGCAGGCGAGCGACGACGGGGCCGAGTTCGGGGGGCTCCCAACGCGCTCCCTTGTCCTCCGACGGGCCGTGCCGCCACGCCTGGGCCAGGGACACCTGCCCGCCCTCGACCTCGAAGACCCGGCCGGTCACCTTCGCCGACTCCTCACTGCCGAGCCACACCACCAGTGGTGAGACGTTCTCCGGCGCCATCGCGTCGAATCCGTCCTCGGGCGCGGCCATGTCGTCGGCGAAGGTCTGCTCGGTCATGCGCGTGCGCGCCGCGGGCGCGATGGCGTTCACCGTGACGCCGTAACGTGCCAGTTCGGCGGCGGCCACCACGGTCAACCCCGCGATACCGGCCTTCGCCGCCGAGTAGTTGCCCTGCCCAACGCTGCCGAGGAGCCCGGCGCCAGAACTGGTGTTGATCACCCGCGCGCTGGGGGTACGGCCCGCCTTGGCCTCGGCACGCCAGTACGCGGCGGCGTGCCGCAGGGTCGCGAAGTGCCCCTTCAGGTGCACCCGGATGACCGCGTCCCACTCCTGCTCGGCCATGTTCACCAGCATCCGGTCGCGCAGGAAACCCGCGTTGTTCACCAGCACGTCCAGCCTGCCGAACTTCTCGACGGCGGTGTCCACCAGTCGCTGCGCGCCTGCCCAGTCGGCGATGTCGTCGGTGTTGGCCACGGCGGAACCGCCCGCCGCCTCGATCTCGGCGACGACCTGCTCGGCCGGGCCGCCGGAGCTGCCGCTACCGTCCAGCCCGACGCCGATGTCGTTGACCACCACGCGGGCACCTTCGCGGGCGAAGGCCAGCGCGTGCTCGCGCCCGATGCCCCTGCCCGCGCCGGTGACGATCACGACCCGGCCTTCCACGATTCCTGTCACCGTCACTCCTTGTCATGTCGTGCGTTGGCGGCGGCGAGGAACGCGGGTACCTCTCCCCCGCCGTGTACCGCGAGCGTCGCGCCGCTGACGTAGGAAGCCAGCGGCGAGGCCAGAAACGCCACGCAGGCACCGATCTCCTCGGGTTCGGCCAACCGTCCGAGCGGGACGGTCGCACCAACGGCCTCCACTCCCTCGCCGTCGCCGTAGTGCAGTTGCGCCTGTTCGGTGCGAACCATGCCGACCCGCAGGGCGTTCACCCGCACCTTCGGTGCCCACTCCACTGCCAGGCTCGCGGTGAGATTGTCCAGCCCCGCCTTGGCGGCCCCGTACGAGGCGGTACCCGGGGACGGCCGCGCGCCGCTGACACTGCTGATGTTGACGATCGAGCCCCCGCGATCCTGTTGCTGCATCACCGCGTTGGCGCAGCGTGCGACGGTCAGCGGGGCGAGCAGGTTCAGGGCGACGACCTTGGTGTGGAAGTTGGCCGAGGCGGTGGCGGCGTCGGCGAACGGCGCGCCACCGGCGTTGTTCACCACGACGTCGAGCCGCCCGTGCCGCCCGGCGATCCGCTCGACCAGCTGCTCGACGTCGTCAGGCTCTCGCACGTCGCACCGCTGGAACTCCACGCCCTGAGCGAGCCGCTCAGGCTCCCGGCGCGCGCAGGTCACTACCGTGGCGCCCGCGTCGAGCAGTGCCCCGGTAATGCCGGCCCCCACCCCGCGAACACCACCGGTGACGAGCGCCACCGCGCCGTCAAGGCGCAAGTCGAGCGCCACGCCGTTCCTCCTTCCGGCCTGTACTCGCGCCAGGCACACTGCTAACTTACCAAGCAAGTGCTAGGTTAGGAAGGCGTATGGCAGACGTCATCTCCACGGACCGCGTGGAGCCGGGAATCGCAGTGGTGACAGTGAATTCCCCTCCGGTGAACGCGCTCACCGTGCAAGGCTGGTTCGACCTCGCCGAGGCGATCACGACACAGGGCCGCGACCCGGAATGCCACGTGGTGGTACTCAGAGCCGAGGGACGTGGCTTCAACGCGGGCGTGGACATCAAGGAGATCCAGGCGGATTCGGCCTACGGGTCGCTGATCGGGGCCAACCACGGTTGCGCGGCCGCGTTCTCCGCCGTGTACGACTGCGCGGTACCGGTGATCGCCGCGGTGCACGGGTTCTGCCTCGGCGGCGGGATCGGACTCGTCGGCAACGCCGACGTCGTCGTCGCCTCCGACGACGCGACGTTCGGGCTGCCGGAGGTCGACCGCGGCGCGCTCGGCGCTGCGACGCATCTGGCCCGCCTCGTGCCACAGCACCTGATGCGCACGCTGTACTACACGGCGAGCACGGTGGACGCCCACCAGTTGCACCACCACGGCTCGGTGTACCGGGTGGTGCCTCGCGGCGAACTCGACGAGGCCGCGCTGGCGGTGGCAAGACAGATCGCCGACAAGGACACCCGGGTGATCCGCGCGGCGAAGCAGGCCATCAACGGTATCGACCCGCAGCCCGTACACCGCAGTTACCGCTACGAGCAGGGCTTCACCTTCGAGCTGAACCTGGCCGGTGTCTCCGACGCCGCGCGCCAGGAGTTCCTCGACAACGGCAAGGGAGAGTGATGGCGGACAAACGGATGACCGCCGACGAGGTCGTCGCCGAACTTTCCGACGGCATGACCATCGGCATCGGCGGTTGGGGCTCGCGGCGCAAACCGATGGCGCTGGTGCGGGCCATCCTTCGCTCGTCGCTGACCGACCTCACCGTCGTGTCCTACGGCGGTCCCGACATCGGGTTGCTCGCCTCCGCGGAACGGATCCGCAAGTTGGTGTTCGGGTTCGTCACGCTCGACTCCATCCCGTTCGACCCGTGGTTCGGCCGCGTGCGCGAGAGCGGGCAGATCGAGGTGACCGAGTACGACGAGGGCGTGTTCGGCACGGCGCTGTCGGCCGCCGCGCAGCGACTGCCGTTCCTGCCCACCCGTGCCGGGCTGGGTTCGGACGTCATGCGGCTCAACCCGCAGCTGCGCACCGTCAGTTCCCCCTATGACGACGGCGAGGAGTTGCTCGCCGTGCCACCGCTTCGACTCGACGCCGCGCTGGTTCACCTCAACCGCGCCGACGCCCGTGGCAACGCGCAGTACCTCGGCCCTGACCCCTACTTCGACGACCTGTTCGCGTTGGCGGCCGACCGCTGCTTCGTCTCCGCCGAGCAGGTGGTGGACACCGCCGAACTGACGGCTGCCGCGCCGGTGCAGAGCCTGCTGCTGAACCGCTCCGCCGTGCACGGTGTAGTGGAAGCCCCACGCGGGGCGCACTTCACCAGCGCCGCGCCCGACTACGGCCGCGACGAGAAGTTCCAGCGCCACTACGTCGAGTCCGCGAAGGACCTCGACGCCTGGCCCAAGTTCGTCGACCGGTTCCTCTCCGGTGACGAGCGAACCTATCTATCCGAAGTGGACAAGTTCACCGGGGAGGCGGCGTGAAGAACGCGACACGTGCCGAGGTCGCCGCGGTGGCCTGCGCGGAGCTGTTCCGGGGCGACGGCGAGATCGTGGTGAGCCCGATGGGGCTGCTGCCGTCACTGGGAGCGCGGCTGGCCAGACTCACCTTCGAGCCCGACATCCTGCTCAGCGACGGCGAGGCGTACCTGCTGGCCAGCACACCCGGTGTCGGTGAGCCGATCGTCGAAGGCTGGCAGCCGTTCCGCAAGGTGCTCGACACCGTTGTGCCGCACGGCAAGCGGCACGTGGTGATGGGCGCCAACCAGGTCGACCGCTTCGGCAACCAGAACATCTCCGCGATCGGGGATCACGCACGCCCCAAGAAGCAGTTGCTCGGGGTGCGCGGCGGGCCTGGCAACACCGTCAACAACCGCACGAGCTACTGGGTCCCCCGCCACAGCAAGCGGGTGTTCACCGAGCGGGTCGACGTGATCTCCGGCGTGGGCTACGACAGTGCGCGCCAGGCGGGTCCGAGCGCACGCAAGTACCACGACGTGTACCGGGTCGTGACCAACCTTGCCGTGCTCGACTTCTCCGGACCGGACAACGCGATGCGGCTGGTGTCGGTGCACCCCGGGGTTTCGGTGGACGAGGTGGTCGACAACACCGGTTTCGAACTCGACACCAGTGACGTCGCCGATAGCAGGCTGCCGACCGACGAGGAGTTGCGGCTGCTGCGTGAGGTGATCGACCCGAAGTCCACCCGGGATCGCGAGGTGCCGTCGTGATCACCGCAGCGGCGCTGCGGACCCCGCTGACCGAACTGGTCGGCGTGCGGTACCCGGTGGTGCAGACCGGAATGGGCTGGGTCGCGGGGCCGCGCCTGGTGTCGGCCACCGCCGAGGCGGGCGGGCTCGGCATCCTGGCCTCGGCCACGATGACCTACGACGAGCTGGAGTCCGCCGTCAAGGAGGTCAAGGGCCGCACCGACAAGCCGTTCGGGGTGAACCTGCGGGCCGACGCCGAGGATGCCGACCGCAGGGTCGAGCTGCTGATCAGGGAGCGGGTCAGGGTCGCCTCGTTCGCGCTCGCGCCGCGCAAGGAGCTGATCGCGAAGCTGAAGGACGAGGGCATCGTGGTGGTGCCCTCGGTCGGCGCGGCCAGGCACGCCGAGAAGGTCGCCTCGTGGGGTGCGGACGCGGTCGTGGTGCAGGGCGGTGAGGGTGGTGGCCACACCGGTGGCGTGGCCACCACGCTGCTGCTGCCCTCGGTGCTGGACGCGGTGGACATTCCGGTGGTCGCGGCGGGCGGCTTCTTCGACGGGCGTGGCCTCGCCGCCGCGCTGGCCTACGGTGCGGCGGGTGTCGCCATGGGCACCCGGTTCCTGCTCACCAAGGAGAGCACGGTGCCGAACGCGGTCAAGCGCGCCTACCTGGAGCGAGGCCTCGCCGACACGGTCGTGACCCGCAAGGTCGACGGGATGCCGCACCGCGTGCTGCGCACCGAGTTGGTCGACTCGCTCGAACGCTCGGGCAATGTGACCGGACTGCTCAGGGCGGTGCGCAACGCCGCGAGGTTCCGCAAGCTCACCGGAGTGTCGTGGCGGTCGATGGTCACCGAAGGACTCGCGATGAAGCGCTCGGGCGACCGCACGTGGGCGCAGGTACTCATGGCCGCCAACACGCCGATGCTGCTACGGGCCGGCCTGGTGAACGGCGACACCGACGCGGGTGTGCTCGCCTCCGGGCAGGTCGTCGGGATGCTGGCCGACCTGCCCAGCGTGGCCGAGCTGATCGAAGGCATGGTCACCGACGCCCGAGCACGCATAGCCGAACTGGGCAAGCTTTGAGGACGCCCGGCGGTTTCGCTACTCCACCGGACTGTTTCGGATATCCGCCAGGAAGCGCTTGACGATTGCTGACCACCGCTCCCGAGCCAGGTCATTCGATTCGAGCGTCGCGAGCCCGAGCTGGGTCACAACGATCGACGCGGTCCCGTTCCGCTTCGGCTCGCTCGTGACGATGACCGTGGAACCGTCCTTGGCTTTGGTTCGCCACGTCATGCGCCGGTCAGTTCCACCGATGCGCGGGTCGCCGCCGACCATGCCCTGCACGTCCTCGTCCTCGGCTGCGAACCGCTGCCACTCCTGCATGAGGTCGGCCATGCCGAGCCTGGTCTGCTTGCTTACGCTCAACTGGAAGGTGCCGTCCGGACGTTGGCCCGGGACCCGGCGGCCGATGTACTGCTCGTAGGCCACCGTCACCGCCTGGGCCCACCAGCCGGCTTGCTCGATCGCGCCGTCGAGTTCCTCATAGACCTTCAGTGCGATCTGCTTGTGATTGAGGTTCTCCGCGTCGATCGTGTCCATGAATCGCAGCCACTCGTCCCAGCTTCTGTCAGTGGCTCGCTCGACGGGCTTGATCCGAGAGTTCGTGGCCATCCTACTTGCGCCTCCTGTCGGCCTCGCGCAGACGTCGCCCTCGCCTGCTACGGAAAAGCTTGTTGACAAGTGCGTCGAGATGCCGATCCAAGGTACGGCGGAACCGTTCAAGCCACCGGTCGACATCCCGCAGGGGAACGGGTTCAACAGCATAGAGCCGCCGCGCACTTCTCGCGGCGGACCGTCGCGAAAGCGCTCTCTCAGCACGCCGAGGTATTGCGAAACGCCCGGCTGGAAGAGGCACCAAGCTCATATTGGTGCCACGACAAAGGAACCGGATACGCTCGGGAAATAGTCAGTACGGGTGCCCGACCTCCGGGGCCGCTGTATCCGCTACCCGAGCGATCCACGACGCAGACGCTTCGTCACAGCCGCTCGATGATGGTGACGTTGGCCGTGCCGCCGCCCTCGCACATCGTCTGCAGGCCGTAGCGGCCGCCTCGGCGCTCCAGCTCGTGCAGCAGGGTGGCGAACAGCTTCGTCCCGGTGGCGCCGATGGGGTGCCCCAGCGCGATACCGCCGCCGTTGACGTTGACCTTCCCCGGGTCCGCGCCCATCTCGTCCAGCCACGCGAGCACGACGCTGGCGAACGCCTCGTTCACCTCGAACAGGTCGATGTCGTCCACGGTGAGCCCGGCCTTGCGCAACGCGAACCGGGTGGCGGGAATGGGGCCGGTGAGCATCCACACCGGATCGGCCGCGCGCACCGAAAGGTGGTGCACCCGCGCCTTCGGGGTGATCCCGGTTTCCTTCACGAACGCCTCGGAAGCCAGCAGCGCTGCGCTGGCGCCGTCGGAGATCTGGCTGGCCACGGCCGCCGTGATCCGTGAACCGGGGCTCAACGGCGACAGTCCCGCCATCTTCTCCAGGCTGGTGTCCCTGCGCGGACCCTCGTCGTGTTTGAGATCTCCGAAGGGCACCGTTTCGGCGTCGAACCGCCCCTCGTCGATGGCCGCGATGGCGCGCTGGTGGCTGGTGTAGGCGAACTCCTCCATCGTTTGCCTTGAGATGTCCCAGTGCTCGGCGATCATCTGCGCGCTCTGGAACTGGGAGATCTCGGCACTGCCGTAGCGCTGCTGCCAACCCTTCGAGCCGGAGAACGGGTCGTCGATGCCGTACTCGCGCCCGGCCAGCATCGCCGCGCTGATGGGAATCTGGCTCATGTTCTGCACGCCGCCTGCCAGCACCAGATCCATCGTGCCGGACAGCACGGCCTGCGCGGCGAAGTGCACGGCCTGCTGGCTGGAACCGCACTGCCGGTCCACCGTCACGCCGGGAACGTGGTCGGGCCTGCCCGCCGCCAGCCACGCGGTGCGCGCGATGTTGCCCGACTGCGAGCCGAGTGTGTCGGTGCAGCCGAGAATCACGTCGTCGACCCGCTCGGGGTCCACCCCGGTGCGGTCGAGGATCGCGTTGATGACGTGCGCGCCGAGGTCGGCGCTGTGCACGGCGGAAAGGCCACCGCCGCGCTTGCCGACCGGCGTGCGCACCGCGTCCAGAATGTATGCCTCAGCCATGCGTCTCTCCCGTTTTCTTGGTCCGCCTGCGGCGGGTGGCGATTCCGTCGAGCAGGATGCCGAGGTACTGCTGCGCCACGTCGTCGGCCGAGAGGGTGCCCGCGGGGTTGTACCAGCGCACCGCCACCCAGACCGTGTCCCTGATGAAGCGGTAGACCAGTTCCACGTCGAGATCCTCGCGGAACACGCCTTGCCGCACACCGTCGGTGAGGATCTTGCGCCAGAGGTTGCGGAACTCCACGTTTCGCTCGTCGATGTAGGCGAAGCGCTCCAGATGGGCCAGGTGTTTGGCCTCGTTCTGGTAGATCGCCACCTCGGCGGGATGGTCGCGAATGAAGCGGAACGAGGCGGCGACCACCGCCTCCAGCGTGTTCCTCGGCCCGAGGTCGGCGGCGACGATCTGCGCATAGGTGTCGAAGAGTCCATCGAGAAAGCCGCGCAGGATCTCGTCGGCCATCGACTCCTTGGAGTCGAAGTGGTGGTACAGGCTTCCGGAAAGGATTCCGGCGGCGTCGGCGATGTCGCGCACCGTCGTGGAGACGTAGCCGCGGTCGGCGAACAGGCGCGCGGCCAGTGCCAGTAGTTCGGCGCGCCTTCCGGACCCGTTGTTGCCCGCCTGTCGCTTCTTCGCGGTTCTCGTGTTCATCCGACCCGTCCCCTATGCATGCTGGCTGCTCACCGAGATCACCTCACCGGTCAGGTACGAGGCGTAGTCGCTGGCGAGGAACACCATGACATTGGCGACCTCCCACGGCTGCGCCGCCCTGCCGGAGACCTCCCTTTCCGTGAGGTCGGCCAGCAGTTCCTCGGAGGTCACTTTGGCGAGGAACGGGTGCATCGCCAGACTCGGTGACACCGCGTTCACTCTGATCCCGTGCTCGGCCACGTCCACGGCGGCGCACCTGGTCAGCGCCATCACACCTGCCTTGGCGGCAGCGTAGTGCGACTGCTGCGCCTGCGCGCGCCAGCCGATCACCGAGGCGTTGTTCACCACGGCTCCGCCACCGCCCTGCTCGACGAACTGCCGCAGTGCCGCCCTCGTCATCCGGAACGTGCCGTTGAGCGTGACGTCGAGTACGCGGGACCACTGCTCGTCGGTCATGTCCAGGATCGACGTGCTGCCGCCGAGGCCGGCGTTGTTGATGAGCACGTCGATGCGGCCGAACCGCTCCACCGCGGCGGAGATCAGGCCCGACACCTGGTCCTCGTCGGTGACGTCGCATGGCACGGCGTGCACCTCGCCGTACTCGGCGAGGCTCTGGGCCTTCTCGGCGAGCCGCCGCTCGTGCCAGTCGCTGATCACCACCCTGGCGCCCTCCTCGAGGCTGCGCCGGGCGACGGCCGAGCCGATGCCCGTGCCCGCGGCGGCGGTCACCACGACCACCTTGTCGCGCAGCAGTTCGCGCCCCTGCGGGTAGTCCGGCAACGGAATCACTGTCGCTTCTCCCTCGGCAGGCCGAGCACCCGCTCGGCGATGATGTTGCGCTGGATCTCGTTGGAGCCGCCGTAGATGGTGTCGGCTCTGGTGAACAGGAACAGCCGCTGCCACTCGTCCAGGTCGGGATCGGCCACCAGCCCCGCCGCGCCACGCACCAGCATGGCCAGCTCGCCGAGTTCGCGATGCCAGTTGGCCCACACGAGTTTGGACACCTCGGCGACGCCGGGCGCGGAGTCACCGAGGGTGCGCAGCGCGTGTGCGCGCATCACCTCCAGCCCCACCCACGCCTGGGCGAGGCGCTGCTCGACGGTCGGGTCGTCGGCGGCGCCGGTGCGGTCTGCCAGCTCGGTCAGCGCCGCGAGCTCGCGACGGAAACCGACCTGCTGGCCAAGCGTGGCGACGCCGCGCTCGAAGCCGAGGGTGCCCATCGCGACGCGCCAGCCGTCGCCGGGCTCGCCGACCACCAGGTCGGCGGAGGTGCGTGCGCCGTCGAAGAACACCTCGTTGAACTCCGAGGTGCCGGTGAGCTGCTGGATGGGCCTTACCTCGATGCCGTCCTGCCGCATCGGCACCAGCAGGTAGGACAGGCCGCTGTGCCTGGTGGAGCCGGGTTCGGTGCGAGCGAGCACGAAACACCAGTCAGCGACGTGGGCCAGCGAAGTCCACACCTTCTGCCCACGCAGCACCCACTCGTCGCCTTCCAGGCGAGCGGTGGTGGAAACGGCGGCCAGGTCGGAGCCCGCGCCCGGCTCGGAGTAGCCCTGGCACCACAGTTCCTCCACCGACACGATCTTGGGCAGGAACCGGCGCTGCTGCTGCGGCGTGCCGAACGCGATCAGCGTTGGGCCGAGCAGTTCCTGGCCGAGGTGGCTGACCTTCGCGGGTGCGTTGGCTCTGGCGTACTCCTCGTGGAAGATGACCTGCTGTTCCAGCGTCGCCCCTCGGCCGCCGTGCTCGACCGGCCACCCTACGCAGGTCCAGCCCGCCGCGGCGAGGTGGCGTTCCCAGGCGAGGCGCTCCTCGAATGCCTCGTGCTCCCGGCCGGGCCCGCCGAGTCCCCGCAGCGCGGCGAACTCGCCCGTGAGGTTCTCGGCCAGCCAGGTCCGCACTTCGTCGCGAAACTCGCCGCCCGACACAGTGTCGGACACTCGAAGACCTCCTCGGGATGTTTTCAACGCGGCCGTTGGTGCGTAGGCTACCCTACCAAGCACTTGCTAGGGAGGTTCTCGTGGAAACGGCACCAGCCACGGTTCCGGCGGCACTCGTGCGGGCGGCGCGGGAGTTCGGCGACCGGGAAGCCGTGGTCGACGGCTCGGTGCGGTTGCGTTACGCGGAACTGTACGAGCAGGTCCGCCGATTCGCGACCGTGTTGTCCCGCCGCGGTATTCGACCGGGCGAGCGCGTAGCCATCTGCTCACCCAACACCTACCACTGGGTGATCGCCTCGCTGGGGATCCTCTACGCGGGCGCGACCGTCGTGCCCATCAACACCCGGTTCACCGGCCCGGAGATGGCCGATGTCATCTCCCGCAGCGGCGCGCGTGGCCTGGTGGTGGCGGGCCCGTTCCTCGGCGTGGACCGGCTCGCCGAACTGCGCGAGGCCGGGGTGGGTGAGCTGCCACTGGTCGTGCGGGTCCCGGTGGAGGGCGAGCCGGAACCGACCGAGGGTGTCGTGGACTGGCGCGAACTGCCGGAACTCACGGCCGACGCCGCCGAACTGGCCGAAGTCGATGCCCGCGCCGAGGCCGTGGCGCCCGACGACGTCGCCGACATCCTGTTCACCTCCGGCACCACCGGGCGCAGCAAGGGTGCGATGACCAGCCACAGCCGCACCATCGGCGTCGCGAGGGCATGGGCGGACTGCGCGACAGTCGGACCGGACGACCGCTACCTGATCATCAACCCGTTCTTCCACAGCTTCGGTTACAAGGCGGGCATGCTGGTGGCCCTGCTGCACGGCGCCGCGATACTGCCGCAGCTCACCTTCGACGTCGAGGCCACGATGCGGCTGGTCGAGCGCGAACGCGTCACGATCCTTCCGGGAGCGCCCACCATCTACCAGGTCATGCTCGACGCACCCACCCGGTCGCGATACGACCTCGACAGCCTGCGAGTCGCCGTCACCGGCGCCGCGACGGTGCCGGTCGCCCTGGTGGAACGGATGCGAGCCGAGTTGAGCTTCGACGTGGTGCTCACCGCGTACGGGTTGACCGAGGCCGTGGTGGCAACGATGTGCAGGCCCACCGACGACGCCGAGACCATCGCGCGTACCTCCGGCAGGGCTACGTCAGGGTTCGACGTCCGTATCGCGGACAACGGCGAGATCCTGCTGCGCGGACCGAACATGATGCTCGGCTACCTCGACGACCCGGTCGCGACGCGCGAGGCCATCGACGCCGACGGCTGGCTGCACACCGGTGACGTGGGTCGGCTCGACGAGCGCGGCTACCTCACCATCACCGACCGGCTCAAGGACATGTACATCTGCGGCGGCTTCAACGTCTATCCGGCCGAGGTCGAGCAGGTGCTGGCCAGGCTCGACGGCGTGGCGGACTCGGCCGTGGTCGGCGTGCCCGACGCGCGGCTCGGTGAGGTCGGCAAGGCGTTCGTGGTGCGCAGGCCGGGGGCAACGCTGTCCGAGGAGGACGTCATCGAGCACTGCAAGCGCGAACTGGCCAACTTCAAGGTGCCCCGGCAGGTGGAGTTCCGCACGGCGTTGCCGCGCAACCCTGCGGGCAAGGTTCTGAAACGCACGTTGCGGGACGAGGAGGCAACACGATGAACGCGCAAACCGAGGAAACCGAGGTCGTGCGTTACGAGCGCCGCGGCGCGGTGGCCGTGGTGACGATGAACCGACCGCAGTACCGCAACGCGCAGAACTCGGCCATGACCTACGCGCTCGACGCCGCGTTCACCCGCGCCGTCGAGGACGACGAGGTGAAGGTGATCGTACTTGCGGGCGAGGGCAAGCACTTCTCGGCAGGGCACGACATCGGCACGCCTGGCAGGGACGTCGACGCACACTTCGAGAACAAGGCCGTGCTGTGGTGGGACCACGTCGGCAAGCAGGGCGGCGACCAGCGCTTCGCCCGCGAGTCCGAAGTGTACTTGGGCATGTGCAGGCGCTGGCGGGAGATCCCCAAGCCGATGATCGCCAGCGTGCAGGGCGCCTGCATCGCTGGTGCGTTGATGCTGGCCTGGGTGTGCGACCTGATCGTCGCCTCCGACGATGCGTTCTTCTCCGACCCCGTGGTGCGCATGGGCATCCCCGGTGTCGAGTACTTCGCCCACCCATGGGTGCTCGGTCCACGCGCCGCCAAGGAGGTGCTGTTCACCGGCGAGCGCTTCAGCGCGCAGCAGGCCAAGGAGTGGGGCATGCTCAACCGGGTCGTGCCGAGGGAGGAGCTGCACGAGCAGACCCTCGCGCTGGCAGAGCAGATCGCGCGGATGCCGTCGTTCGGGCTCGCGCTGACGAAGAAGGCCGTCAACCAGGCCGAGGATCTGATGGGCATGCGAGCGGGCATGGACTCGGTGTTCGGGCTGCACCACTTCGCCCACGCACACAACGCCGAGGTCTACGGCGGCGACTCCCTCGGTGGCCAGGACGCCCGTTCGATGCGCGACGCCAACAAGAAGAGCTGAGCATGGATCTGGAACTGGACGAGCAGACAACGGCGTTCCGGGACGAGGTACGCGCCTGGCTGGCGGACAACGTTCCGAAGCGCCCGCTGGCGTCCTTCGACACCGCAGAGGGGTTCGAGCAACACCGCCGCTGGGAAGCGAAGCTGGCCGACGCGCGGCTGTCCGTGGTGTCGTGGCCGCGGGAGTACGGCGGCCGGGACGCGAGCCTGCTCGAGTGGGTACTGTTCGAGGAGGAGTACTACGCCGCGGGCGCGCCGGGCAGGGTGGGTCAGAACGGCATCTTCATGCTCGCGCCGACCCTGTTCTCCCACGGCACCCCCGAGCAACGCGAGCGCATCCTGCCCGCGATGGCACGGGGTGAGCAGGTGTGGGCGCAGGCGTGGTCGGAGCCGGAGGCAGGCAGCGATATCGCAGCGCTGCGCAGCACCGCCACCCGTACCGATGGCGGCTGGCTGCTGTCGGGCCAGAAGGTGTGGAGTTCCCGCGCCACCTACGCCGACCGCGCGTTCGGGCTGTTCCGCAGCGATCCGGACAGTGAACGCCATCGTGGGCTCACCTACGCGATGTTCGACCTGCGGGCCGATGGGGTGCGAGTACGCCCCATCCCGCAGCTCGACGGCGAGCCCGGCTTCGCGGAGATCTTCCTGGACGAGGTGTTCGTCCCGGATGCCGACGTGATCGGTGAGCCGAGCGAGGGCTGGCGAGTCGCCATGACCACCGCCAACAACGAACGTGGGCTGTCGCTGCGCTCGCCCGGCCGGTTCCTGGCAGCGGCCGACCGGCTCGTGCGGCTGTGGCGGGAAACCAGCGGCGACACCGGCACCGCCCTTGCGCAGCGGGTCGCCGACGCCTGGATTCAGGCGCGGGCCTACCAGCTCTACACCTTCGGCACCGTGACGCGGCTCGCCGAGGGTGGCGAGCTGGGACCGGAGTCGAGCGTGAACAAGCTGTTCTGGTCGCAACTCGACGTCGCTTTGCACGAGACGGCGCTGGAACTGCTCGGCCCGGACGCCGAACTCAGCGGCGAGACCGGCTGGCCGGAGGGCTGGCTGTTCTCGCTGGCGGGCCCGATCTACGGCGGCACCGACCAGATCCAGCGCAACGTGGTGGCCGAGCGGCTGCTGGGACTTCCGAGGGGACAACGGTGAGATTCGCGCTATCGGACGAGCAGCGCCAGTTCGCGGAAAGTATCGACCAGTTGCTGTCCGCCTCGGACCCGGCCAAGGCCAACCGGGCGTGGGCACAGGGGCAACACGAGCCCGGCATGCGGATCTGGCAGGCGCTGGCCGAACTGGGAGTGCAGGCGCTCACCGTCCCGCAGCGGTGGGGTGGGATCGAGGCGACGGCGGTGGACCTGGTCGTGGCTTTCGAGCGACTCGGGTACCACGCCGTGCCCGGTCCCTGGGTGGACACCGTGGCGGCGCTGCCCGCACTGCTGCCGCGGGAACACCCACTGGCAGAGCGGTTCCTTCCCGGCGTGGCCTCCGGCGAGACACTTGCCTCGCTGGTGCTGCGACCACACGTACCGTACGCGCTCGACGCCGACGTCGCGCAGGCTCGGCTGCTGCTGGAAGGCGCGGCAATCCGGCCGTTCACCGCTGGCCGGGCACTGTCGTCGATAGACGGCTCGAGGCGGCTGTTCGAACCGGTCCCCGAATCCGACAACGAATCGGAGCCCGTCAACACCGGGCCCATCGACACCGGCCCCATCGACACCGAGGCCGCCTTCGACGTGGGCGCGTTGGCGACGGCGGCGCAGTTGCTCGGCGCGGGCCAGTGGCTGCTCGACGAGTCGGTGACCTATGCCAAGCAGCGCAAGCAGTACGGCCGCGAGATCGGCCAGTACCAGGCGATCAAGCACCTGCTTGCCGATGTGGCCACCGAACTCGAGCTGGCAAGGCCGCTGGTGCACGGCGCGGCCGTCGCGCTGGGTGGCGATACCGCGGCCAGGGATGTGTCGGCCGCGAAGGTTGCCTGCGCGCGGGCGGCTCACCTCGCCGCCCGTACCGGTTTGCAGGTGCATGGTGCGATCGGCTACACCGCCGAGCACGATCTGGGACTGCGACTCACCAAGGTGCGAGCCCTGGTGTCGGCGTGGGGAACCCAGTCCGTGCACCGCACCAGGGTGCTGCACGGCGTGCCCGAGCACGGGCGGGTGGGCTGATGTCGCTCACGCCCACCGAGGAACAGGTCGCCCTCGCCGAGACGATCCGAGCGCTCCTGCGCAAGACCGAACCCGAGGACGCCTGGTCGCTGCTGTGTGAGCAGGTCGGCGTACCTGGATTAACCGTCCCGGAGAGCTACGGCGGCGCCGGAGCCGGCCCGGCGGAGCTGGCCGTAGCCGCGCTGGAGATCGGCAGGGAACTCGCTACCACTCCCCTGCTCGGTTCCACCGTGCTCGCCACAAAGGCCCTGCTGGAGTCGGCGGACGAGCCGGCATGTGAACGACTGCTGCCGCCGATGGCCGAGGGCAGGAGTGTCGCGGCGCTCGCGTGGACGAGCGCCGAGGGACGCTGGGACCCCGAGACAGCCGCGTGCACCGCCGACGGTGCTGTGCTGAACGGGACGGCGCATTTCGTGCTCGACGGCGACGCCGCCGATGTATTGCTCGTCGTCGCGCGTACGGGCGACGAGCTGGCGCTGTTCGAGGTGGAACCCTCCGGGCAGGGCGTGAGCCGCAGGCGCTCGCCCACCATGGACGCCTCGCGCAGGCTCGCCGAGGTGACGCTCACCAGCGCCGCCGGACGCAGGATAGGCACCGGCGACTTCCGGCCCGCGCTGCGCAGGGTACGTGATCTCGGTTGCGCGATACTGGCCGCGGAGCAGGCGGGAGCGGCCGAGCGAGCCTTGGAGATCACGGTGGCCTACACCAAGGAACGCGAGCAGTTCGGCCGCCCCATCGGCGGTTTCCAGGCGCTCAAGCACCGCATGGCGGACATGTACGTGCTCGTGGAGACCGCCCGCTCCGCCGCGCTTGCCGCCGCCACGTTCGCCGACGACCGTGAGCGCCTCGCCGCCGTGGCGAAGGTGCACTGCTCTCGGGCGCTGTCGACCGTCGCGGCGGAGATGATCCAGCTGCACGGCGGCATCGGCATCACCTGGGAACACCCCGCACATCGCTACTTCAAGCGCGCGCACTCCAGCGAGCAACTGCTCGGCAGACCGCACGAGCACCTCGCCAGGGTCACCACCCGTCCCTGAGGTGGAGGCGCTGAGGTGGGGGCGCTGAGGTTGTCGCGGGCCGCGGCGACACAGCTCCCGGCCGAGCTTATGCTGCCCGCATGACAGCGAAGGAGCGCGGTGGGCTGCGGGAACGGAAGAAGGCGGCTACCCGCGACGCCCTCAGCGAGGCCGCGCTGCGCCTCGCGCTGGCACACGGGCCTGAGAACGTGCGGGTCGACGACATCGCCGAGGCCGCCGGGGTGTCACCTCGGACCTACAACAACTACTTCGCGAGCAGGGAGCAGGCGATCGTCTCTGCGGTCACCGCCGAGCGGACGCTGCGGGTTGCGGCAGCGTTGCGTGCCCGGCCGGGATCCGAGCCACTCGCGACGGCCGTGATCGAGGCCGTGGTCGAGCAGTACACGAGCGAGCCCGATGGCGAAGCGCTTGCGATGATCATGTCAACGCCACGGTTGCGGGCGGAGTTCATAGACGCGATGTCCGCCCTCAGGCCGCCGCTTGCCTCAGCGATCGCGGACCGGATCGGCGACACCGCCACCATGGCCCCCGCCGTACTGGCCGCCGCGGTCTCGGCCGCCGCCAGGGTGGCGGTGGAGCGATGGGTCGACACCGCCGACGACGATCGCTCGACAGGCGCGGGACTAGTGGTCGTCACAGCCGATCGAACATTGCCCTCACTGCTGCGCGAGGCGCTTGGTCAGGTTGCCCCCGCGCTGGAGGCGGCCGACCCGACCCGACGATCGACCGAACAGTCCTAACGGGACATTCCATTGTCCGGCTCCGATCAGGGGTGGCGGTCCGCGAGGACACAGAACTCGTTGCCCTCCGGATCGGCGAGCACGACCCAACTCTCGTCACCCTGTCCGACATCGACGGCTCGAGCACCCAGATCGAGCAGCCGGCTGACTTCCTCGGCTTGGTTTCTGTCGGTCGGGTTGACGTCGAGGTGGAGCCGGTTCTTGACGGTCTTGCCCTCTGGCACGTGCGCGAATGTCAACGTCGGTGGCACAGGGCCAGGGCGGCTCCTGCCTTCGGGTAACGCGGGCGGGCCGATCGTGACGACTCCGTCCTCCTCGTCCTGAATCTGGTAGTCGAGCACAGAGCACCAGAATCTGGCCAGCCCGCGGGGATCGACGCAATCGATCGCGAGTTCGGTGAACTTACTAGTCATGTCAGGCCCTCCCAGTCAGGTATCGAGTTCACACTAACCGCCGTGTTGTGCGGAGAGAGCCATTTCCACCCGATCGTGTCGAACAAACGTTCGAATGCCGTGCTAGCTTTGTCGTGTGTCCGATGTGAATCCGCTCAAAACGACTTCCTCGCCCGAGGCCGTTGCCAGGCTGTCGGGAGGCGAATTGCTCACCACACTGCGGCAACTCGAGGTGCTCAACCGGCTGGTGTACGCGGCATCGCTGCGTGTGCTCGCCGAGCTCGAATCGCGGGGAACGGCTCGGGCACTCGGCTATGCAGGGACAGGCGCTCTGCTACGCGATGTCGGCAACCACAACCCCGGACACGTCCGACGGCTTCTCGCGCACACCCGCGCGCTCAACCGCTCGTACACGCCGTCAGGGGCGCGAATCGAAGCGAAACTACCACACGTAGCGGCGGCGCTGGAGGAAGGCGAGCTTGGCCAACACGTCGAGGCGATCCGTGCGTCGCTGGAAGCACTTCCGTCGGCGGTGTCCACACCAGACCGCGCGATCGTCGAGTCGATCCTGTGCGAGGCGGCGACCAGCAGCGAGCCACGGATCGTCACCAAGCTCGGGCGCGAGATCCGCGCGAGACTCGACCCGGAGGGCGACCGGCCGACCGAGGCGGAGCTGACGAGACCGGATCGTTGGTTGGAACTGCGCCAGCGCGCCGATGGTGGCATCACAGGCATGTTCGGACTTGATCCGGAGGCTGGCGCGCTGCTTACCGCGCTGCTGTCACCCCACACCGCGCCTCGCGCCGACGAGCAGGGGCCGGACCGACGCGGCCGTGACGAACGCTACGGCGACGCCCTGGTGGACGTCCTGCAGCTGGCAGCGCGCTGTCCCGAAGCACCCACCGAGGCGGGAGAACCGGTGACGCTACTGGTCACCACTCACCTGAATGAGCTGCGGCAAGGGATCGGCAGGGGGCTCGTCGACGGTCATCTGAACATGCCCGTGGCGCAGCTTGAGCGAATGGCCTGTGACTGCAATGCGTTGCCGGTTGTGCTCAGCAGTCGAGGTGAGACTTTGGACATCGGGCGTGCGAGCCGCACCGTCCCTCGCCGAATCCGCCGCGCGCTCGTCCGTCGGGACGTCGGCTGCACCTTCCCCGGATGCGGTCGGAAAGCGAAATGGTGCCAGGCACATCACATCGTTCACTGGGCGGACGGTGGCCCGACAGCCCTGCACAACCGCGCGCTCGTCCGCTCGGCACACCATCGCGTACTGCACCACACGGACTGGGAGCTCACCGTGATCAACGGGCGACCCTGGTACGTACCACCCGAGCACATCGATCCGGATCGCGCTCCGCGCCGCAACACACTGCACACGGCCCGAGCCGGCGCGGGACCGCCGCTTCCAAGCGGAGCACCGAGAACTCCCCTGCTATGGGAACCGTTCACGAACCACTCACGAGAGGAAAGAGGCGCTCCAATGATGCCGCACTCACACCTTCGCGCCCAGGATGAGGCCGCTGGTCGGCACTCCGGTGCCCGCCGTGACCACAACGTTCGACACTTCGTCCGGTTGGTTCACCGAGGTTCCCCTGAGCAGCCGCACTGCCTCGGCGATGCCGTTCATCCCGTGCAGGTACGCCTCGCCCAACTGGCCGCCGTGGGTATTGCACGGCAGCCTGCCGCCGAGTTCCAGGTTGCCGTCGCCGACGAAGTCCTTGGCCTCGCCCCGTCCGCAGAAGCCCAACTCCTCCAACTGGGGAAGGAGCAACGGCGTGAAGTGGTCGTAGAGAATGGCGGCGTCGATGCTGTCCGGGCTCAACCCGCTCTGCTCGTAGAGCTGGGTTCCAACCAGTCCCATCTCGGGGATGCCGGAGATGGACGGGCGGTAGTAGCTCGTCATCATGTGCTGGTCCACACCGGAACCCTGAGCCGCCGCGGCGACGTAGGCCGGTGGCTGCGGCAGGTCGCGGGCGCGCTCCTCGGACACCACCACGATCGCCTGCCCACCGTCGGTTTCCTGGCAACAGTCAAGCAGGTGCAACGGCTCGGCGATCCACCGGGACGCCTGGTGGTCGGCGAGGGTGATCGGGCGCTGGTAGAACCAGGCCGCCGGATTGTTGGCCGCATGCTTGCGCATCGCGACCGCGACCCGCCCGAAGTCCTCACTGGTGGCCCCGTACTCGTGCATGTAACGCCGCGCGAACATCGCCACCCACTGCGCCGGGGTAGAAAGGCCGAACGGGGTCATCCACGAGTAGGCCGCACGGTCGGCGCTGCTGCCCAGCGGGCGGTCCGCCTGGCCGAGCCCGTAGCGTTCACCGGAACGTTCGTTGAAGGCTCGGTAGCACACAACGACCTCGGCCACGCCGGTCGCGATCGCCATCGCGGCCTGCGCGACGGTTCCGCAGGCGGCACCGCCGCCGTAGTGGACCCGGGAGAAGTGCTTCAGTTCCCCGATGCCGGTGTTACGGGCAATGTGGATCTCGGAGTTGGTGTCGGCGGTGAACGTGACCAGACCGTCCACATCGGAAGGCTTCAGTCCCGCGTCGGCGATGGCGGCCAGCACGGCCTCGCAGGCCAGCCGCAGCTCGCTGCGGCCGGAGTTCTTCGAGAACTCGGTGGCTCCGATGCCCACGATGGCGGTGGCGTTGGAGATGCCGGTGGACCCGGTCACGCTGTCACCTCCCTGGTGAAGAGCACGGAAACCGTGCCTTTCACGTGGGTGCCGAGACCGTTCTCGCCGCGCACCGCGATATCGACCGAGCCTGCGTCCTTGCCGGTCACCTCACCGGTGAGCGTCATGGTGTCCCCGGGATAGTTGGGTGCGCCGAGGCGAATCTTGATGGCACGTACGGTCGCTTCGGGGCCTGCCCAGTCGGTGACGAATCGGCTGACCAAGCCGTTGGTGGTGAGGATGTTCATGAAGATGTCCTTGGACCCGCGCTCCCGCGCCAGTTCGGGGTCGTGGTGCACGTCCTGGTAGTCCCTGCTGGCTATAGCGGTCGCCACGATCAGGGTTCGAGTGAGGGGGATCGCGAGTGCCGGAAGGGAGTCACCCACAGCGATGTCGGAGTAGCTCGTCATGCCGTGGCCACCTCCGCGAGCACGGAGCCGAGCCGGTCGATGTCGGCGCTCGGGCCGCCAAGTGTTCCGGCGATCTGCTTGCCCCAGAGGTAGTGGCGGTGCACCGGGTAGTCGATGTCGACGCCGATGCCACCGTGCAGGTGCTGCACCCGGTGGACCACCCGCTGGCCCGCGTCCGTGGCCCACCACTTGGCGACCAGGGCGACGCGTTCGGCGGGTTCGCCGGCATCGAGATGGGTCACGGCGTTCCACATGGTGACGCTCATGGCTTCGATGTCGATGTAGCAGTCGGCGAGTTGGTGAGCCACGGCCTGGAAGGTCGCCAGTGGCCTGCCGAACTGCTTGCGTTCGCTGAGATAGCTCGCGGCGTGCCGTAACGCGCCTTCCGCGACGCCGAGTTGCACGGCGGCGAGCGCCACGTAGGCGCGATGCAGCGCGTCGCGCAGGGCGGCGGGTCCCCCGACCGCCTCCGCGGGTGTACCGTCCAGCCGCAGGTGGCCGCACGGCTGGTGGCTGGTGGTGTCCGCCGCCTGCCAGGTCAGCCCGGTGGCGCTGGGGTCGACGACGAACAGTGCGGGGCCCTCGTCTCCGGTGGCGGACACGAGGACCGCGCGCGTCCCTTCCGGCACGGGAACCGACGCCTTGGTCCCGGTAAGCAACCACCCGCCGCCCGCGCGCTCGGCGACGCACTCCGGGCTCGCCGGGTCGGCGGCGCCGAACTCCTCCAGCGCGAGTGTGAGCCTCGCCGAACCGTCGGCGAGGCAGGACAGCAGCGACTGCTGCTCGCTTCCGTGCGTGGCGAGCACCAGCGCGGCCACGGCGGAGGGCCACAGCGGAACGGGGGCCACCCGCTTTCCCTGCTCCTGAAGCACAACGCAGAGCCCGCCCATACCGAGTCCCGCGCCGCCGTGGTCCTCCGGCAGCGCGATGCCGAGCAGGCCCGCTTCGGCGAGTGAGTGCCACAGCTTCTCGTCGATTCCGGTGCTCTCGACGGCACGAACCCGTTCCGTCGTAGCGGTGTCGGCGAAGATCTCCGATGCGAGATCCCGTACCGCCGTGAGTTCCTCGCCCAGCGTGAAGTCCATCAGCCCTCCTCGTGCGCCGAGCCCGGCGCCACGGGCCGGAACACCGGAAGTGTCAGTTCGTCGTCCGCGTCGAGCCATTCGAGCCGCACCGGAATACCGATCTCGACCTCCTCGGGTGCGATGCCGACCAGGTTGGTGATCAGCCGGGTTCCCTCCGCCAGTTCGACGACCGCGACGATGAGTGGGTACTCGAACGCGGGATGCTTTGGATGGTGTGCCACCACATAGCTGTAGACGGTGGCCTGTCCATTCGCCTGCACGGTGTCCCAGTCGAACGAGCCGCACTCCGGGCAGCACGGCCCCGGCGGGTGGCGCAACAACTCGCAGCAGGTGCAGCGCTGGATCAGCAGCCGGTGCTCGCGGCAGGCGTCGAACCAGAACGCGTTGTCCTGGTTGAGCGCGGGGCGTGGCCGGGGCGCCGCGGGTTCGTCGCGCTCGGGCTCGTCCGCGGGGCGGAACCGCAGCAACCGCCACCGTTGTGTGGCCACGACCGCGCCGGCCTCGTCGGTGTAGGTGCGCAGGCTGGTGAGGAAGTGACCGGTGCCCAACGCCGTCCGCTTCTGCGGCGACACCGACTCCAACGTCTCCGACACGCTCACGCGGTCACCGGGGATCAGCTCGCGGAAGAACTCGAACTCCGAGTCGGTGGCCACCACGGAGGTGAAGCCCGCCTCGTCGAGCAACGCGAACAACTCCGCCTGTGCATCCGTTCCGCCACTCGGCGCCTGGGTGGCCGCGAATCCGCGCATGGTCCAGGCCTGCATCATCGCCGCGGGCGCGACCACGTCCGGGCGGCCGGTGGCACGGGCGGTGTGGGAGTCGAGGTAGATCGGGTTGGCATCGCCCATGGCCTCGACCCAGTGCCGGATCATGGGCAGGTTGACCTCGTCCTGCGCGCGCTGCGTCGGGCGCAGTTCGCGGCCGACGAACGACTGCAGCCGCTGCTCGAGTGTCTCGCTCATGCGCCACGCCCCAGTCGAGGCAGTCCGAGCCCCTGTGTGGCCACCATGTCGCGGAGCACCTCGTTCACCCCGCCGCCGAAGGTGTTCACGATGCCCTGCCGGGAGAGCTGCTCCACCTGCCCGGACAGCACGGCTCCAGGGGATTCCGGCCGGATCCGGCCCGCGGCGCCGAGCACCCCGAGCAGCAGCCGCTGCACCTCGACGTGCGTCTCGGTGCCGTAGACCTTCGTACCGCCCGCTTCCGCGCCGGAGAGGGTTCCTTCCCCCGCCGACCGGACCATCTTCCAGTTCATCAGCTGCATCGCCTCCAGCCGCGCGTGCGCCCTCGCCAGGTCCTGCCGCACCCACGGGGTATCGATCGCGCCGTTGTCCTTCGCCCAGGCGAGCACCCGCTCCCACAGTGCGGTCATCCGCCCGCCCAACGCGGCGAGTCCCACCCGCTCGTGGTTGAGCTGCGTTGTCATCAGCTTCCAGCCACCGTTGACCTCACCGACCAGGTCACCGTGCGAGACGCGAACCCCGCTGTAGTAGGTGGCGGTGACCGTCATGCCACCGACCGTCCTGATAGGACTCCAGGAGAAGCCTGGATCCTTGGTGTCGACGATGAGGATCGAGATGCCCCTGTGCTTCGGCGCTTCCGGATCGGTGCGGCAGGCCAGCCAGATGTAGTCGGCCGTGTTGGCACCACTTGTGAAGATCTTGCTTCCGTCCACCACCCAGTCGTCCCCGTCACGCACCGCCCTCGTGGTCAGTGACGCGAGGTCGGTGCCCGCGGCCGGTTCGGTGTATCCGATCGCGAACACGATCTCGCCCGCGAGAATTCCGGGCAGAAACCGCCGCTTCTGCTCCGGTGAGCCCTGCGCCATCAGCGTGGGCCCGACCGTGTTCACGGTGACGAACGGGAACGGCAGCCCGGCGCGCTGGACCTCGTCGAAGAAGATGAACTGATCCTCCATCGACCGTCCCTGGCCGCCGTACTCGACCGGCCAGCCGATGCCGAGCCAACCGTCGGCGCCCAGCCTGGCCACCACGTCCCTGAAGTACTGGCCGCCGACACCTTCCTCGCCCGCGCGGCGGCGCACTTCTTCGGGAAACAGCCCCGCGAAGTAGGACCTGAGTTCGGCGCGCAGCCGGCGTTGCGCCTGTGTCTCGCGCAGTTGCATGTGCTCTCCGCCGTTCGTGAGTGAACGAATTCAGACAGGAGTCTGTCACTGGCATAGACACTTGTCTAGGCTCGTGGTCGAATAGGGTGTGGCCATGTCGAAGCACAGTTCCGCGGGCGGCACCCGGGTGGTACGCAGGGTGCTTTCCAGCAACCAGGCGGCCACGCGGGACAAGCTCATCGACGCGGCGATCGAGGTCGCCACCGAAAGTGGCTACGAGGGCGCGGGGGTTCGGGAGGTCGCGGCCCGCGCCGGAGTGTCACCCGCCACTGCCTACCAGCACGTCAGCTCCAAGGACCAGTTGCTGATCGAGGCGCTGCTCGCGCTCGGCGACCGTGTCACCGAGAACGTGCGGGCCCGGCAGCCTTCCAGCGCCGATCCCGCGGGGCGGCTGATGGAGGTGTTCGCGCGCATCATGCGCCAGGCGGCCCAGAAGCCACTGCTCTACCAGGCCCTGTTCCGAGCCTACGTAGGCGGCTACCCCGCCGTGGCCGGGTCGGACGAGGCGATCGGCTTCGGGCCTGAACGTGCCGCGTGGATCGGGGCCGCACTGCGGGCGGGCGGCAGCGGTGGGTACGACGACGCCGAGATCGACTCCGCGGCACGGATACTGAGCACGATGTTCCTCGGCGCGATCGTCGGCGTCGCCGCGGGCCGCGACGCCGAGGAGGTTACCGACATCCTCGGCGAGGCGGTTGCGCGCCTGCTTCCGGACAGGCGGTAGCCGATCACGAAGCCGTCTTGCCGCCCGCGCGCCCGAAGTACGCCTGCCGGACCAGTTCCACGTCGTCGGCCCTGCCCGCGTCGGTGGCCAGCACCACCCGCCCGACGTCGAGCACGCTGACATGATCGGCGACGCCCACCGCGGCCTCGACGGCCTGCTCGACCAGTAACACGCCGAGCCCGCTCTCGGTGAGAACCCGGACGGTGTCCATCACCTCGTTGACGATGGCGGGAGCCAGGCCGCCGGAGGGTTCGTCGAGCAACAGCAACGTGGGATCGGCCATCAGCGCCTGCCCGATCGCCAGCATCTGCTGCTGACCGCCCGACATCGCGCCCGCCGACACCGTGCGGCGCTGGCCCAACACCGGAAACAGCTCGTAGATCCGCTCGACCGACTCCTTCAGCGTGCGCCGCTTCACGCCCCTGCCGTACCCGCCGAGCAGCAGGTTCTGCTCGACGGTCTGCCGGTGGAAGACTCGTTTGCCTTCCTGCACGTAGGCCATTCCCCTGCGCACCCGCTGGTGCGGCGGCAGCGTCGAGACGTCCACACCGTCCAGTTCCACGGTCCCCGAGGAGGCCTTGTTCAGTCCTGACACGGCGCGCAAAGTGCTGGTCTTGCCCGCGCCGTTGCGGCCGAGCAGCGCGGTCACCTTGCCCGGCCACACGTCGAGGTCGACGTTCCAGACCACCCGCATGTCGCCGTACCCGGTGGAAAGCCCACGCACTCGCAGGACCGGTCGCTGCTCACCGCTCATCCTCGCTGCCCCTCACCGGCTTCGGCCACTGTGACCCCGAGGTACTCGCTCAGCACCCGCTCGTCGTTCTCGATGACCTCCGGCGGACCCGAAGCGATCACCTCGCCCTGCGCGAGCACCACCACCTCGTCGGCGAGATCGAGGACGAGGCGGAAGTTGTGCTCCACGAGCACCACGGCCGCCCCCGCGTCGGAGATCCGGCGGATCAGTTCGGCGAGGCGACACACCTCGTCCTCGTCGAGCCCGGAGGCGACCTCGTCCAGCAGGACCACCCCGGGTCTGCTGACGAGTACCTTCGCCACTTCGAGCAGCCGTCGCATGCCCAGCGGCAGTGACACCGCCTCGGTGTCACGCAGCTGCCCCATCCCGACCAGGCTCAGTGCCTGCTCGGCCTCGGCCACGTCAGCGGTCCTGACCCTGCGAAACCGCGGCAGGCGAAGGACCGCCGAAAGCATCGAGGCTCGCTGCCCCGCGTAGCGGCCGGAGATCACCACTTCGAGCACCGAGAGCCCCTCGGGGATGTTCGGCGTCTGAAAGGTGCGCGCCACACCTTCCCTGGCGACGCGATGCGGTGTCAGCCGCTGCACCTGGCGCTCGCCGATGCGGATGTGTCCGGAGTCGGCGCGGTAGAAGCCGCTGACCATGTTCAGCAGCGTGGTCTTGCCCGACCCGTTCGGCCCGATCAGTGCGGTCACCTTGCCGGGGCTCGCCGTGAGGGACACCCCGGCCAGTGCCTGGTTGCCGCCGAAGGCCTTACGAACCCCTGCCACTTCCAGCGGCCGACCCGGCAGCGCGGGCACCTCGGAGTCCTCGGAGTCCTCGGAGTCCTCGGAGTCCCCGGCCTGCCCGCCCGACGGCTTCGGCGCTCGCGCCGACGACAGCCCCGCCGCTCGGTCGAGTCGCGCGATGAGCAACCAGTACAGCCTGGCGAGGCCGCCGCTGAGCAACACACCGCCCACGACGAGGAAAGCTCCGTAGACCAGTAACGCGTACTGCTGGAACTCGGTGGACTGGTTGGGTCCCAGTTGCATGATGGCCGCACCGACGAAAGCCCCGTAGACGCTGGTCGATCCGCCGAGGATGGAGGCTGCCAGCACCGAGGTGGCCAGTGTGAATCCGAACGCCTCCGGTGAGATGTAAAGGTCGAGGTTGGTGAACAGCACGCCCGCCAGGCCCGCCGGTAGCGCACCGAGCGCGTAGGCGAGCAGCTTCATCCGAAACACCGAGATGCCCATCGACGAGGCGAGCACCGGGCTCTGCTTCAGCACCCGAAACGCCAGCCCGTGCCGTGAGGTCACCAGGTTCCGCAGCACGACGAACCACAGCACGGTGACACCGGCGATCACGACGTAGAGCGCCTCGGGTTCCAGCACCTCACCCAGCAGTGTGGCCTCGGCGATCCCGCTGAGCCCGCTGCGGCCACCGGTGACCTCGCCGAACGCGGCGATCACATCGGGCACGAGCAACACCAGGAAGAACGAGGTCAACGCCAGTGACCAGTGGCCAAGGCGCAGCCCGGGAATGCCGGTGACAACGCCGACGGCGAGCGCGACGACGCCGCCGGCCACCAACTGCAGCACGATGTCGGTGTGTCCGGAGACGGAGAGCAGCCCCGCGGTGTAGGCGCCGGCCGCGAACATGGCGGCCTGGCCCAGCGCCAACTCCCCCGCGTAGCCCAGGCTCAGGTTCAGCCCGCTGACCAGCAGTGCGAGCACGCAGACGAGCTGCACCTGCCGCGATGCGGCGAAGTCCAGTCCCGCCAGCGGCAGCAGGATCAGCACCACCCCGGCGGCCAGCGGAAACACCCATCCGGGAAGCGCGCGCACGCGGCACCAGATCGCTGTCATCTCACACCGCCCGTTCTCGGGTTCGGGTGAACAGCCCGGAGGGACGCACCAGCAGGATCACGATCAGCACCACGAACACCGTGATTCCGCTGTACTCGCTGCCGAGCCGCAACGCGGCGAAGGTCTCGATGAGACCGACGCTCAGCCCGCCGACCAGAGCTCCCGGCAGCGAACCGAAGCCTCCGATCGCCATGGCTACGAACCCCTTCACCGCGAGCGCCACACCGAGTGTGGCCACGGCGAAGGTCTTCGGTCCCACGAACAGCCCGAGCACCCCCGCGAGCGCGCCGGAGAAGGCGAACGCCGCGAAGGCCAGCCGCCGCACGTTGATGCCGCGCAACGTCGCGGCTTCGCGGTCCTCGGACATGCCCAGCAGAGCCAGCCCCAGCAGCGTGCGCCTGCCGAGCAGGCCGAGCAGCACCACCAGCAGCACCGCGACGGCCAGCAGCGCGAGTTCCACCGGGTACACCCGGCCGCCGAGGACGTCGAGCAGTTCGTCGGAGGCGAAGAACGGCACCGTCAGCGGTTCACTGCCCCAGATGAGCTGCGTCGCCCCGTTGAGCAGCGTGGCCACGCCGAGTGTGGTGACCAGTTGGGTCTTGTGGTCGCTCACCGGGCGTACCGCGAACCGCTCTTCGAGCGCGGCCAGCAACATCACCGTCAGCGTCGCCATGAGCGCGACCACGAGCACCGGTAGGTGCAGCGTGACCAGGCCCGTGTAGGCGACGAAGGTGCCCACCATCAACAACTGCGCGTGTGCGAAGTTGAAGCTGTGCGAGGAGATGTAGACGATGTTGTAGCCGATGGCGACCAGTGCGTAGACCGCGCCGAGCCCGAGCCCGGACCACAGCAGCGTCACAGTGCTACCCGCCTGCCGTGCCGAGGGCGGGTCATTCGTCGGCTCCTCTGAACTGCCCGTTCACGATCTTGGACGGAGCGACGAAGGCGAAGACGTCGTCACCGACGTTGGGTGCGTGCTCCTGCGCGGTGAAGTGGTAGCTGTCCAGCACCACCGTCTTCGCCTTCCCGAGAACCTCCTTCTTCTCCAGCGCCTCCGCGAGCGCGGTGGCGTCGTCGGTGGAACCGACGTGCTCCGCGGCGGCCGCCACGAGAGGCAGCGCGTCGTAGTGGTAGGCGAGGATCAGCGTGGTCGGGATCTCGCCGAGGCCGGTCATCGTCTCGACCATCTTGTTGACCTTGTCGGCCTGCTCGGAGTAAACGGTGCTGGAAAAGACCTGCATCCTGAGGTTGGTGACCAGTTCGGTGCCGAGCATGCCACTCGGCGGTTCGGTGGAGACGAGTTTGGTCGCCGACACGGAGGTGTTGCCGAGCACCGGAACGTCCCAGCCGAGCCGGTCGAGGCTGCGCAGCAGGTAGCCGACGGGCGGGCCGTAGCCGTCCATCACGAGGGCATCGGGGTTCTTGTCACGCAGCCTGCTCAGCTGCGCCGTCATGTCCAAACCCTCGACGTCGTATTTCTCGATGCCGGTGACCTCGATACCCGCGTCGCTGAGAACCTGGCGTGCCATCGGTCCGAACGCCTCGCCGTAGGAGGTGTTGCCGTGGATGACGCCGATCGAACCGTAGCCCTGCTGCTGGATGTGCGGCAGGAAGCCCTCCACGTAGTCCTTCGGACTCGGTGAGAGGTCGAAGTTGAGTGGGAACTGCTCGGGATCGGCCGAGTTCTCGGTGGGGCCGATGTTGAAGGACAGGATCTGCTCCCGGTTCAGGATCGGCAGTACCGCTGAACTGACGTTGGAGGGGCCGGAGGAGAGGTAAAGGTCGGGCTTGTGCTGCCCGGTGGTGGCTTCACGGAGCTTGGTGATGGCCACCGACGGGTCGCCCGCGTCGTCGACCACCTCGATCTCGACCTTGCTGCCACCGATGCCGCCCGCCTTGTTGATGTCCGCCACGCCTGCGCGTGCCGCCAGCACGGCCGTCTCGGCATTGGCCGCGAGCACACCCTGCGCGCTGAGCCCGGCGCTGACCAGCACGCGATAGACACCGTCACCGTCCGTGCCGGACGCTCCACCGCCCCCGCATCCCGCCAGCAACAACACGGCCGCGACCACCGCGACAAGCCGGACTCTCATGGCGTCCTCCTTTGGACTCCTACCCAGAACCAAGCGCTTGCTTGTCTGCACGCAACCTAAGCAGGCCACCCCCGCACGTCAAGGGCGGAGCCGATAACAGCGACCTTCCCGTAACGCAAGCAATCCGCACCGGTGAGCGGAACGTGCGCGGAGGACGACGAGCAGTGGCGGGGTCAATCCCCCCGACAACACCGGACGGCCGATCGCGACTCCTGCCGAAGCAGCCGGCGCACCGCGGGGCGGGATATCTTGCCGGTCTCGGTGGTCGGCAAAGACTCGAACGTGATCATCGTCCGTGGCACTTTGAACGCGGCCAACCGCTCGCGGCAGTACGCCAGCAACTCCCGGGTGTCCAGCACCGCGCCCGAGGCCGGCACGAGGCATGCCACCAGCCGCTGCCCCTGCCGCTCGTCGGGCAGGCCCAGCACCACGGCTTGCGCGACGCTGCCGTGCTCGACAAGGACGTGCTCCACCTCTCGCGGGTAGACGTTGAAACCGCTGACGATGACGACGTCTCGCGCCCGCGAGGCGATGCTGAGATCCCCGTCGGCATAGCGCCTTCCGATGTCAGCGGTATCGAGCCAACCGTCCCCGCGCAGCACCCGCCGTGTCGCTTCCTCCTGGTGCAGGTAGCCAGGCATGACGTTGTGCCCTCGCACCCAGATCCTGCCTTCGGCTCCCGTGGGCAGCGGGCGGCCCTGCTCGTCGACGATCTGCACCTCGAGGTCACGCAGCGGGGTCAGCTTGGCGAGGTCGCCGACCCCGCGCTCGGGCACCTCGCCCACGGCGACGGTGCCGCAGGTTTCGGTCAGCCCGTATCCGACGAACATCCGCTCGATACCCGCCCGCGAGCATGCCTGCCGCATCCGCCGCAGTGAGACGTCGGCGCCTCCGGTGATCGCCATCCGGCAGCCTGGCACGGGCTTGCCGTCACCGGCGGCGAGATCGAAGAAGATCGTCGGGGGACCCACGATCACGGTCAGTCGCTGCCCGCGCACCAGTTCGGACAACCCCTCGGCCCGGTAGTGCGGCACCAGCCTGATCGCCGCCCCAGCGTGCAGCCCGATGAGCAGCACACCGTTCAACCCGAAGGAATGGGCCAGCGGGACCGCACCGAGCAACCGGTCGTCGGCTCGCAGCTGCAGCCTGCGGGCCACCTCGCCGTAACAGCGCGCCAACTGGCCGTGCGTCATGGGTACGAGTTTCGGCTCGCCCGTGGTTCCGGAGGTGGACAGGATCACGGCGACGTCGTCGGCAGCCGGCAGGTGTGGTGGTCGTGCGGCGACGCGTCGCGAGTCGAGTTCTTCCGGGGCGAGCACGGTCGGCGCCGAAGGCCAGCCCTCCCCCGGCACGGCAACGACCAGCCTCGGCCCGACCCGCTCCACCACGCGGGCACGCTCCGCCTCAGGGGCGCCGTAACCGATCGGCACCAGCGTGGCCCCGGCGAACAGCGTCGCGAAGGCAACCTCCACCCATGCGACCGAGTTGCGTCCGCACAGCACCACACGATCGCCCGCTCGCACACCGTTCTCGCGCAAGGCCGCGGCGAGGGAGGCCGACCTCCGTGCCAGCTCCCGGTAGCTCAGGCCGGTTGCTTCGTCCCACACCGCGAGCGCCTCGCCGCGCTGATTCGCCTGCCACAGGCACAGTTCGACCAGCGTGGATGGCTCAGCATCGAAGGCCATGGCCGCATTGAATCACGCCGGGGCGCGAACTCAGCGCCGCGTGAACACCATTCCCTCGTAGCCGTCCGAGCGCACCTGGTCACAGCTGGTGCGATAGTTGCCGAACCCGCCCGCGTAGGGCATGAAACCCCGGGGCTTGCCCTCGATGTTGGCTCCGGTGTACCAGGAGGAGGCCATCGGGAAGAGCGTACGGCGTGAGACCTGTTGTACGTGCTCCGTCCACTTCACCGCCGCGTCGTGGCGGGGCTCCACCTGGTCGATGCCGTTGGACGCACACCACGTCACCAGGTCGGCGACCCAATCCACCTGTTGCTCAGAGTGCAGCACCATGTTCGCCAGCACCGAGGGGCACCCCGGCCCACCAAGATTGAACAGGTTCGGAAAGCCCGGGATGCCGAGGCCGAGGTAGGTCAGTGGTCCATGCGCCCACACGTCCTGTATCCGAACGTCGTCCCTGCCGCTGAGCGCCATTCGCGACAACGAACCGGTCATCGCGTCGAACCCGGTGGCGTAGACCAGCACGTCCAATTCGTACTCGCCACCGCCGGTCCGGATTCCGGTCTCGGTAATGCGCGTGATCGGTTCCCGCCGCAGGTTCACCAGCCGCACGTTCGGCCGGTTGAACGTCTCGTAGTAGCCGATGTCGGTACAGATCCGCTTGGTGCCGATGGGATGGTCGGTGGGAATCAGATCCCGCGCCGTCACCGGGTCATGCACGATCCGGCGAATCTTTTCCTCCGCGAATCGACGTGCGACATCGTTGGCCGCGAGGTCGGACATCTGGTCGGGAAAGGTCTTGCCGAACAGCACTCCGCCCTGCTGCCATCTGGCCTCGAGCGCGGCGCGGCGCTCCTCCTCCCCGATCTCCAGCGCGCCCTTCGGGTACGGCTCGTGCGGTGTTCCCGCAGGCGCGTAGGCGGACTTGCGTCTGCGCGCCGGGTAGTCGGCACGAATCCGTTCCCACTCCTCGTCGCTCAGCACCTGGTTGGGCATCGGGACGCTGTAGTTGGCGGAACGCTGGAAAACGGTCAGCGAGGCGGCCTCACGAGCCAGGATCGGTATCGACTGGATTCCCGACGATCCGGTGCCTAACACCCCGACCCGCCTGCCCTCGAAAGAGGGTGGATGATGCGGCCAGTTCGCCGTGAACAGCACCTCACCGGCGAAGTCGGCGGCACCGGGAATGTCCGGGGTGTGCACCGCCGACAGGCAGCCGGTCGCCAGTACCAGATACCGTGCGCGCAGCGTGTCCCCGGTGTCGGTACCGACAGTCCACATCGAGTCCTGTTCGTCGAAGCGCGCGCACGTGACCCTGGTTTCGAACCTGATCAGGCACTCCAGGTCGAAGCGGCGCGCGACGTGCTCGAGGTAGGCAAGGATCTCCGGCTGCGCCGCGTATCGCTCGCTCCAGCGCCATTCCTGTTGCAGCCGTTCGTCGAAGGAGTAGGAGTAGTCCACACTCTCCACGTCACACCGCGCGCCGGGATAACGGTTCCAGTACCAGGTTCCGCCCACACCGGGCGCGGCCTCGACACCCTGCACGTCGAACCCGTCCTGCCGGAAGCGGTGCAACGCGTACAACCCCGCGAAGCCCGCCCCGACCACGAGCACGTCGCGCACCTGCTGGCCGGAAGCGTTGCCACCCATACCAAACCCCTCGCGGTCGCGAATCTCACTATTTCGTTAGCGACTATATCTACTAGGCATACTCCGGCCAACCCTCCATCGCGACGTCGCAGTTCGCGCGGGGTATCCTGACGCCCATGTCGAACGACGAGGCGAGCGAGGCACTACCCTCGCTGCGGCCCACCAGCTGGGCGGTACTCGGCCTGCTTTCCTTCGGTTCCGAGCTGTCCGGCTACGACCTGAAGAAGTGGGCCGACTGGAGCCTGCGGTTCTTCTACTGGGCTCCTTCCTACAGCCAGATCTACAGCGAACTGCGCAGGCTGGAGGAGCACGGTTTCGCCACCTCACGAGTGGTCACCAAGGACGACGTCCGAGGTAAGCGGCTCTACGCGATCACCAAGGAAGGCGAACGCGCCATCGCTCGCTGGGTCAACGAGACACCCGCCGAACCCGCGGTACTCAAGCACGGCGTGATGCTGCGGATGTGGCTCGGCCACCTCGCCGACCCCGAACGACTCCGCGACCTGCTGGTCTCGCATCGGGAGCAGTCCGAGAAGATGCGGGTTCGCGCGGTAGCGGACACCGAGGGGGCCGCCAAGGACCCGAACTGGGCCTACCCGGAGCTGGTGTTGCGATGGTCGCAGCGCTACTACGAGTCCGAACGCGACCGAGCCGACGCCATGCTGGCCGACCTCGATCGGCTGGCACGCGAACGGACCAAGAGCGGGCGCAAGCGGGCGAAGCGACCCCGAGTCCCGCGTTCCTGAACGCAGAACTCGCGGGCAGCAGCGGGGGACCCGCGGGCGGGAGCGGGGGACTCGCGGTGGGTCAGGCGGTGGCACCGCCGTCCACCACGAACTCCGCTCCGGTGCAGTAAGCGCTCGCGTCGCAAGCCAGGAAGGCCACGACGGCCGCCACCTCGCCGACCGTGCCCGCACGGGGCAGCGGCAGGTGGGACAGGTCCAGTGTGGCCGCGTCGATCATCGGCGTGTCGACGGCGCCGGGGCACACACAGTTGACGCGGACGCGGGGCGCCAGTTCCCGCGCCGCGGACCGGCTGGCACCGCGCAGCCCCCACTTGGCCGAGGCGTAGCCGATCGCACCCGCGTGTCCGCGCAACCCGGAGATCGAAGCGACGTTCACGATCGCCGAGCCGTCCGGCATCCACGGCGCCACGGTACGCATCCCGAGAATCGGCCCGAGCAGGTTGACGTCGAGCAGTTCCCGCAGCAGCTCCTGCGAGGTCTCCGCCAGCGGCGCCTTGTGGTAGATACCGGCGTTGTTCACAAGCACGTCGAGCCGGCCGTGCGTGTCCAGCGCCCTCGCCACGACCCGCTCCCAGTCGGCGGCATCGGCGACGTTCAGCCGATCGAACGATCCCTGTTCGCCCAGCGCCGACGCCACGTCGGCACCCTCGGTCTCGCGCGTGTCGGTGACGATCACCTGCGCACCGAGTTCGGCGAACAACCGCGCCTGGGCGGCCCCCTGCCCCCTTGCCGCGCCGGTGACGAGGGCGACCTTGCCCGCGAGCGACACCAGCCCGGCCATCAGCGCCCACCGGCATCGAGCAGGCTTCGCATGTCACGCCACAGCAGTCGCCGGGCCGACTCGGCGGCGCGAAGCGAGGCGAAGGTCAAGAACCCGTGGAACAACCCGGGGTAGTCGCGATGCACCACGGTGCCGCCCGCCTCGCGCAATGCCTTGGCGTAGGCGTGCCCCTCGTCGCGCAGCGGGTCGAGGCCCGCCGTGACGACGACCGCGGCGGGCAGGTCGGCGTGTCCGGGCGCTCGCAGCGGCGCGACCAGGTGCCGCGGGCTCGGCAACGGCAGCCCCTCCCCCAGATACTGCGTCCAGTACCAGCGCATCGACGCCTCGGTGTTGTAGTAGCCGTCGCCGTAGCGGCGGTAGCTGTCGGTGTCGAACGACGGGTCGATGACCGGGTAGGCCAGTACCTGGCCCGCGATCGGCGGCCCGTCGTGGTCACGGCTGAGCAGGCAGGCCACGGCGGCGAGGTTTCCTCCCGCGCTGTCTCCGGCCACCACAAGCCTGGCCGGGTCACCACCGAACCGTGCCGCGTTGCGCGCGGCCCAACGCACCGCGGCGTCGGCGTCGTGCGCCGCCGCGGGGGCCCGATGCTCCGGAGCGAGCCGGTAGTCCACCGACACCACCAGCGCCCCGGTGTGTCGCGACATCGCACGGCAGAAGCCGTCGTGGGTGTCGAGGTCACAGAAGACGAACCCACCGCCGTGGAAGAACACCACCACCGGGTGCGGAGGCTGCCCGTGCGGGTGGTAGACGCGCACCCGCAGCGTCGTCCACCCGGTGTCGAACGTGTGCTCCTCGGTGCCACGCACGTCATCGAGGTTGGTCACCGGCTGCCTGCGCGCGGCGACGGCGGCGCGTGCCTGCTCACCCGTCATCTCGTGCACCCGGGGAAAGCCCTCGTTCAACAGTGTCAGCAGCTCGCTGACTTCGGAGTCCAACACCGACACTCACCTCCTCGATCCCGGCAGCAGCGCCAGCCTGCCGTGCTCGGCGAACTCGTTCTCCAGTCGCTGCCGGTGCCGCGGCTCGAACGGCCGGTACCGCCGCGAGCGGCCCTCCCGCCACCACAACGGATCGGTGGTGTGCCACGCGGCCGCGCGCAGCGGCTGCTTGTTGACCTTGCCGTTGCCGGTCACCGGGACGGCGTCGACGATCCGGACGAACCGGGGGCGCCACTTGGTGCCCAGATCCGGCTGCCCGTCGAGAAACCTGGCGAAGTCCTCCGGGTCGAACCGCTGCCCCTCGTGCAGTTCGAGTGCGCACATCACCTCGTCGCCGGTGCGCGCGTCCGGGACGGCGTACACCACGGCGGCCGAAACCGGTCCGTAGCGCCGCAGGATGCGCTCCACCGGCGCGGCGGAGAAGTTCTCGCTGTCGACCCGCAGCCAGTCCGAGGAGCGGCCTGCGAAGTAGAAGAAGCCGTCGCTGTCGCGATAGGCGAGGTCGCCGCTCCAGAAGTCCTCACCCCGTATCCGGTCGGCGGTGGCCTCGGGGTTTCGGTAGTAGCCCTCGAACGCGCTCGCCCCGCCGATGGCGACGAGCTGGCCGATGGCCTCGGGATTGAGCAGCCTGCCGCCTGCGTCCAGCTTGGCACGGGGGCATTCGGCACCGGTGTGCTCGTCGAGCACCCGCACGTCGAGGCCCGGCACCGGCTTGCCGAGCGCGCCCGGCGGGGTGTCGGGGGTGCGGTTGATGCGCAGCACCCCCTCGCTCAGCCCGTAGCCCTCGGTGACCGTGCAACCGAACCGGCGCTGGAAGCGCTCGACATCGGACTCCGAGGCCTCCGTACCGAAGGCCGCCTCCAGCGTGCTGTGGCGGTCGCGGGGGTCCTGCGGTGTGGAGAGTACATAGGACAACGCACGGCCTACGTAGTTGACGTAGGTCACGCCGTAGCGGTGGATGTCGGCGGAGAAGCCCGATGCGGAAAACTTGCGCGCCAGCACCATCCTTGCGCCCACGGCGGTCGCGGGCGCGAGGTTCATCATCACCGAGTTGCCGTGGAACAGCGGCATGCAGACATAGGTGACGGAGTCGCGCCGCAGCCCCACGCGGTCGGCCATCGTGCGTGCCAGCAGGCCGAGCCTGCCCTGGCTGACGACGACCGCCTTCGGCGCGCCGGTCGATCCCGACGAGAACAACAGCAGCAGCATCGACTCGGCCGAGGGAGGCTCGGCGGGCAGCGCCGCCTCCCGGTAGGGCGCGAGGAAGCGTTGGTAGTGTGGGGAGTCCACGTCGAGGACGCGCTCGGCGGGCACGCCGTGTTCCAGGCCGTCCAGCAGCTGCCGCTGCCTGGACTCGGTGACCAGCAGGTCGCAGTCGGTGTGTCGGATGTCGTGCGCGAGTTCCGCGCCGCGACGGCTGGGGTTGATGCCCACCAGCACCGCGCCGGCCAGCGCGGCGGCACCCAACCAGAACACGTAGTCCGCGATGTTGTCCAGCAGCACGCCGACGTGCCGCTGCCGGTCGGCCGGGGCAGGTACCTCCGCCTCGACGGCGGCGGCTCGCTCGGCACACTCGCGCACGATCCGCGCCCAGCTCCATCGGCTGTCACCGAAACACATCCCGATCGCCGCGTCGTCGGCACGAGAACTCAGGATCTCGGCGAAAGTCTCCACCCGCGACTGCTCCCTTCTCATGCCGCCACGTTGTGGCACGCGAGGTAGTGGTCTGTGCCGACGGCACGCAGCGGGGGCTCCTCACGCGCGCAGCGTGCTGTGGCCAGCGGACACCGCGTGCGGAACCGGCAGCCGCTGGGCGGGTTCAACGGCGACGGCAGTTCCTGCTGTGCAGGCGCATCACCGGTGAGCTGCTCGACCTGCTCGACGCCGGGAACCGATTCCAGCAGCAGCCTGGTGTAGGGATGCCGTGCCGAGGCGGAGATGTCCGCCGACGGCAGCACCTCGCAGGTCTTGCCGAGGTACATCACCATGATGCGGTCACTGATGTTCTTCACCACGGCGATGTCGTGTGCTATGAAAACCATGCTCAGCCCGTGCTCGTGTTTGGCGTCCTCCAGCAGATTCAGAATCTGCGCCTGCACCGAGACGTCCAGACTGGACACCGGTTCGTCGCAGATCAGCACGTCGGGTTGGAGCAGCAGCGCCCTGGCGATGCACACCCGCTGGCACTGCCCTCCGGACAGCTCGTGCGGCCTGCGCCGCCACACCGTCGCCGGATCCAGCCCGACCGAGGAAAGCACCGACTCGACACGTTCGCGTGAGGGTGGCTGTCCCCACATCCTCGGCCCTTCCGCGACGAGGTCGGCGACCCTTCGCCTCGGGTTCAGTGACGACACCGGGTCCTGCAGGATCATCTGCAGTTTCCTGCGTTCGCGCCGCAGCGCCCGGGGCCGCAGCCCGGTCAGTTCGTTGCCGCGCAGCCGCACCGAACCCGACGTCGGCGGCGGTAGCTGCATGGCCGCGCGGCCCGTCGTCGACTTGCCGCAGCCGGACTCGCCGAGGATGCCCAGCGTCTCTGCCTCGAACACGTCGAAGCTGACGCCGGAAACCGCGTGTACCCGCTGCGATCTTCCTGCGGGAAACTCCACCACCAGATCGCGAACGGACAGCACCGGG
The DNA here is from genome assembly GCF_000244955.1 of Saccharomonospora marina XMU15. GTDB lineage: Bacteria > Actinomycetota > Actinomycetes > Mycobacteriales > Pseudonocardiaceae > Saccharomonospora_A > Saccharomonospora_A marina. Next base: position 2,108,075 of record NZ_CM001439.1, on the reverse strand, counting down.
GTTCTCCCGTGCCGGTGCTCGGCTGCGGCGGTCATCGCATCGCTCCTTCCGAGGCGGGGTGGTGGCAGGCGAACACGTGTCGCGGCGAGTCCGCCGCGGCCACCGGCTCGGCGGCGAGCTCGTGGCATGTGGCATCGGCATGGCGGCAACGTGGCGCGAAGGCGCAGCCGGGTGCGGGCGCGACCATGTCGGGCGGTGCGCCCTCGATGGCCTCCAGCCGGGAGTGCGGCGGGTCGGCCAGCTTCGGTATCGACGCCAGCAGCGCCTCGGTGTAGCGATGTCGTGGCCGTGAGAACAGCTCCGCCGCCGGGGCGGTCTCCACGATGCGACCCGCGTACATCACCGCGACCCGGTCGGTCCTGCCCGCGACCACCCCGAGGTCGTGACTGATGAGGACGATCGCCATGCCGAGTTCGGTCCGCAGGTCCGCCAGCAGGTCCAGGATCTGCTTCTGCACGGTGACGTCCAGCGCGGTGGTCGGCTCGTCGGCGATCAGCAGCTTCGGGTGGTTGGCCAGTGCCATCGCGATCACCACGCGCTGCCGCATGCCGCCGGACAGTTCGTGCGGATACTGCCCGAACCTGCGCCGCGGTTCCGGGATTCCCACCAGGCGCAGCAATTCCTCCGCTCGCGCGCGGGCCTTTGCCCTGTCCAGCCGCTGGTGCTTGCGCACGGTCTCCGTCAGGTGCGCGCCGACCTTCTTGACCGGGTTCAACGCGGTCATCGGGTCCTGGAACACCATGCCGAGCCGCGATCCCCAGAGCGCGCGCCTGCCGGAGGAGCCGATGGCGTGCACATCGACGCCGTCGAAGAGCACGCTGCCGGTGACGGTCGTGCCCGCGCCCGTGGTGTGCAGGCCCATGACGGTCCGGCCGAGCACCGACTTGCCCGATCCGGACTCCCCCACGATGCCGAACGTCTCGCCCTCTGCGATGGTGAACGAGACGCCGTCCACAGCGGTCAGCTCGCCTCGTTCGGTGCGCAACCGGGTACGCAGGTCGCGCACCACGAGCAGCGGCGCCCGGCGCGTGCTCGGCGGCGTCGCGGTCGGCATAGCAGGGGTCGGTTCCATTGCCTGCCGCCTCCTTACAGTTTCGCGACCCGGGGGTCCCAGCGTTTCCTGGCCTTCTCCCCGAGCAGATTGAACGAGAAAACGGTGAGCAACAGCGCGATGCCCGGGACGAGCACGACGTGCGGGTGTTCGGCGAAGGTGTCACCCTCGCCCTCGGCGATCATGTTTCCCCACGACGGGTCCGGCTGCTGGATTCCCAGACCGAGGAAGCTCAGCGACGCCTCCGCCACGATCAGCACCGAGACCATCACCATGCCGTAGGAGGCCAGCGGCAGGATCACGTTGGGCAGCAGTTCGCGCGTCATCACTCTCAGCCGCGAAGCTCCCATGGATTTCGCCGCCAGCACGAAGTCGCGCTGCGCGAACGCCAGCGTGCTGGCCCTTGCCATCCTGATCATGCTGGGAAGTGCCAGCAGCGACAGCGCGATCGCGATGTTGCGCAGGTTCGGCCGCAGCACCGTCGCCAGCGCGATCAGCAGGATGAGCGGCGGCACAGCCAGCAACGAGTTGGTCAGCACACCGATCACCGAGTCGGTGAGCTTGCGGAAGTAGCCCGCGACGATGCCGATCGAGCCGCCCACCACCATGCCGATCAGCACCGCCCCCACCGAGACGACCAGCGACGCCCGCGCGCCGTGGATGACCCTGGCCAGCAGGTCCAGCCCGAAGTTGTTGGTGCCGAGCGGGTGTTCGGAGAACAGGTCCGGCCGGGCCAGCGCGGGTGAGTCGATGGTGTTCGCGATGTCGGCATGCTCGCCCAGCGGCAGCAGCGGCGCGAACACCGCGGCGAGCACGAGCGTCACCAACCAGCCGCCGCACAACCATGCGGCCACGTCGAACGAGGCGACACGGCCTGCCCTGCCGCGTGGTTTCGAGCTGGCGACGTCAGACATGGGCCCGCCTGATCCGTGGGTCGAGGTAGTTGTAGGAGAGGTCGATCAGCGCGTTGGTCACCACGTAGATCAGCGCGATCACCAGCACCGCCCCCTGCACCATCGTGAAGTCACCCTGGTTGGCCGCGTTGATGACGAGCGAACCCATCCCGGGAAGGGCGAACAGGTACTCCACGATCACCGTGCTGCCGATCAGCCTGCCCAGGCTGATGCCCAGCACCGTGATCAACGAGAACGACGACGGCCGCAGCGCGTCGGAGAACATGATGTGCACCGGCGACATGCCCTTGGCCTTCGCCGAGAGGATGTAGTCCTCGCGCAGCGTCGTGATCAGGTCGTTGCGCAGGATGCGGGTGAACATCGCCGCCTCCACCAGCGCGATCGTCAGCGCGGGCAGGAACGCGTGGTAGAGGTTGTCCGCCACGCTCTCGCTCAGCCGCACCCACTCGGTTCGGGGGAACCAGCCCAGTCGCACGGAGAACACCATGATCACCAGCAGTCCGGCGAGGAAGCTTGGCACCGAAAGCACCCCGAAGGTTCCCGCGCTGATCAGCCGGTCCACCCGGCCGCCCGCGTGGTAGGCCGACCACATGGCCAGCGGTACCGAAACCAGCAGTGCCATGGCCAGGCCCAGCACCGCCAGTTCGATGCTGACGGGAAGCGCGGCACCGATGCGCTCGGCGACGTCGCTGTAGGGCGGCACCACGGAGGCGCCGAGGTCACCGCGAACCGCGGCGGACAGCCAGTCCAGGTAGCGCACCGGCAGCGGGTCGTTGAGCCCCAGTTCCTCGCGTACCTGGGCGTACTCCTGCTCGCTGTGTCCCTCACCGAGCACGGTCACCGCGGGGTCGGTCGGTGTCAGCGACAGCAGAGCGAGGGTGCCTGCGCTGACGATCAGCAGCACGATCACCAGTTCACCGAGCCGCTTCAACGCGGCGTTCGCCATCGCGGGCTCCTTCCGTCTTCCACCGGCTTCGGACCGTGAGCCGGTGCGCCCGCCACGGAAGCGGGCGCACCGGCGTCCCGTCCGTCAGGAGCCACCGCCCTCGATCCAGGCCTTGTCGAGCAGCACCATGCTGTTGGTGGTGTCGACGACGCCGTGGATGTTCTCGGCCCAGACGAGGAACTCCGGCGTGGGACCGTAGACCAGCGCGGGCACGTCCTCGTTCCACTGCTGCTGGATCTTGGCCATGACGGCTCGCTGCTGCTCAAGAGTCTCGGCGCCTCGGAACTCGTCCAGCAGCGCGTCCATCTCCTTGCCGGTGGGCATGCCCGCCGACAGGTTGCCCTTGCTGTGCAGCGTCGCGAACATCCGGCCGTAGGGGCCCGCCTCACGCCAACTGATGCCCCAGCCGGCCACGTCGTAGTCCTGCTTGACCGCCACCTTCGAGATCTGGTCGGCCACCGTCCGGGTGAGGTCGAGTTCGACCTCGAACCCGACGGCTTCCAGTGAGGACTTGAACGCCAGTGCCGTCGCCCTCGAAGCGGGGTCCTGCGCGTCGGTGTAGCTGACCTTGCCGTCGAAGCCGTCGGCCTTCGCCTCGCTCAGCAGCCGCTTGGCCTGCTCCGGGTCGTACGGCAGCGGCTCGGTATCGGTGTGCCACTGCGAGAACTCCGGGAAGATGGCGTTGCTCGCCACGCCCGCGCCCTGGAACGCGCGCTGCCGGATCAGCTCGGGGTTGATCGCGTGATGCATCGCCTGCCGGACCCTGGGGTCGGCGCCTGGACGGCCTTCAGCGGCGTTGATCATCGCGACGTTGCCGAGCGAGACCATGTTGAGGAAGCCGGGCAGCTTGTCGGCGAGCGCCTTGTCGACCAGGTCGGGATCACGCAGGAAGACCGAGTTGACGCCACCGGAGCCGAACGACTCCATCGACGCGTGCGGGTCGTTGAGGTACACCACCCGGATTCGGTCCAGGTTCGGCCTGCCGTCCCAGTAGCCGTCGTTGGCCTTGAGCACCAGCTCTTCCTGCGGGGCGTGGCGTTCGAAGGTGAACGGGCCCGCGCCCACGGGCTTGAACTTCCCGCCAGCGTCGGCCGACTTGGCGACGATCATGCCGGGGCCGCTGGTGAGCATGTGGTCGAAGGTCGGCCACTTGTCCGCCAGTTCGAACACCACGGTGCGCTCGTCAGGTGTGCCGATCTTGGTGACGCTGGCCTGCCACAGCTTGGCCTCCGTCGCACCCTTTTCGACGTAGCGCTCGATGCTCCACTTCACCGCCGCCGCGTTCAGCGGACTGCCGTCGCTGAACTTCACGCCGTCGCGCAGTGTCAGCGTCCAGGTGGTGAAGTCGTCGTTGGCGCTGATGGACTCGGCAAGCCGCGGCACCACCTTGTTCGCTTCGCTGTCCCAACGCAGCAGGACATCGTAGACGGCGGCCATCTCGACGCCGCCCGTTGAGCCGGCGACGATGGTTTCGGCGGGATCGAGCAGCCTTGGCTCGGAGAACCCCGCCATCGTGAAGGTTCCGCCCCGTACCGGGTTTCCTCCCGAGTCGGTACCGATCATCCCGACCTGGTAGGTGCTGTCGGATCCGGCCTCGCCCGTACCGGACCCGGCCGCGTCCTCACCGGCCGACGAGCAGCTCACGGTCAGCGCCGCGACGCTCAGCAGTCCCACGATCGACCACAGTCGTCTCGTTCTGCGCACCTTCATTTGTTCCTCCTGTGCGGCACCGCTGCCGCGCCGGGATGTGTTGGGTTGGAGGTGACCGCATCGCCGCCGGAGGCGACCTGCCGGACCTCACCGCATCTTAGTACTACTTTCGATACTATTTCTATTAGAACTAGTTTGGAAGGAGCAACGCTATCCGCTAGTAACCGGCTGCACCACCGGCTGCCGGCCGGTAGCGCAGCATCGTGACGTCCTCGCCGGAAAGTTCGGTGAAAACCGGTTCCACCCGCATTCCGATCCAGATTTCCGCTGGGTCCACATCGACCAGTTCGGTGCTGAACCTCGGTCCCTCGTCCCACTGCACGACGGCCAGCGACTGCGGAACCGCGTCGCGCCATGGTGGTGCGGTAGGTCGGTGGGTGACCGTGTAGGTGTAGAGCGTGCCGAGCCCGCTGATCTCCCGCCATTCCAGGTCGTCGGCGAGTGTGCGCGGCGCCAGCAGTCTCGGGTAGAACACGTACTCCGCCAACGAGGGCGAGTACTGGATTCGAATTCTGTGGCGGCGCAACGACTCCCAGAACGGCGCCGAGACTGCCGTCGGTTCGGGGACCGGGCGCGGTACCGGTTCGGTCATCGACTCACTCCCCTCGTAGCACGAGCGCCACCTGCTCGCTCATGATCCCGCCGGTTCCGGTGACAAACGCCGTGTCCGCGCCAGGCACCTGCGCCTCACCGGCCCGTCCCATCAGCTGCCGCACCGCGTCGCAGACGTGGTGCATCCCGCCCGCCATTCCGGCCTGCCCGAACGAAAGCTGGCCGCCCGCGGTGTTCAGCGGGAAGTCGCCGCGAAAGGTCAGGTCGTGCTCCGCGATCCAGCGCATCCCGGTTCCCTTCTCGCAGAAACCCGCGTCCTCCAGGCTCATCAGCACCGTGATCGTGTAGCAGTCGTAGATCGAAGCCACGTCGATCTCGGCACGGTCGACACCGGCCATCTCGAAGGCCCGCCGCGCCGACGCCGCGATCGGGCTGCGCACCATGTCCTGGGCGTAGGTCGGTGTCTTGAACGAGACCTGCTCACCGAACCCTTTGATCCACACCGGACGGTTTCGGCCGGAACGCGCCACGTCGGCATTGGCCACCAGCACGGCTGCCCCGCCCTGCACCGGCAGCACGATCTCCAGCAGGTGAAGCGGTTCGGCGATTACCGGACTGTCCAGCACGTCGGCGATCGTCAACGGCTTTCCGTGGAAGACCGCGCCCGGATGCGCGCACGCGTTGGCGCGCTGGTCCACCGCGATCTTCGCGGTGGCGCGCGGGTCGTATCCGAACTCCGCGGCGTAGCGTTGCGCGATCTGGGCGTAGGGCGCGTTCTGGCCGAGGTTGCCGTAGGGGATCTCGAACTCGGCCTGCGGTGAGCCGTACTCCCCGCTGGAGGCCCCGAGGTAGCCCGGCTCGGGCGGCGGGTTTCGGGTAGATGCCGGAGGGCGGGAGCCGGGCACCACAGCCAACACGGCTTCGCACAGGCCCAGTTCGACGGCGGCGGCGGCGCGCCACACCATCCCGGCCGAGGTGGCTCCTCCCAGATCCACCACCTCGCCGAAGCCGAGCGGGATTCCCAGGTACTCCGACAGGGTGGCGGGCACGAACAGCTTGGACTCGGCCAGACCGTGCGCCACGAGACCACCGACGCGACCGGGGTCGATACCGGCGTCGGCGAGCACGGCCGCCGACAACGTCGCCCACTGCTCCAGCGTGGACATCGCAGGGCCGTCCTGCCGCCGTCGCGCGGGAAGTTCGTGGAAGCCGACGATCGCCGCGGTGCCTCGCAGTCCCATACTCACGCCCTCCGCCGGTCCGGGTCGCTGCGCCGGGGAAGGCAGACCGTGGCCGTACCGGGCAGCAGCACGTCGTCGCCGCGCTCGGCCTTGATCTCCACGTCCACAAGGCCCTGCTCGCCCTCGACCCTGGTCGCGGTTACCACACCGCCGAACAGCAGACGCTCGCCCGGATGAGCTGACATGCGGTTGCGGACGGAGAACGTGACCAGCCTTCCTGCTCCGCCGATCCAGTCGGTCACCGCTTTCGCGAGCAGCGCCGCCTGCAGCGGTCCCTGCACCAGCGTGTCCGGATAGCCCTCCACGTCACGTGCCCAGCTGCGGTCGTAGTGAATCCGGTGGCCGTTGTAGGTGGCGGCGCTGAAGAAGAACATCCGCACCGGATCGACGGTCACCGAAAGCGCAGGGATGCGCTGACCGGGTCGCACGTCCTCGAAGTAGACCTGCTCGAACAATATCGGCTCCATTCCGGCTACGGCCGCGCGATCATCGACGTGGTGGACTCGGCGACCAGTTGCCGCGACTGGTTGACGTAGCTGGTGTTCCAGGTGACGAGTACGAACCGCCCGGACCTGCCGTGCTTCTCGGTCACCTCGGCCAGCACGCGAACGCTGGTGAGCACGTCGCCGTGGTAGGCGGGCCGGGCGAACGTGGTGCTCTCCCCACCCGCCATCCGCCTCGGACACGAAGGAAAGACCAGGTCTCCCGTTGCCGCCCCGGATGAGCCGTCCTCCCGCAGTTCCTCCAGCCTGGTCACGCCCAGCACGGCGTACTGCAGGTACAGCGGAGGGCAGACGACGTCGCGGTAGCCGTGTGCCCGCGCGTGGTCCGGGTCGAAGTACAACGGGTTGCGCTCGCCCACCGCGGCCGCCCAGCGCTGCCAGTCCCGGCGCAGGACCTCCCCGCAAGCCGTGGCCACCACGCTGCCGACGCGCTGCGCCACCGCATCGGGTATCAGTGACTGCTGCGACATCCGTTCCCCTCACACCAGTTGCCGGTCTGTCACCAGACCTCGCCGTACCAGGTCGTCGTACTGCTCGTCGGAGTAGCCGAGCACGGTCTTGTAGACGTACTCGTTGTCCTCGCCGAACCCGGGAAGCGGCCTGCCGTAGGCGAGTTCGAAGCTGTCGGCGCGCCAGGGCTGCCCCGGGTAGCGGTGCGTGCCGACAGCCGGATGCGATCGCTGCCGGAACCAGCCGCGCGCCCGCAGGTGCTCGTCGGCCAGCACCCTGGTCTCGGTCAGCACCTCACCCACCGGAACCCGTGCCGCGCGCAGGATGGTCACCACCTCGGCCGCGGTGCGTTCGCGCACCCACGCACCGATGCGATCCCGTAGCCTTCGGGAGTCGCGTTGCCGTAGCCGGATATCCAGGCCGCGCTCGCCGGTCAGGCCGATCGCCGAGCACAGCGCCTCCCAGTCGGTGTCGTCGCGCACCGAAACGGCCACCCACGTGTCGGGCTCGGCGGTGCGGTAGACGTCTTGCAGCATGCGGGCATCGGTATTGCCCAGCACCGCGGGATCGCGCTGGTTGAACTGGTGATCCAGCACGTACTCGCCCACCTCGGCGAGGACGTTCTCCGCCTGGGCGAACTCGATCAGGCCACCCTCGCCCGTGCGCGCGCGATCCCACAACGCCGCGAGCACGGCGAAGGCCAGACCCGAGGGAGCCGCCTCGTCCATGTGGTAGTTCTCGCCCGCCGTGTCCGGCTCGCACCCCTCGTAGCCGTCCATCGCGGCGATACCGACGAGCGCGTTGAAGTTGGGACCGTATCCGAGGTACCGGCTCATCGGCCCGGTCATGCCCAGCGGTGGCATTCGCGCGACGATCAACCGAGGATTCAGTTTCGCCAGCCGCTCGTGGCCGATGCCGAGTTTCTCCAGCACGCCGTTGCTGTTGTTCTCCACCAACACGTCGCTGACGCGCAGCAGGTCGAGCGCTGCCTTTCGGCCTTGCGGGGTGTCGAGATTGCAGCACGCGGACAACTTGTTGCGTGCGTGCCAGTTGAACACCGCGGAACGGTCGTAGGGCCGGTCTCCTGGGTCGCGGTCGGGGTAGGTCCCGCCGTGGTACCCGGTCGCCGCGATCGACTCCTTGGTGACACCTGCCGATACCTGCCTGCCGCGCCGGTTGTTGCCCTCGAGCCTGATCACTTCCGCACCGAGGTCACCGAGCAGGGCGGTGGCGCCGGGGCCGGACCACACCACGGTGAGGTCGACGACGCGGATGCCGTGCAGCGCAGGCACCGGCCTCGCCGTCGCGGGCGGCCGTGACGCGCTCGCCCTGCCCGCTCCCGCGACTTCGGCACGGATATCCGCACCGTGCTGGTCGAGGGTGGGGGCGGCGCGCCGCAGCCGGTAGCCGTTTCGCATCCGCCACGGCGCGGCCGGGTACTGCAGGCTACCGGCCACCGGATGCTCGGCCCTGGCGAACGCACCGCGGTCGCGGAAGTGTCCGCAGGCCAGCACCTCCGACACCTTCAGATAGGCGGTGACGGGTATACGGGCGGCCTCGGCGGCCTCCATCGCTTCGGTCTTGGTGCGCTCGGCGAACCACTGCCGCACGCGTGCCAGGAATCGCTCCCTGTCCTCACCCGCCAGCGTCTGCCTGTCGAGGTAGCTGTCGCGAAAGGACTCGTCGTCGGCGCCGATCAGCGACACCAATCGGTTCCAGAACTCGGAGTTGGTGACGTAAACCATGACGTAGCCGTCGAGTGCGCGGAACGGGCCGGTGAACGTGGCACCGTGCCGGTGGGGGCTTCGCATCCCTCGGGGCGCGACCATGCCGGAGTAGGCGGCGGCGAGCAGGTACGAGGCTCGGCGGTCGGCGCCGGAGAGCAGCACCTCGTGCCCGGAGACGTCGATCACCGCCGAGGTCGCGTTGCGGCGCGCGTGTGTCAGCCCGGCCAGCGTGGCCTGGCCCGCCGCGCGGCCGATGGTGTAGTGCTCCAACTGTCCGGGTTTGCGCAGCGGGGCCGCGTCGGCCTGGCCGGTGGCGTTCATCGGGCCACCCATCGCCTGCAGCACGATTCCGGTCGCCTCGTGGTCGCGGTAGGGACCGGTCTGTCCGAACGCGCTGATCCGCGTCAGCACCAGGCGCGGGTTGCGCTCCAGCAACACCTCCGGGCCCAGTCCCAGCCGCTCGAGATGACCGGGACGGAACGACTCCACCACGGCATCGGCGGTCTCCACCAGCTTCAGCAGCACCTCGCGGTCGGCCTCGTCGGTCAGGTCGAGCGCGATCGAGCGCTTGTTGGTGTTCAGGTGCAGAAACAGCGCGCTGCGTTCGGGATCCGGCTGGTCACCGGGGAACGGTCCGTAGGCGCGGGTGAGACTGCCCCGGCCCGGCTTCTCGACCTTGACGACGTCGGCGCCGAAGTCGGCGAACAGTTTGGTGGCGTACTCGCCCGCCACCCAACGGGAGAGGTCGATCACCCGGAGGTCGTCAAGCACCTGCCTTTCCGGCAGCGCGGCGCAAGATCGCTGATCATCGTGCTCGGCCAAGGCCCAACTCCTTTCCCAGCCAACCCGCCGCGACGTCGGCGGTGCCGTTGCGGACCTCGCTGACCTTGGCTCGCTCCGACCACAGGTGCAGGTCGGTTTCGCGGACGTAGCCCATGCCGCCGTGCAACTGGTGCGCGGTCAACGTCGCCTGCTTGTACGCCTCGCTCGCGTGCATCGCCGCGATGGCCACGTAGCGGGCCACCGGCTCGCCCTTACCGAGCCACCACACGGCCCGTTGCGCGGTCAGCGTCGCGGCCTCCACCGCGATATGCATGTCGGCCACCAGGTGCTGCGCTGCCTGGAACGCGCCGATCGGTCTGCCGAACTGCTCCCTTGCCGCGATGTAGTCCACTGTGCGCTCCAGCACCGCCCGCGCGCCGCCGGTCATCTCCATGCATTGCAGCGCGACGGCCACGTTGGCCACCCACGACAGATCCGCGCGCGTGAGTCCGCGACCGGCCACACCGGTGAGCGCCTCGTCGTCGGGTACGTAGCTCTCCTCGAGCAGCACCCGAGCCTGCCGGTCGCGCGCCATCGTCGTGAGTGGCCGCGCCTGCAGGCCGGCGTGGTGTGGGTCGAGTAGCAGGCCGATCAGCCTGCTCGGCTCGCCGTCCGCGACAGCGCGTGCGGTCGTCAGTACCACGTCGGAACAGTCCGCGTTCGACACGTACGGCAGGGTTCCGCTCACCGACCAACCCCCGGCCACCGGCCGCGCGGTCAGCGTCGGCATCAGGTCCGAGGCGTCGGAGGGGTTCCACGCGGCGACGGTGGCCTTGAGCGAGCCCTGGGTGAGTGCGCTCAGGTAACGCCGCCGCTGCTCGGTGTCCGCGAGCCGGCCGAGGGCGACGGCGAACAGCAGTGTGTCGTACACCGGTGTGGGGCACAGTGCCCTGCCCGCCTCGGAGAAGACCAGCCCGAGTTCGTACAGGCCGCCACCGCCGCCGCCGTAGTCGGCGTCGACGGCGATTCCGAGAATGCCGGTGTCGGCCAGTGCCGACCACAGTGCGGGCGGCACGTCCTCGCGGCCGGGTTGCTTCAGCTGCCTCGCCAGGCTCGGCGGGCAGTGCTCGTCCAGCAGCTGACGCAGCATCGCCCGCAGGTCACGGTGTTCGTCGGTGGCGACGAGTCGCATCGTCACTCACCTGCCGTACCGGGGTAGACCGTGGCCGCGCTGCGCGACGACGTCGCGCAGTACCTCGTTGGTGCCGCCGCCGAACCGCAGCAGCGGTGCCGACCGGTAGAGCCGTTCGAACCGGCCTTCCAGCGGCGCGTGCTCGCTGCGGTAGGCCAGCACACCGTCCATTCCCAACATCTGGGTGGCCACGTCGGCGATGCGCTGTCGCAGCTCGCTTGTGAAGATCTTCTCCGTGCTCACCTCGACCGTCGGGATCACACCCTCGGCAAGCAGCGAGCTCGCCCGCCAGCCCATCAGGGTGGCCGCCTCCACGTCGGCGTCCAGTTGCGCGATCTTGCGGCAGACGTCGGGATCGTCGGCAGGCCTCGCACCGTCGTACCTCGGTCGCATCGCCAGCTCCAGCAGGTCGTCGACAGCGCGACGGAGGTCGCCCGCGTTGGTCAGCGCTGCCCGTTCCAGGTCGAGCGCGCCGGTGATGTACTGCCAGCCCCTGTCCACCTCGCCGATCAGGTTGGTCGCGGGCACGCGGACGTTGTCGAAGAAGGTTTCGTTGGTGCGGTAGTCGCTCCAGGTGTGGATCGGCCGGACCCGTACGCCGGTGGCCTGCATCGGGACCATGATCACCGAGATCCCCTTGTGCTTCGGGGCGCTGGGGTTGGTCCGTACGCACAGCCACTCGTGGGTGGCGCGCTGGGCGAGGCTGTTCCAGATCTTGGAGCCGTTGATGACCCATTCGTCTCCGTCGCGCACGGCGGTGGTGCGAAGGCTCGCCAGGTCCGTGCCCGCGTCGGGCTCGGAGTAGCCGACGGCGCAGATCAGTTCGCCCCTGGCGATGGCGGGCAGGAACTCGCGCTTGTTCAGCTCCGTGCCGTGCCGCATGATCATCGGTGCGACCGAGGTGACGGTGAGGTCGGGTCCCGGTGCTCCCCAGTACTCGAACTCGCTCATCAGCAAGTGCTGGTGGACCGGGCCGAGGCCGAGGCCGCCGTAGCGGACCGGCCAGTTGAGCCCGAACCAGCCCTTGGCGCCCACCTTGGCGCGAAACGCGGCGACCTCGCCGCCCGGTAGGTCCTGGCCGTGCTCGGCCAACTCCGCGCGCAGCGCCGCGGTGACATTGTGCCGCAGGAACGCCCGCACCTGCGCCAGCCACGCTCGCTGCTGCGCATCCAGCTCGAAATCCATCCTGTCCCGTCCACGCCGATGTGAGGTTCAGTTAGATGTCTGCCTATTAGTAATAGTTCGCCAAGTACAACCTAACGCTTGCTTGGTGTCAAGCGTGCTCGTCTCACCGGCCGATCTCCGCCGGTGGTTGGTCGGCTCAGCGCAGGTAGCCGGTGTGGTTCACCGGCTCGGCGGGTGCGGACAGCCGCGTGCTCGAGACCGTCAGCGCGGCAAGCAGGGCGTTGCGCAACTCGCGCGGGTCGATCACCTCGTCGTAGCTGACCGAACCCGCCAGTTTCCACGGACCCTGCGACTCGTTGTCCAGCAGTGCCTTGCGGGTCTCCTCGTCGGCCTTCGCCGTGCTGCCACCCACCGCGGCCGGAATGCCGCCGAGCGTCACGCCGGGGAAGGCCAGCGACACCGTCTGCCCGTCGAAGGCGTTCATGCCCATCACCGAGGAGCCGAAGCCGAACGCCTTGCGGATGGTGACGTGCAGCTTGGGCACCTGGCTTCGATGCTGTGCCGCGAACATCCGTGCCCCTGCCCGCAGGATGCCCGCCCGCTCCGACGCGCTGCCGGACAGCACCCCCGGATTGTCGGCCAGCAGCACCAGCGGGAGGTGAAACGCACCGGTGACCTCGATGAATCGCGCTGCCTTCTCCGCTGCGGCGACATCGATCGCTCCTGCCAGTACCAGCGGCTGGTTGGCCACCACGGCCACCGGCTGCCCGCCGAGCCGGGCAAGCGCGGTGATCAGCGAGCGACCGTGCTGGGGTTGCAGTTCCAGCAACGAGCCCGCATCGACCAGCCGGTCCAGCACCCGCGCCATGTCGTAGGGTCTTCGCGAGTTCGGCGGAATGAGGTCGAGCAGGTCCTCCAGCCCGCGAGGTCCGGTGTCGACGGCATCGGTGCCGCTCGCCCTCGGCGGGCGCTGCCACGCGCTGCCGGGGAAGTAGGACAGGTACCGGCGCGCCAGCGTCACTGCGGTGGGGTGGTCCTCGGTGACGTTGTGCGCGACTCCGCTGGCCACCGCGTGTACGCGCGGTCCGCCGAGGTCGGCCTTGCCGATCTGCTCGCCGAGTGAAGCGGCCACCAGCGGTGGTCCCGCGGTGAACAGCGCGGCCTGCTGCCCCGCCATGACGACGAAATCCGAAAGCGGTGCGGCCAGCGCGCTGTGCCCCGCGGAGGGCCCTGTGACGATGGCGACCGTGGGCACCAGACCGGCCAACTCCGCCAGCGCCTGCAGGTCGTTGGGCGCGGGCCGGTGCGCGGTCAGCGAGTTGGTCGGACGGTGTCCGGCGCCCTCCAGCATGAGCACCAGCGGAACCCGTTCCTGCTTGGCCAGCAACGCGAGCCTGGTCCGCTTCGACGCCGCGGCGACACCGATGGAGCCGCCCGCGACCGTGAAGTCCTCGGCACCCACCAGCACAGGCCGGCCGCCGACAAGGCCGGAGCCTGCGACGAAGGCGTCGGCGGGAACGCCCGAGTCGCCCGCGAGCGTGCCCAGTTCCGCGAACGTCGCCGGGTCGAGCAGCGCGTCGATGCGGGCCCTGGCGTCGAGCCTGCCACGGGTTCGGTAGCGACCGAGTTTGTCCTCACCGCCCATCGCACGGGCATCCCGACGCCGCTGCCGCAGGGACTGCAGCAGCGGTGCCCACTCGTCGCGGTTACCCGGCATCCGCGGCCCGGCGTTCAACGCTGTCGCGCACGCGGTGGCGCTCCACCTTGCCGGTGGCGTTGCGAGGCAGCGGCCGGGTGGTCAGCAGCCATCGCGTCGGCACCTTGTACCGTGCCAGCCGCTGCGCCACGAAAGCCGACAACTCGTCCTGCCGCACCGCGTCGGGTCCGGCAGGTACCACCACAGCAGCGACCTCCTCGCCGAGGTCGTTGTGCGGCAGACCGAGCACCACGCTCTCGGCGACGCGGGGGTGTTCGGCGAGCACGTTCTCGATCTCCACCGGGTAGACGTTCTCACCGCCACGCAGGATGAGGTCCGCGCGCCTGCTGCTGATGCGAAGGTGGCCGTCGGCCAGCATGCCGAGATCGCCGGTGCGCAGCCAGCCGTCCGGATCGATCGCGGCAGCGGTGGCCTCCTGGTTGTTCCAGTAGCCGAGCATCACCTGCGCACCCCGAACGCAGATCTCGCCCTCCACGCCGTCTGGTACCCGGTTGCCCTCGGCGTCGCGGATCTCGACGTCCACATTGACCACCGGCGTACCCACCGAGTCCGGACAGCGCGCCAGGTCGGCGGAGGTGGCCAGCGTCGCCGCCGTGGACGTCTCGGTGAGTCCGTAGGTGGTGCCCAGCGACGGCGCGGCGTGTGGCAACAGCTCGCGCACCCTGTCCATCAGCGCGGGCGAGGACGGCGCGGAGTTCAGCGACAGCGCGGTGAGGCTGGACAGATCGTAGCCGGACAGATCGCCGTGCTCGAGCAGCCGGTTCGCCATGGTGGGCACCGCACCCCAGTTGGTGACGCGCTCCCGCTCGATCAGCCGCAGCACCCGCTCCGCCTCGAACCGTCCGGTGTAGATCACCGCGGTTTCCGCGGTGGCCAGCCGGGGAACCGCGAGATTGTGCAGCGCCGCGATGTGGAACAGCGGTGTGGCGAGCAGGTAGCGTCGCCGTGTCGGTGGCCTGCCGAGCGCCTCGGCGAGCGCGTCGTTGAACAGGTGGTAGTCGCAGGCGGCAAGCACGTTGCGATGGGAGTGCACCGCGCCCTTCGGGCGGCCGGTCGTGCCCGAGGTGTACAGGATCACCGCGGGGTCGTCCTCGGCGATGTCGCTGTCGGGCAGTTCGGCTCCGGGAGTCTGTGACGCCAGCGCCGGGATGTCGGTCTCCATCGACAGCACCGTGGTGCCGGTGTCGCCGAGCAGTTCCCGCCGCCTGCCGTCGGTGACGATCAGCGACGGCGCGCTGTCGGCGAGCCCGTATTCGACCTCGCGCGCCGACCACAACGAGTTCATGCCGACGGTGATCGCGCCGAGGCTGGTGGCCGCCCAGAACGTCATGATCCATTCCGCGTTGTTCGCGGACAGGATGGCGACCCGGTCTCCCTTGCCGATGTGGTAACGCTCGCGCAGCGCCTGTGCCAGCGAGGCCACGCGGGCGTGGTGCTCGGCGAAGGTCCACCGGTTTTCCTCGCAGACCAGGTATTCCGTGTCGCCGTGCCGCCTCGCGGTCAGCAACAGCTCGCGCAGCGATCGCAGCCGATTGCGAAAGACCCGCATCCGCCTGCCGAGCACGTCCTCCTCGACGACCTCGAAACGACCGCCAGGGGCGGTCAGCATCGTGACCGCGGCCTCGCGAGCCTTCGCCGGGTCAGCAGCGTTGCCGTTCATGGACTCCTCACCGCACCGTCAACTGTCCACCGTCGACGTTCCACGCCTGCCCACTCACCCATGCCCCCTGGTCGCTGGCCAGGAAAACCGCGGTCATGGCCACGTCGGTCGGGGTGCCCGCGCGGCCAAGCGGGATGTTGCGTGCCACGTACTCCTGCCACGCCTGCGGCGTGACGTCGTCCAACCTGCCCGTGCGCGTGACACCGGGGCAGATGGCGTTGACGCGGATGTCCGCCGCGCCCAGTTCCTTCGCCATCGACGAGGTCAGCGCCTGCACCGCGGCCTTGGACGCCGCGTAGGCCGCCGTGTTGGCGCCCATCGACTTACCGCCGATCGAGGAGATGTTGATGATGCTGCCGCCTTCGCCCTGTGCCACGAGCATCCGGGCGAAGCGGCGGCTGAGAAGGAACGTGCCGCGCAGGTTGACGGCGATCACCTGGTCCCACACCTGCACCGGGAGGTCCACGACAGGTACCCGGTCCGGCCCCCGTGCCGCCGCGGCGTTGTTGACCACGACGTCCACCCGGCCGTACTCGGCGTGCACCGACTCCGCGAGCGAGTCCACCGCGTCGGGATCGGCGACGTCGAGCACCACCGGGGTGGCCCGCCTCCCGAGCGCGCGCACCTCATCGGCGACGGAGTCGATGTCGCGCCAGCCCGCCGCCCGCTCGTCGTCGGGATAGCGTTCGGGCGACCGACCGGTGCCGGTGAGGACGACATCGCAGCCCGCACGGGCCAGTTCCACCGCGATCGCCCTGCCGATGGAGCGCATCCTGCCCGCCCCGGTGACCACGGCGACCTTTCCTTCGAGTCCGGTCAGTTCCACACTCATGCCCGCCTCACATCGAGCAGCCCGCGTGGCGGTTCGGCACGCGCGCGCTCACATCCGCTCGATGATGGCGCCGGTGGCCAGCGCACCGCCCGCGCAGATGGCGACCAGGGCCGTCTGCTTGTCCCTGCGCTCCAACTCGTCCAGGGCGGTGGCGATCAACCGGATGCCGGTGGCACCGACGGGGTGGCCGACGGCGATCGCTCCGCCGTTCACGTTGAGCAGATCCGGGTCGAGGTCGTGCACCTGGCGCATCGACATCGGCACCGAGGCGAACGCCTCGTTGACCTCGACCAGATCGATGTCGCCGATCTTCATCCCGGTGCGGTCCAGCACGCGTTGCGCGGCACGGACCGGCCCGTCGAGGTGGTAGTAGGGCTCCGCGCCGACGAGGCACTGCGCCAGGATGCGCCCGCGCGGGCGAAGGCCGAGTTCCTTGGCCTTCTCGGCGTCGGTCACCATCGCCACGCTCGCTCCGTCGGAGACCTGCGAGGACGTCCCCGCGGTGTGCAGGCCGTCGGGCAGTACCGGCTTGAGCCCGGCGAGCGCTTCCATGCTGGTGTCGCGCAACCCCTGGTCACGGGTGACTCGGACGGGGTCACCGCCGTCGGGTGAGGGGGCCGTGACCGCAATGATCTGCCGGTCGAACCTGCCCTCGTCCCAGGCCTGCCTGGCCAGCCGCTGTGAGCGCGCCCCGAAGGCGTCGAGGTCCTCGCGACTGAATCCGCGCCGCGCGGCGATCCGGTCGGCGGCCCCGAACTGGTTGGGCATGTCGATGTCCCAGGAGTCCGGCTTCGGCATTCCCGCCTCGCCGCCCACGTTGGCGCCGAGCGGGACCCTGGACATCATCTCAACGCCGCAGGCCATCCCGACGTCGATCGCGTCGGTCGCGATCAGGCCTGCGACCAGGTGCACGGCGTGCTGGGCTGAGCCACACTGCGAATCGATGGTGACGGCACCGGTCTCCTCCGGGAGTCCGGCGTGCAGCCACGCGGTGCGTGTGACGTTGTTCGCCTGCTCCCCCGCCTGCGTGACGCAGCCGCCGATGAGCTGTTCCACGGCGGCGGGATCGACGTCCAGTCGCTCGAGCAGGCCGCGCTGCGCCATGCCGAGCAGTTCGGCGGGGTGCAGGCCGCAAAGCCAACCGCCTCGCTTTCCGAACGGCGTGCGAGCGGCGTCGACAATGACCGGGGTTCCCATGGCGTACTCCTGCGCTCAACGCCGGCCGGGTTCGTGCGGCCGGACACCTGCGGATCGGGCGGCCGGACGGCACCGCTCCGATAACCAAGCAAGTGCTAGGTTTCCAACATGTGCCCGACAAGTCAAGATTGGAGTCGCGGTGAGTGAACTCGACTTCGCATCCCGTCAGGGTGCGGCGCTGGTGCTGGGGGCGGGCGGCGGGCTGGGTTCGGTGATCGCGCGGACACTGGCCGAACGCGGCAGTGCCGTGGCGCTCACCTACCGCCGCGACCGCGCCGGTGTCGAGCCACTGCTCGCCGAACCCCGTTTCGCCGCCAGGGCCTACCAGCTGGAACTGACGAACGCGCAGCGCTGCGCCGAGGTCGTCGCCCACGTGGCCGAGGACTTCGCAGGAATCCACACCCTGGTGTACGCGGCCGGGCCGCACGTGCCGATGACACACCTGAGCAAGGTGACACCGCAGCGGTTTCGCTGCCAACTACTCGACGACGCCACCGCACTGTTCAACGTGCTCTCGCCCGCACTGCCGCACCTGCGCACCGGCAGGGGCAGCATCGTGGCGGTGACCACGGCGGCCACCACCCGGTTTCCCGTGCGCGACGGCCTTTCCTCCGCGCCGAAGGCCGCCGTGGAGGCACTGGTCAAAGCCGTGGCGGCGGAGGAGGGTCGGTTCGGTGTGCGCGCGAACTGCGTCGGGCCCGGCATGCTCACCGACGGCATGGCGCGGCGACTGATCGACTCCGGCGACCTCGACGAGCGCGCGCTCGCGGCCGCGAGGGACAACATCCCGTTGCGCAGGTTCGGCAACGCCACCGACATCGCCGAGGCCGTCTGCTTCCTCGCCTCCGACCGCGCCGGGTTCGTCACAGGGCAGAAGCTGGACGTCGACGGCGGTTACGGGGTTTGACCGGCGAGTGCGAGGTTCGGCAACCGGCCTCAGCCGTCGCGACTGGACAGTGTGGCCAGCTTTCCCGGCAGGGTGTTGGCGAACGGCCGGTAGCGGGTGTTCTGGAACGCCGTGGCCAACCAGTCGTCGCCCTCGCGCAGGAACACGAAGGTGACCGAGGAACGGCGTTTGGCCGACGGCCGCGTGCGATCACCCTGCCACCGCATGACGATGCCACCGAGTGCGCACACCACGGCCACGTCGTCGGTGACGAACCGGATACTCGGCTGCTCCATGGTCATCCGCGAACCCTTCATGATCCCGCGAAACAGCGCGCGGTGACCGTCGGCTATCGCCTGCCTGCCCGCCATGCGGGTGCCGTCGAAAGCGGTGTAGTCGGCGTCCTGGCTGAACTGCCTCGCGTAGCCGTCCGCGTCACCCGCCGCCCAGGCATCGGCGATGCGGGAGAGGGCTTGGCGCACGCCGCGCTCGTCGCGCTGGTCGGTGCTGACTTGCTCCTGATCGCCCATCGAGCCTCCAACCCTATAGTTGAACAGGCTATACATTTTAGTCCACTGAACTAAATCGGCAAGGGCGACGTCACGGGAGGAAGTCACCGACCGGCCTGACCGGAGCCCGCGCGAGGGACCGCCCGCCTCACGACCGCAGAGGACGAGCGACCGCCCGCCGTCAGTCCTGGACCCGGCCCAGGATCTCCGCGGCCACCCTGCGGCCGGACTCCACTGCGCCGTCCACGTAGCCTGCCCACCTGGTCGCGGTCTCGGTACCCGCCCAGTGCAGCGGGCCCACGGGCCCTCGCAGCCACTGACCGAACCGCGTGAGCGTCATCGGCGTGGCGAACGCGCCGTAGCAGCCGCGCGTGTACTCCTCGGCGGCCCAGTCCCGCTCCACGTAGTGTGCGGGTCTGCCTGCCTCCGGCCCGAAGTAGGCGGCCAGATCCGCAAGCACCGCCTCCCGTCTGGCCTCGGCGTCCATGCGGGCAGCGACCTGGGCGTGGCGTGCCTCGAGGAAGCCGACCAGTACGGCCGGGCCACCGTCGGGTGGGCCGCCGTCGAACACGGTGCCCAGCATGCGCCGGTCACTGTTGGCCTGCCCGGAAAGGCCCCGCTGCCGCCAGAACGGCTCGTCGTAGGCGGCGTTGACCTTGATGGTCCACCCCATCGGCATGCGCTGCAGCAACTGTGCGCGCTCGGCGGGTAGTCCCGGCTCGAACCGCAGCCGGGCCGCCAGCGGCGGCGGCACCGCCACCACCACCTGTTTGGCCCGCCACTGCCGCCTGCCCGCACGGACCCGGGCGCCGTCCTCGGTCCAGCGGATCTCGCTCACCGGTGCCGACAGCACGACGCGCTCACCGAGTTCGGCCGCCATCGCCGTGGCGACACCCTGCATGCCACCGGTGACCCGATCCTGCTGCGCACCGCCGGTCGTGTTGATGAGCGAATCGATTCCGCCACCTGAGTGCAGGTAGAACTGTGCCCACAGCGCCGAGATCTCCTCCGGATCGGCACACCACACCGCCTCGGTGACCAGCCGGAAGAACGCCCTTGCGGTGGCGGTGCGCACGTTGCGGCGCAACCAGGTGGCAAGCGTCTGCCCGTCGATACGAGCGGCGCCCGGCGCCAGCCAGGGTGACTCCAGCGGCACCCGGCGCGCCGCCCGGTCCAGCCGCGCCTGCGCCTGCCCGATGTCGGCCAGCACCAGCGGGTTCAGCCTCGGAACCCGGCCCGAATACCGCAGCGTGCGACCACCGAGTTCGGCCACCTTCAGCCCGGTGTCGTAGGTCGGGTAGGTGTCCAGCGCCAACTCGTCCAGCAGGCGCCGTAGCCGGTCCTGGCCAGGACCGATCCACTGGCCACCGACCTCGACGAACTGCTCGGTGCCGGGCAGTCCCGCGTTGAGCACGCGGCCACCGACCCGGTCACGCGCCTCGGCGACCACGACTTCCTTGCCCGCCGCCACCAACTCACGGGCCGCGGTCAACCCCGCGATGCCCGCACCCACGATCACGACATCCGGCACCGTTCACCCACCTCGTTCCCACGGCGACGCCGGTACCACTATGCCGCATCCCGCGTCGCGAACCCCGGAGCCTCCGCGCGAGCTCAGTTGAGTATTCCCACCGCCCACATGAGCATGACCAACACGATCCAGATCACCAGCGCGACCAGGACGCGCAGCCACAGCCGTTTCAGCATCAGACTCCGAGGTTGTCGAGCACGAGTAGCACCGAGAGGAAGCCGAAGAACAGGAACGAGATCGCGAGCACGGCCAGCCGCACCCCGCTGATGCGCAGCGGCTTCGGCAACGCCTTCCGGTTCAGCAACATGAGCAGTCCGGAGTAGATGAACATCTGCACGCCCGCGATGGAGGAAGAGATGACCACGAGCAGGAACGGCTGGTCCACACCGGACATCAGGATCACCGAACCGACCAGGATCATCAGCCACACGAACGCGGCGTAGATCTTGCTCTCCGACCAGAACTGGCTGTCCTTGAGCGCGTTCACCTTGAGTTGGTCGGCAACAAGCCTGCAGGTGTAGTCGATGATGCCGAGGTTGGTCGAGAACAGCGCCACGGTGGCGGCCGCCCAGAAAGCGGTGCCGAACCACGGTGCCACGCTGTCCTGCAGCGCCTGGCCCTCAACTCGCAGGAAGTCCAGATCCTGGGCCCCCACTTCGCCCACCGGCAGCGTCGAGTAGGCCAGCACCGACAGGATCACCAGTGACAGCACACCGATCACGAAGAAGGTGATGAACTGCTCGATGTTCGCGACCTTCCACCAGCCGCGCCAGCGGCGCATGTTCTCCTCGTCGGTCGGGAACATGTAACCGATCGAGGGCCGCGCCTCCTCGTGTCCGGTGATGGGCGAGACGATCCTGGGCATCCGCAGGCCCATTCCCATGCCCTTGTCCCGGATGTAGTTGCTCTGCACGAGGTTGTTCGCGCCGCCGGCGCCCGCGAACGCCAGCGCGCCGAGCAGCAGGGCGATGCTCAGGCCCTCGTGGCCGAGCGGGAAACCCATGTCCCCGATGCCCTCGGTGACCAGGGCGCTCCATGCCTCGCCGGTCGTGGCCACCGGGATAGCGACCACCACGAACAGCATGATCAGCCCCACCAGCACGCCCTGGATCTTCTCGACCCACTGGTAGACCACCGGTGACAGAGTCAGCGTGATGCCGATAGCGATCAGCGCGGCGATGGTCATCGGGACGATCGGAGCGTCCTCGCCGAGACCGAGCGCGAACGACGCCGTCGTGGAGGCACCCGTGGCCCACCCCGGCCAGAAGTTCTGCAACAGCGCGAAGACGATGAACAGCCACCACCACGGCTTCCACAACCGGGCGAACCCGGTGATCGCCGATTCACCTGTGGCAAGCGTGTAGCGCTCGATCTCCATGTTCAGGAAGAACTGGATACCGAACCCCACGACGGCCGCCCAGATGAAGATGAACCCGATCTGGGAGGTGATGTAGGGCCACAGCACCGCCTCGCCCGAACCGATCGCGGTCGCGAGGATGATGACGCTCGCCCCGGTGATTCGGCGCAACGGGACCGGTTCCGGAAGATCCCGGAACTCCACTGCTGGCAGGTACTTGCTCGGAAGTGTGGTTTGGTCTCGCCCGGGACCAGTCTTCTCCGCCATACGGCTGCCTCATCTCGCCGTCGAGATTCACTTTGAGCCGGGAGCGCAAGCGCCCCGATAGAGTGACGGTCGTCACCCAGCGGTGTCAATAGCGATCTTGACTGACTTGCCCGGCGACTCGAGCGGTGGTCTAGGCCGATCGAGGCAATCCGGGCAAGTCCGGCAGCGGCAGCCTGCGGAGTCCGTTCGCGGTCCCGTCACCAGGCGTGTCACCAGTCCTGTCACTTCGTGCCGGTACCGACGTTGATCGAGGTGTGCAGCACCGCCTCCGGCGCTGCGCCCGAGCGTTCGCGCAGCACACCGTCCAACACCCCAAGCGCGTCGGCCCGTTGCTGTTCGGTCAGGCCGGCGACCAGCCGGGCGCCGATCGGATTGCTGGAGGTCACCAGCTTCCACAGCCGAGTGGCGGAGTCGACGGTCAGCCGCCAGGTAATGGTGCGCACGGACACGTCGCGCAGCCCGGCATCGACCAGCCTGCGACGCAGCACATCGGGTTGCGCCAACTGGAACGGCGGTGGTGGCGGGTCCGTCGGCAGCCCGGCGAAGTCGGGCACCACCGCACGGACCGCGCTGACGAAGAAGCCGAGGAACTCCGCCTCCCGCAGGTCGCCGAACGCGGAGATCACGACCGTGCCGCCCGGCCGCGTCACGCGCACCAGTTCCGCGAGCCCGGCATCGACATCGTCGAACAGCGACACCCCGTGCTGCGAGACGGCCGCGTCGAAGCTGTCGTCGGGCAGGTCCAGCGACTGCCCGTCCATGACGGCGGTGTCGATACCCGCCAGACCCTCCGCTCGGGCACGAGCGGTGAGCCTTTCGAGCATCTCCCCGGAGATGTCGACGGCGAGCACGCGGGCACCACGACGGGCAGCGGGCAGGCTGAGCGCGCCGCTGCCGGAGGCGACGTCCAGCAACCGGGTTCCCGGGCCGAGGTCGAGCGTGCGGATGATCTCCTCGCCGTGCCGGACGTTCTCGGGAGTGACGTAGCGGTCGTAGCCGGAGGCGATCGAGTCCCACGCGTCCCGCTGTGTCGCGCTGTTGTGCTTCGTGGTCTGAGTGGTCTGAGTGTTGTGTGTAGTCATCGTTGTTCTCCTTCCTGTACGAATCGGGAGATGGCCGACGCGGTCGGCTCGGGGTGGCCGAGCCAGGGCGCGTGTCCGCCAGGCACGGCCGCCAGCCGCCCTCGGGCAATCAGCTCGGCCACCGCGCTGACCGTCGCGACCCGGCCGACGGGGTCGTGCCTTCCCCACACCAGCAGCGTGGGCACCGACAGCCGCCCCAGTTCGGACCGGCGCAACCGCGTGCGCGCCCGAAATCCCGAGGCCGAAAGCAGTGCCAGCGGCGAGACGATGACGCGGACCTCCCGCCGGTCCACCATCGCGGCCACCGGGTCACGTCCGTGGGCCACGAGCAGGTCGATCAACTCCGGGTGCTCATCGATCGCGGCCCGCTCCCCCATGAACCGGGCGAACCGCCGCACCGAAGCCTCGGTGGGAGGAATCCTTGCCAGCAGGTCACCGAGGCCGGGGGTTGCCAGCAGCCGGTACGGCAGCGGGGCACAGGTGCCGGGCAGGGCGGGCGCTGCGATCAGCACCAGCCGCCGCAACCGGTCGGGACGGTCGAGCGCGTACCACAGCGCCCACACGCCTCCCATCGAATGGCCCACGAGCGCGGCGGGCACCACGTCCAGCGTGTCGAACAACCGGTCGAGCCAGCCAACGGCCGCCGCGCGGTAACCGTGCCGCGGCAGGTCGACAGGATCGCTCAGCCCCTGTCCCGGCCGGTCGGGCGCGATGACGCGGAACCCGTCCAGTAGCCGCAGCAGCGGCGAAAGGAACGGTGCCGAGCTGCCCGTGCCGTGCAGGCACACCACGGGTGGCCCGAAACCGCTTTCGAGCAGGTTGACCCGCGACCCGCCGGCCAGCTCGACCGAGCGGCGTCGCAGGCGCGAGCCGTCGTACGCGCGCCGGTACGCCCGCGACGGTTCGGCGCGACGGACTCCGGTGGCTTCGACACCGGGATGCTGGTTCATCGCCCGCCTCCTTCGCGTCTTCGCTGTCGAGAAGGCCAGCGTCGCTCGCCGGGGGCGGGCAACACATCGGTCGGACCAACCAAATCCGCGCCGAAGCGGGATGGGTAGTTCTGTGTAGGCGTAGGCGCGTCTATGCGAGGCCGTGGCGGTAGGCGTAGGCGGTGGCCGCCGCGCGGGAGGACACCTCGAGCTTGCCGAAGGTGTTGGCCAGGTGCCTGGCCACGGTCTTCTCGCTGAGCACCAGCGAGCGCGCGATCTCGGCGTTGGTCGCGCCCGTGGCGACCAACCGCAGCACCTCAAGCTCACGCCTGGTCAGCGAGCCCGGTGCTCGCTCGGGCGCTCGTCGGGCGAGCTCGCGTACCCGCTGCAGCGCGGGTGCGGCACCCACCCGCTCGAAGACCCGGCGGGCCGCGTCCAGCTCCAGCTCCGCGCTGTCGTGGTCGGCCAGTTGCCGGTACGCCTGCGCCATCCGCAGCCGGACGCAGGCGGCCTCGTAGGGCAGATCGAGCCGCTGCCACGCGGGCCAGGTTCGCCGGAGTTCGGCGCAGGCCGCGGCCGGGTCGCCCTCACAAAGCGACACCGAGCCACGCGCGTAACCCACCACCGCGCGCAGGTACGGCATGTCGAAGGCCTCGGCGATGTCGGCGAGTTCGGCCGCGGCGGACCTGGCCGAGGAAACCTCCCCCGCCGCGAGCGCGATCTCGACGTCGGCGAGCAGCACCCTCGCGCGGTCCGCGGTGCCGCGCGCCTCCTCGACCGCGGTACGGATCGCGGCGAGCGCGTGCTGCGTACGGCCCTGCGCCAGCCGCAACAACGCCAATCCCGGCTGCACCGAGTGACCTTCCGCGCTGGCCCTGCGGTAGCTGCGCTCGGCCTCGCCGAAGTCGCCACGTAACCGCTGCAGTTCGCCCAGCTGGTAGTAGGCCATCCCGAGCGCCGGATCCCCCGGCGGGTCGGCCAGCCGCTCGCAGGCGCGCCGGACCTCCGTCATGGCCTGCGACCACTCACCGCGCGACTGCATGATTTCCGAGCGGTGCACAAGACACTGCCCTCGGTAGGCCTTCAGGTCGGGCTGCTCGGCACACCAGCGGCTCAGCGCGGCAGTCCACTCCCCTGCCCGTTCCAGGTCGAACAGCTTGCGGCAGGTCAGGATCACAGCGCAGTAGATGATGCCCGAGGGGATGGCCGAAACCTCTGCCGCGGTGACCGCGACCATCGCCTCGTCCAGCAGATCGGTGCCGGTGCCCGGCTGACCGGCGAGGATGAGTGCCTGTCCCCTGCCGAGGTTTCCCAGCGCACGCAGGTCAGGGTCGCCGAACCGCTCGGCCGTACGAACCACGTCGGCGAACACGGCCTCCGCGCTGTCCCCGTCGCCCCGCTCCAGCGCTTCCAGCCCGGCCGGGATGCGCAGGTAGCCACACTCCACGCAGTCACCGGCAGCACCGGCGAGCCGCCGCGCCCGCGCGAGCCAGCCGCCGCCCCTGGCGTGCTCGCCGCGTTGCAGGAGCGTGACCCCCAACCAGAACGCCGACCTTGCGGCGTGGCCCGGCGCGCCTTGCCCCGCCCAGGTCTGACTCGCCGATGCCCACGACTGGGCGGCGGTGGCCTCCTCACCGGTGAGGAAGGCGGCGACGCCGAGCCGGTCCAGGTCGGCGGCGGTCAGCGGGTGAAGCGCGCCCGCCGCGGAAAGCTGCCTGCGAGCCTCTCCCCATGCCCCGCGCAGGTAGGCGGTGCGGCCCAGCGCGAGTGGGTCGCGCGGGGCCGTCTCGGTGAGCTGAACCGCAGGGCGCGAACCGCTGCGCCTTCCACCGGTCACTGCCCCAGTCTCGCGCATCACCGCGAGCCGGGGAAGTGCCGTGGTCGATCGTTTTGGCTGGTCAGACGTTGACCTTGGCGGGCAGCTCCGCCGCTGGCTCCGGCGGCAACGGGCGGCTGCGCGGCGCGCCGGTGCGGGCGTGCGTGGCGTACAGCGTGAGCCCGACGAAGGTCAGGCCGCCGACGAGGTTGCCGACGACGGTGGGGATCTCGTTCCACACGAAGTAGTCGGCGATGGAGAAGTCGCCACCGAGCATGAGACCGGAGGGGAACAGGAACATGTTGACCACCGAGTGCTCGAAGCCCATGTAGAAGAACACCAGGATGGGCATCCACATCGCGATCACCTTGCCCGACACCGAGGTCGACATCATCGCGGCGACCACCCCGGTGGACACCATCCAGTTGCACAGCACGCCCCGGATGAACAGCGTCAGCATCCCGGCGCCGCCGTGGTCGGCGTACCCCACGGTCCGCGACGCGCCGATCTCGCCGAGCTTCTGCCCGACCTCGTTGGGGTCCATGGAGAACCCGAACGTCACGATGACCGCCATCATCAGCGCCACGGTGAGCGCGCCCGCGAAGTTGCCGACGAACACCAGACCCCAGTTGCGCAGCACCGAGCGAACCCGCACACCGGGTCGCCTGTCGATCAGCGCGAGCGGCACCAGCGTGAACACACCGGTGAGAAGGTCGAAGCCCAGCAGGTAGAGCATGCAGAACCCGACAGGGAAGAGCAGCGCGCCGACGAGCGGCTGGCCGGTCTGCACGGTGATGGTGACCGCGAACGCCGCCGCCAGCGCCAGGATCGCACCCGCCATGTACGCGCGGATGACGGTGTCACGGGTGGACATGAAGACCTTCGACTCGCCTGCGTCGATCATCTTCGTGGCGAATTCCGAGGGATTCAGATATGACATGAAGTAGCTCTTTCGCAGCAGGGGCCGGGGACGGCGGCCTCGAAAACCCGAGGCCACAACCGGGTTCGCAACGAGAGTCTCGGTATCCGACGTTTCCGGCCTGTGACAGGGCTGCGAGCATCGGGTCACATCGGCCTCACAGCGCGCCCGCGTTCCGCTCGGCTCGTGTTGCGTCGCCGTAACAGCCGAGCGTCGGCCGCGAGAACCCACCGTGCGGATGTGAACTTCTCGTGACGGCACCGGCGCGCGGATGGCTTCCCCTCGGGTCGGCGGCGAGTCTGGGGGCATTCACCCGCCCGGAAGGAGCACGCCGATGACCCCGATCATGAGCAAGTCCGACGCGGCCGAGTTGATCGTCGCCGCGCGAATCCGGCGCGGCCTTTCCTGGTCGGAGCTCGCGGACAAGCTGGGCGCGCCGGTGGTGTGGACCACTGCGGCGCTGCTCGGTCAGCACCCGATGACCGAGGAGCAGGCGCGGCAGGTCTGCCAGTTGCTGGAACTGGACGAGCCGGTCGCGGAAAGCCTGCGGTCGCAGCCCTACCGCGGCGGCGGCAAGGAGGCGCTTTCCGACCCCACGATCTACCGCTTCGTCGAGGCGCTGGCGGTCTACGGGCCCGCGTTGAAGGAACTGATCCACGAGGAGTTCGGCGACGGCATCATGAGTGCCATCAACTTCCGGGTGGACCTCGCCCGCAGGCCGGATCCCGAGGGCGACCGGGTGGTCGTCACCTTCGACGGGAAGTTCCTCGACTACAAGTGGTGAGGCCGGGCCGGTGTCGCCGACCCGGCCGCTCGGCTACGACCCCGCTACCGAAAGCAGCAGGTCCGCGAGTTCCTTCGGTGCGGTGACCATCGCCTCGTGGCCGGTGCCGATGTGGTGCACCGGCCAGCCGCGCGAGGCCGCCCGCTCGGCGTGCGGCCGGAACGCCCGCATCCAGTCGACGCACTCGATGAACTCGGCGGGAACGCCGCCGACCGCTCCGCTCAGCCGCAGCGGTTCGGTGTAGGTCAGCCACGGGTGCGGCGTCAGTCGCGGCGTGAGCCATTCCAGATCCGCCTCCTCGCTGACCCCGAGCACGCTCAGCGAACGCACCGGGATCAGCCAGCCGAACCCCGGCCCGGCCACCGACTCCCGGTAGTGCCCTGCGATGGTCTCCGGCAGCAGGTCGATCGCCGCGTCCGCGTCGTCCCCGACGAACGCGTCGAGATACACCCGCTTGGCCAGCCGCGTGGGGACCTGGTCGGCGACGCCGGTGACGACCTGCCCGGCGTAGCTGTGCCCGACCAGCGTGACCTCGGTGAGGTCGTAGGCCTGCAGCAACGCCACGACGTCCTGGACGTGCGTGCCCAACCCGACCGAGGGGTTGAGCAGGTGCGCACGGTCGCTGACGCCGGTGAGTGTGGGCGTGTGGACCTCGTGCCCTGCCGCCCGCAGCGCAGGCGCGACACGCTGCCACACCCAACCGCCGTGCCAGGCTCCGTGAACCAGGACGAAGGTGCTCATGCGGGTGCTCCCTCGCCGTCGCCGAGATCCTCGAACAGCGCCAGCGCGGCCGCGGTGTTCGACGCGGGGACATGGTAGGTGTCGTGCACGCGCAGGATCTTGTCACTCAGCGCGCCGCGCATCACCAGCCACATGATCAGCTCGATGCCCTCGGTGCCCGCCTCCCGGACGTAGTCCTCGCGGCTCAACGCGGCCAGCGCCTCCGGGTCACCCTCCACGGCCTCCAGGAACATCCGGTCGAAGCGCTCGTTGATCAACCCGGCTCGCGCGCCCGCCAGCTGGTGCGACATGCCGCCGGTGCCGAACACGGCGACCTTGAGGTCCTGCGGGAACGACCGGATGGCCCTGCCGAGCGCCTTGCCGAGCGCGTAGCAGCGCGCCGCGGTGGGCTGCGGGTACTGGATGACGTTGACCAGCACCGGCACCACCGCGCACGGCCACGCCTGGCCCGGGTCCGGGTAGGCCACCGAAAGCGGCACCGTCAGCCCGTGGTCGACGTCGAGCCGGTGGATGGTCGTGATGTCGAACGAGGAGTCGATCAACTCGGTCACCAGGTGCTCGCTCAGCTCGGGCGCGCCCTTCACCGGCGGCACCGGCCTGCGGCCCCAGCCCTCGTCGGCCACGGCGTAGGACTCGGCGGTACCGATCGCGAACGTCGGCACCATGTCCAGGTCGATGGAGTTGGCGTGGTCGTTGTAGACGATCACCGCCACGTCCGGCTTGTGTTCTGCCAGCCACCGGCGCGCGGGCTCGTACCCGTCGAACAGCGGCTTCCAGTAGGGGTCCTCGGTCTTGTGGTTGTCCATCGCCGCACCGATCGACGGCACGTGCGAGGTGGCGAGTCCCCAGACGACCCTAGCCAAATTTCCGCCCTCCCGAACGCATGGCCGCGGTGAACTCCTCCGCCGACATCCCAGTGAAGACCCCACCGAGGTACTGCATCGACTTGTTGTCCAACATGGCCAGCTTGAACGTGTAGAAGATCGAGCCGCCGAGTTCCAGCATCGCGGTCCAGTCCCGTTCGAGGACGGCCTTCTTCTGCTCCGGCGTCAACCCGTACGCGTCGCAGTAGGCGGCCTCGTCCTCACCGAACCGCCTGCGGTTGTCCTCGTCCTTCAACGAACCGCACAACCGGTTCAACGCATAGCCTCGCCTGCTGGCCCGCAGGTCCAGCACATAGTCGTCACGGGCCTTGGTCATGCTCACTCCCTTCCGGAACCGGTCGTGGTCAGTTCGGGGTCCGCGCGGCGCGCGGCTTCGTGCTCACGCGCCGCGCGGATGGTCTGGGCGAGCAGGGTGGCGATGGTCATCGGCCCCACCCCTCCGGGAACGGGAGTGAGGTAGGACGCGCGCAGCGCGGCCGCCTCGTACTCCACATCGCCGGTGTTGTCGGCGTATCCGGCGTCCACGACGACGGCACCTGGCTTGATCCAGCCTCCCCGGATGAGTCCGGGCCGCCCGACGGCGGCGACCAGCACGTCGGCACGCGCCACGTGCTCGGCGAGATCGGTCGTGCGGGAGTGGCAGTAGGTGACCGTCGCGTCGCGCCCTAGCAGCAGCATGCCGACGGGCCTGCCGAGGATGGCACTGCGGCCGACCACCACGGCGTGCTTGCCCGCGAGCGGAATGTCGTAGGCATCCAGCAGCGCCATGATCCCGCCGGGCGTCGCCGAGTTGAAACCGCCTTCGCCGAACGACATGGTGGCGAAGGAGGTGCGGGTGACACCGTCCACGTCCTTCGCCGGGTCGATGGCCTCGAACGCGGCGCGCTCGTCGAGGTGGCCGGGTACCGGGTGCTGCAACAGGATGCCGTCCACCTCGGGATCGGCCGACAACTGCCGCAGGTGCCCCACCAGCGTGTCGGTGGTGATGTCGCTGCCGAGCCGCACCTGCCGCGAGCGCATACCGACCTTCGCGCAGCGATTGGCCTTCATCCGCACGTAGGTGTGCGAGGCCGGGTCGTCTCCCACCAGCACGGTCGCCAGCATCGGCACCCGGTCGAACGATTCGACGAAGTCGGCGACCTCGCCGCGGACCCGGTCGAGGATGGTGGCGGCCACGGCGCGCCCGTCGAGAACTTGTGCGTTCACTGCCGACTCCTAGAACACCACGGTCGTGTTGCCGTCACGGATGACCCGGTCCTCGCAGTGCCACGCCACGGCGCGGGAGAGCACGAGTCGCTCGACATCGGCGCCCTTGCGTTGCAGTTCCCGTACCGACTCGTCGTGCGAGACGCGGATCACGTCCTGCTCGATGATCGGTCCCTCGTCGAGGTCCTCGGTCACGTAGTGCGCCGTCGCGCCGACGAGCTTCACACCGCGCTCCTTCGCCCGTTGGTAAGGGCTCGCGCCCATGAACGCGGGCAGGAAGGAGTGGTGGATGTTGATGACGGGGACGCCGACCTCCTCCAGGAAGTCGCCGGAGAGGATCTGCATGTAGCGGGCGAGCACCACGAGGTCCACATTGCCCTTGAGCAGGTTGAGCTGTTCCTTCTCCGCCGCGGCCTTGTTGCCCCTGTCCACGGGTACGTGGAAGAACGGGATACCGAAGCCGCGCACGTCGTCGCTGAGGTCGGAGTGGTTCGACACCACCATCGGGATGTCGATGCCGAGCTCACCGTCGCGTTGCCGCCACAGCAGGTCGAGCAGGCAGTGGTCGGCCTTGGACACGAAGATCGCGACCCGCTTCCTGCGCTTCGCCTCGACCAGCCGGAACTGCATCCCCAGTTCCTCACCCAGCTTGGCCTCCAGCGCCTCGTTGAGGCGTTCCAGCTTCGCCGAAAGGTCCGGCAGGTGGAAAACCGACCGCTGGAAGAACCGGCCACCGGACGGATCACTCGAGGACTGTGCCAGCGAGACGATGTTCGCGCCGTGCTCGGTGAGGATGCCCGAAACACTGGAGACGATCCCCGGCCGGTCCGCCCCCTGCACGATCAGCCTGCCGAGGTCGGCGTCGTCGCGCTGCTTCATGATCGATCCTCCTTTCCCGACAGCGAGGCCAACAGCTGCTGCCGCCACCGCTCGGTCCCCCGCAGTTCGTTGAACGTGAAGATGTGCAGCCCGCGAATGTTGCCGCCCGACTTCGGCGCCGACGCGGCGAGCCGCTTGGCGAGCCTGGTGGGGTTGTAGCCGCCCGGCAGCAGGAACCGCCACAGCAGATTCTGCTGCTTGCGTAGGAAACGCGCCGACTGTCCCAACCCGATTCCCGCGGAGATCCGGACGAGCTTCTGCCGGTTCACCGGGCCGGGAATGCCCACGTGGACGGGAAGGTCGATGCCCGCGGCCGCGATGCGGCCCGCCCAGGACGCGGTTGTGTTGGCGTCGAAACAGATCTGGGTCAGGATCCGGGTCGCCATCGGTGCCTTCTGCTTCAGCGCGAGCTCGACCGACTCGTCCGGGATGATCGCGTGCCCTTCGGGGTAGCCGCCGATACCGACGTGTTCGAAGGGGTGCCGCGCGGCCTCCATCGCCTGTAGCAGCGAGTAGGCGTCCGGGTACGGCCCGGCGGGTTCCGGTGCGTCACCACCGACCACGAACACCGACCGCGTACCCGCCGCCCGCAACCGGTCCACCACCTCCGCGACGTGGCTCTCGCCGGTGAACTGCCGCGCGGGCAGGTGAGGTGCCACCTGGTAGCCGTGCCGCAGCAGCTTCTCGGTGAGTCCCAGCGTCGTGTCGATTCCCTTCGCCTCGGTGACGGTCACGGTCAGCGGGACCTCGGTCGGCACGTGAGAGAGCACGGCTTGCTCGGTGTTCTTGAACGGCATCACTTCGTAGCTGATGTTGCGTACCAGTTCGGCGAGCTGCGAACGCCGGCGGCGCGGGCCGGCAACCTCCTGCTGGGTGGTCATGGTTTCCTCGTCTGTTCGCGCGGGCCTCGATGCTTCACGTGGCGGGCACCACTGGCACCGCCCTGTCTTCAGTAGACCCGAACGCCACGGTGCTTTTCGTGCGGCATCGGGGCCGAGTTGACCGCGACAAATGACCGAGCGGTCGTGGCGGCCTCGCCGGGCCGCGCGGCCTGGCATCGTCATGGCGACAGCACCGGTCGCGTGACCCCGCCCGCATCGGCGACGGCGTGGAAGGAACCGGTGACGATCACCGGAAGGTCCGGTTGCGACAACGCCACCGCGCGGCGCAGCGCCTCGGCCATCCCGGGCGCGACGATCACGCGCACGCCCTCGTGCACGGCGGCCGCCGCGATCTGGGCGGCGGGCGCGGGCACGGCTGAGCCTGCCTGCTGCCCCTCGGTCCGGAACTGGGTCGCCACCACGGCGCCTGCGTTACCGGCCAGCGCCGCGACGCCTGCGAGCAGGTCCTTGCCCTGCTTGCAGGCCAGCACCCACACCGGGGCACGACCGGGCCAGTTCCGCGCGACGGTGTCGGCGAGCGAGGCGAGTTTCATCGCGTTGTGCGCGCCGTCGAGGATCACCGGGTGGCCGTGCCAGTCGCGGCGCTCCCACCTGCCGGGCAGCCGGGCCTCACGCAGGCCCTGTTCGGTTCGGCGCGGGTCCAGCCGCCAGCCGTCCCTGGCGGCGAGGTGCCGCACGGCGCGCACCGCGAGTCCGGCGTTGACCCGCTGGTGCTCGCCCGGCACGGCGAGTTCGAGCCCGCGGGGCAGGCAGGCCGCGAGTTCGGCGGCGGCGAGTTGTTCGAGTCGGCAGTCACGCAGCGCCGCCTGGGCGGCGAGGGTGGCGGCCACCTCGGGGCCGCCACGCAACGCGAAGGCCGTACCGCTGCGCGGCAGGATGCCTGCCTTCTGCGTTGCGATCTGCGGCAGCGTGTCGCCCAGCACCGCCGTGTGGTCCAGCCCGATGGCGGTGATGACGGCCAACTTGTCCGATCGGGTCACCGTGTTCGTCGCGTCGTACGAGCCGCCGAGTCCCGTCTCGATCACCGCGTAGTCCACGGCACGCTCGCTGAACAGTCGAAACGCCGCCGCGGTGGCGGCCTCGAACATCGTGACCTGGCCCAGTGAGCCCTGGCTGACCACGCGTTCCTGGTGGCGGACGGCGTCGAGTGCCGCCGCGACGGCGTGGCCGGGCGCGGGCGCACCGTCGAGCAGAAACCGCTCCAGCAGCGTGTGCGCGTGCGGGGAAAGGTAGGTGCCCACCGTGTGGCCGTGCGCGCGCAGCAGCGCGGTGACGAACGCCGATACCGAGCCCTTGCCCGCGGTTCCGGCGACGTGCACGGTGCGCATCGAGTCCTGCGGGCTGCCGAGCAAGCTGAGCAGCATCCTCGCCCTGCGGCGGCCCGCCGCCGCGGTCATCACCGTGCCGCCCGACGAAGGCAGTTCGGTGAGCAGGTAGCGGGCCACGTCGTCGAGATCGGCGATGGGCGCACCGGGTGCGCGCCGCGTTGTTTGCGTGGCCGTCATCGCCCCTCCGGCGTTTCGGGAAAGCGGTGGGGATCTCGCCCTGCGCCTACGCTATGTTCTTGTCGGCTCGCCCCGGCACGGCCTGATGACCGTCGCGGAATGGACATCCCGCCGGATCGGCTACGTCAAACGACGTATCACAGACAGGGCAGCGGGACGTCACGATCGCCGCCGCGCGCTCCTACTGTCCTCGGTAACGGCCGAGGACTGCAGAGGAGATGCCGGGGATGAGTTCATTGCTGGTGGTCAGCGCCCACGCGGGTGACTTCGTGTGGCGAGCGGCAGGAGCTATCGCGCTGGCGACGGCTCGTGGTGACCGGGCCAAGGTGCTGTGCCTTACCTACGGCGAGCGTGGCGAGTCGGCGAAGGCGTGGCGCGAGGGCAAGCAACTGGAGGAGATCAAGCAGCTGCGCCGTGCCGAGGCGACCAACGCCGCCGAGGTGCTCGGTGCCGAGATCGAGTTCCTCGACGCGGGCGACTACCCGTTGCTGGAGACGCCGGAGCTGATCGACCGGATCGTGCGGGTTTATCGCGAGGTCGAACCGTCGGTGGTGCTGACGCACCCGCTGGTCGATCCGTACAACCAGGACCACCCCGCGGCGGCGCGCATGGCGCTGCACGCCCGGGTGCTCGCGCAGGCCGTCGGCTACGACGCACCAGGCGATCCGCTCGGCGCGCCACCGGTGTTCTTCTTCGAGCCGCACCAGCCCGAGCAGTGCGACTTCAAACCGGATGTGCTGCTGGACATCACGTCGGTGTTCGACGCCAAGCGCAAGGCGATGGAGTGCCTGCCCGCGCAGCAGCACATGTGGGACTACTACACCGATCTCGCCAAGCGTCGCGGCGTGCAGCTCAAGCGCAACGCCGGTCCCAACCTCGGGCTGCCGCACAACACCATGGGCGAGGCCTACATGCGGCTGTACCCGCAGGTGACCGAGGTGCTGGCATGAGAAGCGTCGTCGTCACCGACCCGCCGAAGGCGGACCTGGACAAGGTCACGAAACTGGCAGAGTACGGCGTGGCGACGGTGCACGAGGGTTTGGGACGCACCGGTTTCCTCGGCACCGGGCTTCGCCCCACCCACCTCGGCTCGCGCATCGGCGGCACGGCCGTCACCGTGCTGTCCTGGCCCGGCGACAACCTGATGATCCATGCGGCCGTGGAGCAGTGCGGCCCCGGTGACGTGCTGGTGGTGACCACGACCTCGCCGTGCAGCGACGGCATGTTCGGTGAGCTGTTCGCGACCGCGCTGCAACTCCGTGGCGTGCGAGGGCTGGTCACCACCGCAGGTGTTCGCGATGTGGCCGAGCTGCACGCGATGGGCTTCCCGGTGTGGGCGGGCGCGGTCAGTGCACAAGGGACTGTGAAGGCCACCGCGGGTTCGGTCAACGTGCCGATCACCGTCGGCGGCCAGCTCGTGCGCCCAGGCGACGCGATCCTGGCCGACGACGACGGCGCGATGGTCGTGCCCCGGCAGGACGTCGACCGCGCGCTCACCTCGGCGCAGGCCCGCATCGACAAGGAAGAAGCCACCCGGCAGGCATTCCGGGACGGCCAGCTCGGCCTCGACCGTTACGGCCTGCGCGCCAAGCTGAGCGAGCTCGGTGTCGAGTACGTGACCGCCGAGGAGTACGGGAGCTGAACCAACTGGCGAAACCGCACCTGCTTACCAACGACCACCTTCCTCTGCTGTCCCGGCGACGGCGCCGATCGAGAACAGGAATGAAATGAAAGCGAAGAATCTGCAGGAAGTACTTGACCAGGCGGGCAACACCGTGGAGCTGCTGCGCAACTCGCAGCTCGGTGCCTACATCTACCCGGTGGTCCCTTCGGAGTTCACCAACTGGCGCCGCGAGGTCAAGGCCTGGACGAAGACGGCGGTGCTGTTCGACCAGACGCACCACATGGTGAACCTGTTCATTTCCGGACCGGACGCCCTGCGGCTCATCTCCGACACCGGAATCAACAGTGTCGAGAAGTTCGAAGTGGACAGCGCGAAGCAGTTCGTCCCGGTCTCGCCGGAGGGTGGTGTCATCGGGGACGGAATCCTGTTCCGGCTCGCGAAGGAGGAGCTCGTCTTCGTCGGCCGCGCACCCGTGGCGAACTACCTGACCTTCCGCGCCGAGACCGGGGGCTACAACGTCGACGTCCGCCGTGACGAGCGCTCGCCGTCGCGGCCGTACGGCAAGCCGGTGACCCGCGACGTGTGGCGGTTCCAGATCCAGGGCCCCAACGCGTGGCAGGTCATCGAGAAGGTCAACGGCGGCCCTGTGGAGAAGGTCCGCTTCTTCCGCATGGGATACATGAACATCGCGGGCGAGCGCGTTCGCACGCTGCGACACGGCATGGCGGGCGCGCCCGGCCTGGAGATCTGGGGCCCGTACGAGAGCTACTTCAAGGTTCGCGACGCCATCCTGGAGGCGGGCCGCGAGTTCGGCATCGAGCCGGCCGGAGCCCGTGCCTACTCGTGCAACACCCTGGAGTCCGGCTGGATTCCTTCACCGCTGCCCGCGGTCTACTCCGGCGAGGGACTGCGCCCGTACCGCGAGTGGCTCGGCGCGGACAGCTACGAGGCGAACAACGCGCTGGCGGGCAGCTTCGTCTCCGACAAGATCGAGGACTACTACCTCAACCCGTGGGAGTTGGGCTACGGCTCGTTCGTGAAGTTCGACCACGACTTCATCGGGCGCGACGCGCTGCAGGCCCTCGATCCGGACCAGCAGCGCCGCAAGGTGACGCTGGCGTGGAACGCCGAGGACGTCGCCAAGCTGCTGTCCTCACCGATCGACCCGGACGGCCCCGGCTACCAGTTCTTCGATCTGCCCAATGCCAACTACGGCTCGTCCAACTTCGACTCCGTGCTCGACGCCGACGAGAACCTGATCGGGCTGTCGCTGTTCACCGGCTACAGCGCCAACGAGCGCGCGGCGCTGTCGCTGGCGACGGTGAACCCGGACGTGCCGCTCGGCGCCGAGGTCCGGGTGGTGTGGGGCGAGCCCGACGGCGGCAGCCGCAAGACCACGGTTGAGCCGCACGAGCAGCTCGCCGTGCGTGCCATCGTCAGCCCCGCGCCGTACTCGGTGATGGCTCGGGAGAGCTACCGGCCGGGCTGGCGCACCACCACGGCCTGACGGCAGCGGTGCCTTCGTGGGTGGTGACCGTGGTGACCTGCCCGGTCGCCACCCACGGGCCCGTCACCGCGTGAGGAGCTGCTCGCGCAGGATGTCGGCGTGCCCGCAGTGCTGGGCGAGTTCGCGAAGCACGTGCAGATACACCCAGCGAAGCGGCAACGGCCCGCGCCGGTTGCCGTACACCAGGTCGTCCAGCTGCAGCGCCGCCGTCGCACGCCGCGAGGCAGCACACGCCTGGAGATGCGCCCGCTGCACGCTCGCGATGGTGTCCTGCTCTTCGAGGACGAACGACTCGTCCGGCGTGGCGGGAATGCCGATCTCTTCACGTGGCCTGCGGGTGATGGCCTCGTCGAACCAGACCTGCTCCACGAAGGTCGCGTGCTTGACCAGCCCGAGCAGCGTGGTCCGCGACGGCACCAGCGATCGGCGCGCCTGCTCCTCCGTCAGCCCGTCAAGGCAGCCGTTGATCAGGTCGCGGTGCTCGTCGAGGAAGGCCTCGAACTGAGCACGGAAGGGCAGGCCGGTCACCGCCTCCGAGCGGATCACAGGTTCGGAAGGCATGCCCGGATCATCGCAGCCGGCACGGCCGGGTAGTCACCAGACGAGCAGTTCGTGGCGCAGGTTGCCGGTCGCGGAGATGGTGGCGAGCACGGCCGCGAGGCTCGGTAGCCAGCGCTGCCTCGGATCGGGCTGGACCCGCCAGCGAGCGAGCGCGTTGGGGTTGTGCTCGTCGGGCAGCGGCACCGTCGACCCTGCCGCAAGCACCTGGACGCCCTCGGGAAGCGGCGCCTCCGCGACGGCGAAGTCGTCGGTCTCGACGAGCAGCACGGTGACCATCTCTCGCCGCGTCGGCAGTGTCAGCGCCGGACCGTCGCAGCCCTGCCTTGCCAGGCTCGCCAGCACGGCATCCGAGATCCGCCTCGGCACCACCACGGCGCCCACACCTGAACCGGTCACGAGCCGCAGCCCGCCACGGTCCCACTGCACCGGCCAGCCGAACGTGCCCCGGTAGTCCACCCGAGACTGCTGCGGGGCCGTACCCACCTCCTGGCTCATGGCGTTCCTCTCTCCTGCGGCACCTCGTCGTCCACAACGATGGCATGCTAGTGGCACTGAGTGCCATTAGCAATGGTCCGCCTGCTACTGTTTGTGAACATGCGCGCCGAAACACCGACAGCACCGCGCCAGCGGGCGGGCCGCACCGTCGCGGGCCGCCGCAGACTGCGCCGGGCGCTGACGCGGGCCGCGATCGACCTGTTCCTCGAGCGTGGCTACGACGCCACGACCGTCGACGACATCGCGGCAGCGGCGGGTGTGGGACGGCGGACCTTCTTCCGGTACTTCCGGTCGAAGGAGGACGCCATCTTCCCTAATCACGACGAACTCCTGGTCGACATCGAGCGCAAACTCGCCGACACCGACCAGCGGCGTGACCCGCTCGAGGCGGTGTGCGAGGCGGTGCGGCTGGTGCTCGATTTCTACCTGGACGACCCGGAGGTCTCGCTGAAGCGCTACGCACTCACCCGCACGGTGATGTCGTTGCGCGACAAGGAGGTCGCCAGCGTCGATCGCTACCAGCGAGTCTTCACCCGGTACCTGCGGGCCCGCTTCCACGCGGCGGGCGACCCGCTGGCGGAGATGCGGGCGCCGATCGCGGGCGCGGCCGTGGCCGCGGCACACAACCACGTGCTGCGGCAGTGGCTGCGCGGCGACGGCGCCGTGGACGCCCACGCCCTCGCCGACAAGGCGTTCGCCATGGTCATCGACGCCTACTCCGCCTGCGTTCACGCCGATCGCGAGGCGGCCGAGACGGGCACGGACACGGTGGTCGCCGTGTTGCGCACCTCGACGCCCGCGACCGAGGTGGCACGGCTGCTCGATGCCTCACTGCGGCCGCCGAGCGGTCAGGACGACCGGCCGTAACGGCACGGCGTGCCATTACGGAGCCTGCTCCCGCGCCGCCGCCGTCCTCCGATCGCGTTCCACGGCGGTCACACCGGCGGAGTCGGACGAGCGGCCGGGCGAGCGGCCGGGCGAGCACAGCCACCGGATCAGCGCGGTGAACAGCAGTCCCGCGGTGAGCGCGCCACCCGCGACCCGCGCCCAGTGACCCGCGACGAACTCACGCGCGGTGGCGCGCAGGAACTCCGCCGAATGCGTACCGACCGGGTCCACGAACATGATCTCGTTGCGTGGCCAGAACCAGACCATGGAGAACAGCAGTTCGAAGCAGAGGTAGGCGAGCGCCGCACCGAGGACGTACCAGCGGATCGCCTTGCTGCGCCAGGTCGACAGCACCGTGACGGTTCCGGTCAGGATGATGAGAAACCCCAGTGGAGGAAAGAAGTCCGACGGACTCCCCTCGACCATGAACTCCCGTGCCAGCACCAGCGATCGCGGCGGGTCGTGGAAGATGTTCGGGTAGAGCATGAAGGTCTCACCGAGGACGGCTCCGAACGAGACGGTCGTGGCCACGGTCAGGCCGATCAGTAGAGCGGTGACGAGTCTGCGCATGGCCGAAACGCTATGCCGCCTCGGCTGGCAGGCCATCCCGCCGAAGTCGTCGCCGATGTCGCCCTCCGGCGACCCCGTTTCGACCCGGCGATCGACTCACAGCGACAGTCCCGACGGCTCGCGGTTGCCGTACGAGTGGTCCCCCGCTCAACCGGCTGCGCCCGGACTCACCAGTCCGCTCTCGTAGGCGATCACGACGAGTTGGGAGCGGTCACGCGCGTTCAGCTTGGAAAGCAGCCGGGAGACGTAGGTGCGGGTGGTCGCGGGCGAGAGGAACAGCGCCTTGGCGATCTCCTGGTTGGACAGTCCCACGGCGACCTGTTTGAGGACTTCCTTCTCCCGCTCGGTCAGGCCACGCAGCCGGTCAGCGGAAAGCGAGGGCCGTGGCGCCTCGGCCAGCGACCGCATCACCGTCCGGGTAACGCTCGGCGACAGCAGTGAGCCGCCCTCGGCGACCACCCGGACCGCCCTTCTGAGCTCGTCCGGTGACACGTCCTTGAGCAGGTATCCCGACGCGCCGCTCCGGATCGCCTCGATGACGAGCTCGTCCTCCTCGAAGGTCGTGAGCACCACGACCCGTACCGAACGCAGCGCGGGGTCGGCCACGATCTGCCTGGTGGCCTCCAACCCGTCCAGCTCGGGCATCCGGATGTCCATCAGTACGACGTCGGGGAGCAGTTCGCGCACCCTGCTCAGCCCGGAGCGGCCGGTGGCCGCCTCTGCGACGACAGCGATGTCGCCGTCACGCTCGGCGAGTGGCTTCAACCCGGCACGGACCAGTTCCTGGTCGTCGACCAGCACGACGCGGATCATGTTCGTAGTCTCGCCGGTATCCGCGCTCGCACGACGAACCCCCCGGCTGTGCCGTTGCGAGCGCTCAGGGTTCCACCCAGCAAGGTGACACGCTCGGTCATCCCGGCGATCCCGTGGCCGTCGCGGTCCTGGGCCGCCACGCTGCCTCGACCGTCGTCGGCGACCTCCACCTCGAGTTCGTCACCCGCCATCCGTACTCGCACCCGCACGCAGGCGGCGTCGGCGTGCCGGATCACGTTGGTGAGCGCTTCCTGCACCACCCGGTACGCCGCGGCCGACACCGCACCGTCGACCCGCTCCGGGTCGGCGTCCATCCGCAGCTCCGCGACGACGCCCGCGTCGCGGGCCACGCGGCAGAGGTTCGGCAGCGCGGAAAGGCCAACGGCCTCCCGTTCGTCCGCGCCTGCGCCGGGCGTCCGCAGCAGCTTCACGGTGGCACGCAGGTCACGCATGGTGGTGGCGGCCGCATCGCGGATGCGCTGCACGGCGCGTGCCGCCGCGGCCTCGTCGTGGCCGATGGCCTCGGCCGCGACGTTGCCGTGCAGCACGATCACCGACATCCCGTGTCCGACCACGTCGTGCATGTCCCTTGCGATCCGCATCCGCTCGGTGTTCACCCTGTTCTCGGCCGCCAGTTCCTGCTCGAGCACGGTCAGCGCGTTCAGCCGCTCCTGCTGGGACCGCGCTTCGCGACGCAGGTGCACGCTGTAGCCGAAGGCGATCGCCGCGGCGACGAGCGCGACGTTGGTCAGGAACTCGTAGCTGGCGACGTACGCGGTGGGCAGCCCCTCCTCGATGCGGGCGTAGGCCGCGACCGCGGTGAGCACCACGCCCGCGATCGCGGCCGATCGGAGGTGGCTCCTCTCAGCGGCGGAGTAGAGGGCCGCGATGGCGGGTAAAGCGATCCCGATGGGCGGGAAGCCGAAGGTGTAGTAGGCGAAGATGCCGAGCACCGTCAGCCACAGCACCACCCTCGGGGCACGACGCCTGGCAAGGACGAGCACGCCGAATCCGGCGGCGAACAGGTAGGCCGCCGGTACGGCACGGCCGGTACGTTCCAGATCGGCGGCGATGACGACGGCCACCGCGAGCGCCATCGCCACCGCCAGCACGGCGTCGACCACCCGCGGGTCGACGCCGTCGGGCGAGGCGGGCTTCGCGCGTGGCATGGTGCCAGCCTAGGGCTCGCGCGGACGGCCGCAGCCGTTCCATGTCATCGCCCTGGCTCGCTTCCCGGCGACACCGGGCCCGTCAGGAGTCGACATCACCGGTCGACCCGGTTGGGATGTCCTCGCACGTCACCGCCCATAGCGTGCTGTCATGACGGCGAAATCACCCAGTCGGCAAGCGCCGAACTGGCCGCTCGGGATCGGGCTGGGGGCGCTCGGCCTGCTCTGGCCGCTCGCGGCGCTCACCGGGGTGTTCCAGACGCTGGGTACGCCCGTGACGGTGGCGCTGCTGGCTTGCGCCACCGCTGTTGCCTGGATCGGGTGCGTCGGGTTCAGTCGAACTCCCCGACCGGTGCTCACGCTTGCTGTGGCGGGCACGGTTCACGGGGTCGTGCTCGTCGCGCAGTCGTTGACGCTCGGATCGCACCCCGGCGCCGTCGACGGTGGCACGGCGGCCGTGGTGGCCCTGTTCGAGATCGCGCGTTCGGCGCTGCTGGGCACGCTCGCCGGACTGGCGGCCCTCGGGTTGCAGCTTGCGGGCGGAGGCCGCCGCTGAGCAGCTGGATCGGTGGAGCGGGCAGCACCACAGACTGTTGACGACTGACTGGTCAGCTGTCTATGTTAGCTCGGCACTGCCTCAAGATCACGTAGGAGCACGATGTCCGCATTCAGCCGCCGCCGCCTGCTCTCCGGTGCCGCCGCGACCGCCGGGCTGGCCGCGATGCCGATGTCGGCCTCGGCCTCGACCCGCGTTCCGGTGACGCGCGAGGAACACCGCGTGGTCATCGTCGGCTCCGGATTCGGGGGCGGCGTCACGGCACTGCGGTTCGCGCAGGCAGGGGTTGCCTCGCTGATCCTCGAACGCGGCATCCGGTGGCCCACCGGGCCCGACGCCGAGACCTTCCCTCGCGTGACGACGTCTCCTGACAAGCGGATGTTCTGGCTGGGGTCGGGCCCTTCGCTGTTCGGGATCTCCGTGCCGCCCTTCGAGCGCTACACCGGGTTACTCGAGCGCGTTCCCGGTCACGGTATGGACATCATGTGCGCCGCGGGCGTTGGCGGCGGCTCGCTGGTGTACCAGGGCATGACCCTGCAACCCAGCGAGGAGGTGTTCAACGCCAACCTGCCCGAGCGACTCGACTACTCGCGCATGGACAGCGTGTACTACCCAAGGGTCGCGCGGATGCTGCGGTTGGAGACCGCGCCGGAGGAGTTGGTCAACAGCAAGACCTACCTGCCTTCGCGCATCTTCGCCCGCAACGTCGAACGAGCGGGCTACGCGCTGGAGAAGGTCCCGATGCCGATCGACTGGACCTACGCGCTGCGCGAGTTGGCGGGCGACATGAAGCCCTCATACACCAACGGGGATTGTGCCTTCGGGGTGAACAACGGCGGCAAGCACTCGGTCGACGTCACCTATGTGGCAGCGGCCGAGGCAACCGGCCTCGCGCGAGTGGCGATCCTGCACAACGTGACCGACGTGGCGATGGCCGCCGACGGTCGCTGGCAGGTGTTCGTCGACCGCATCAGCACCGACGGGACCGTGCTGGAAAAGAAGATCATCACCGCGAAGGCGCTCGTCATGGCGGCGGGCACCGCCAACACCACCAAACTGCTGATGCGCGCCGGAGCCAAGGGCGCGATCCCCGACCTACCCGACGGACTGGGCACCAACTGGGGATCCAACGGCGACCGCATCTACTTCTGGACGAACCTGGCCGACGACTTCGGAGCGCCCCAGGGCGGGCCGGTGGTGTACTGCAGCAAGGAATGGGACGACCCCGGCACGGCCAACACGATCATCCAGGCCTCGATCCCGCCGCTTCCCGACCTCCGCTCCACGATGCTGGTCGGCTACGGCGTCAGCGAGGGCCGAGGCCACTTCGTGTACGACTCGACGCGTGACGACGCCGTGCTGCGATGGCCCTTCGACGGCGACGGCGTGCTGTACCAGCGCATTCAGCAACGGGCCTGCGACATCGTCGGCCCGGGGTCCACGCTGCTCGACACCACCGCGGTGTACCCCTCCACCTGGCATCCGCTCGGCGGCGCCTCGATGGGCACGGTGTGTGACCTCGCGGGCCGGGTGCTCGGGCACCGCGGCCTCTACGTGCTCGACGGCGCGTTGCTGCCGGGCAACGCCGCCGCCTGCAACCCGTCGATGACGATCGCGGCCGTGGCCGAGCGGGCGACCGACGAACTGCTCGCCGAGGACGCGGGTGTGGTGTTTTGACGGTGGACGTACCCGCGCGCCGCTAGCCGTGAGGTCCGCGCAGGATCGAAGCGACGACCCCACCGTCCACCAGCAGGTCGGCGCCGGTGATGAACGTGGCTCGCTGGCCGAGCAGGAACTCCGCCGCGTCTGCGATGTCGTCGGGCGTGCCGACGCGGTTGGTCGCGGAGTTCTCGATCATCCCTCGTATCACCGCGCCGGACTCGCCCGCGAGTTCCTGCCTGCCCATCGGGGTGGACACGACACCGGGGCTGATGGAGTTGATCCGGGCATGCCGCAGGCCCCACGCGTTGGCCGCGGCACGGACCCGCAGGACGTTGGCCCGCTTGGCGATGCCGTAGGCGGCGCCGGGGTCGGTCAGCCGGTCGGAGGCCAGGAACGGCAACTCCAGCAGCCGCTCCGAAGGCGTCGTCGCCAGGGCCGCCTCCTGCTCCGGCGGCAGTGCCCCCATCAGGTGCGCCGCCATGCTGGCGATGATCACGGCCGCGCCGCCCGGCGCGACGACGGGCGCGAACTCGTCCAGCACCAGCGCCACGCCCAGCAGGTCTACCCGCAGGATGGCGGGCACCGTGGCCTGCACGGGTGAAAGGCCGGCGGTGTGCGCGAGGTGCGTGACCGTGCCCAGTTCGGCGGCGTCGTCGGCCAGTGAGGTCACCGACGCCGCGTCGGACACGTCGACGGTTCGCTCCCGCACGTCGTGGCCCTCGCCGCGCAGTTGCTCCGCGGCCTGTCGCAGCGTCTGCTCGTTG
Source organism: Saccharomonospora marina XMU15 (assembly GCF_000244955.1). Lineage (GTDB taxonomy): Bacteria > Actinomycetota > Actinomycetes > Mycobacteriales > Pseudonocardiaceae > Saccharomonospora_A > Saccharomonospora_A marina. Next base: position 2,063,690 of record NZ_CM001439.1, on the reverse strand, counting down.
AAGTCGGCGAGCAGCACGGTCCTTCCACTACCGACGCGCCGGGCTATGGCCAGACCTATCCCGCCTACGCCGATGATGACCGCGACGTCCCTGTCCACCACGACCTCCGAAGCCGATCGAACCCGAACCAGGTCTCGACCGTACCGCCGCGGCCACCGTCCGGCAGGCGTCAGCGGCCGCGCCCCGGTCCCGCGCGAGTGAATCTGGCCACCGGTCGCTGCGGTAGCGTCGTCGGGTACTCAGAACGGCACAACGTCGTCCACCAGCCACTGTCCATCCACATTGGCCATGGTCACGTTCACGCGTTCCTGGCTGACTCTCGGCTCACCTGCCGACTCTCCCGAGCCTGCCGCCGAAAGCTGCTCGACGAACACCACGAGCACCGCGCGGGCACCGCCGTCCTCGGAGAGCCGAACCAGCCCGGCACCGCTGATCACCGTCCTGATCACCGACTTGTGCTGCTGCGCGGCAGGGCGCACCACCGAGTTGAACGTCTCGGTGTAGATTCGCCGGAACCGGGGTGTGAGGTGGGTCCTGGCCCTGCGGAGGTTCTCGTCCAGCCTGCGGAAGTCGGAGGAGAGCACCTCCGGCAGCCGCCGCACGGCACTGTGTACGGCCGCCTGCCCCGGCTGTGACGGAATGGTCCCGGCCCGGTAGCCGCCCTGCCGCGCCGCGTCGGGCCGCACGTCTGCGGGCCGGTGCTGCGTCGCCAGGTACCAGGTGCCGGCACCGGCCACGCAGGTCAGCACAGCCAGCAGCACAGTCACCAGCCTGCGGCGGGCCGACCAGGTGGCTTCGCGGCGGCGCTGCGGCGCGCCAGCCGTCTCGGTCGTGGCGGTGTCCTGATCCTCGGTCAAGTCCTCGTCCCGCTCACGCGGCACCGGCGACGGCTTGCGGCCGGCCACTCGCTGCGACATGGTCACCACCCCACCTTGGTGATCTCCGAGGTCAGCCACTGACCGTCCACTTTCTCCAGCAGCACCCGGACCCGGTAGCGGTTGAGCTGCTCGGCCTTGTCCTGAGCACCGCCGCCGGTTCGGGACTTCGCGTCGACGCCGACGAGCACCTGAGCGCGGCTTTCGCTCTGGTACTCGAGCGCGGTCGCCTTGTCGGCGACCACGGCGGAGACGACCAACTCGCGTTCGGTCGCGCTGTTGGCGATCCGATCGCGTTGCCTTGCGTAATCCTCCTTGAACTTTCCGGTGGAAAGCGAAAGCACCCGGTCGGTGCTCGCGTCGAGATCGCGGTAGTCGATGGTGAAGAAGTTGATCGCCTGCCTTCGTGCCACGGCCACCGCCGAGGGGTCGATGTCCTGCTGCTGTCCCCACCACATCGCGCCCGACGTGGCGAGCAGACCGGCTGCGACCACCGCGAGCGTCCACGGCACCAGCGTGGCCGAACGCCATCGCCTCGGGCTGATCACCGCAATCCTCACCGAACCTCCTCCTCGACGGATCGAACCAGCAGCCACGCGAGCGGGTCAGCCCCTGCGGGCGGCTTCGGACCGATGGGTTCCAGCACCTTGCGCGGCGCGCCACTTTCGTCGACGACAAGTCCGACGGGCCGCGACGTCGAACCCGCCGAGCCACGGCCGCCCGTCGCCACAGTGGACTCTTCGCCTGGTCGCTGCGCGTTCTGCGAGCCCCGCACGTTGGGCGTACGCGGGTCGGTCGGCGGCGCGGCGCAGTGTGCCTCCAGGTTGGGAGGCGAGTTCGGCGGCTGCGGTGGCCCCTGCCCGTCCGCGGGAAGCCCGCTGGGCAGGTACTTCTTCGTGCCCTCGTAGCCGCTGACACACACCTGCCCCGGCATGTTGGGCAGGTCGAGCTGCGCGGCGAGCCTTCCCGACCAGATGAACTCACCGGTGCGCGGATCGATGTCGCAAGTGGACAGGATCGGCTCGCCGGTCTCCATGTCGTACTTGTCGCACGGGCGAACCGCCGACAGACCTCCCTCGATCGCCCTCGGCAGGATCGCGAGGCTCTTGCGCACACCGGGCAACCGGGGAACGGTCACGTCGGTGACCGTGAGCAGGTTGCGCAGCAGCAGCGGGAGAGTGTGCCGGGTGTCGCGCAGCAGCCCGCTTACCTGTTCCCCCGCGCGCAGCCCCTCGGTGAACACGGTGGCGACGTCGGAGTTCAGCGCGCGCATCTCGTCGCTGAGTCCGGCGAGTTCGGTCGCGATCGTTTCGGTGTCGTTGGCGTGCTCCAGTTGTGTGTCGAGCACCCGCGAGCCGGTACCGATGAGGTCGATGACGTCGTCGAGGTTACGCAGGCTTGTCGCCGTCAGCTCGTTGCTGCGCTCAAGCAACCGGCGCAACCGCGGCCCCGACCCGCTGAAGGCTCGCCCGGCCTCGGTCAGGGTGACGGCCAGGTCGTCCTCGGGCAACGATGCGGCCAGTGAGTTCAGATCGGAAAGCAGATCCTCCACCGGCAGCGGCACCGAGGTTCTCGATCGGTCGATCCGGCTGCCGTCACGCAGCGGGGGCGCCTGCTGCCGAAGCGGTGTCAGCTCGACCCTGAGTTCCCCTACCGCGGAGGTGCTGGCGATCGAGGCGGCCAACTCCGAAGGGATCTCCACACCGTTGTCGATCTCGAGGTCGACCAGCACGGAGCCGTCCGGCCTCGGACGCAACGCGGTAACGGTTCCTACCCGCACCCCGAGCTGGGTGACCTGCGCACGTGGGTAGATCCCTCCCGACGAGGCGAACTCCGCCGTGACCGTGTACGGCGGTGAGACCGCGTCCTCGATTCCGGCGAACCTGACGAGCCCGTAGGTCAGGGTGACCGCGGCGATGACCGCGAACACGAGTAGCTGGATGCGTTCCGACCCGCGCAGCATCAGCGCCCCCCAGGTAGCAGGTCGCCGAGGTCCGGCGGCGTCTGCGGTGCGGGCGGGAGTTCGGGAAGCTCGACCAGTGGCGGCTGCCGCGGTGTGGGCGCGGAGCGTTGCCCTCCGGCTGGCGGTTCGGAACCGGACTGTCCGGTTCCGCCGAGCAAGTGGCTGAGGGAGTCCATGTTCACGTTCACCGTGAGGTACAGGCCGAAGTAGTCACCCTTCATGGCGCGAACCGCGTTCTCCGGGAACGGGAAGGTGGAAAGGAAACGCAGCGCGTCGGTGAGCTGCCCGCCCGCCTTCGACAGCTCGCTCAGCACCGGGCGCAGCAGTTCCAGGGTGCCTACGGTGTCGCGCCTGCTTCGCTCGATGAGCGGTGTCGCCACCTCGGACAGGTGTGCGGTGCGGCGAAGCAGCCGGAGGAGTTGGTCCTGCTGCCGGTTGAGCACCCGCAGTCCCTCCGGTACGGCGTCGATGGCCGACCCGACGGCCTCGTGGCGTTCGGCCAGCGTCCCGCTCAGCCGGTCGAGCGAGTCCAGTGCCCTGGTGATGTCGCCCCGGTGCCGGTTCAGCGTCGTGGTGACCGAAGCCAGTTCCTCCAGCAGGCCGCGCACCCGCGGTTCCCGGCCGGACAGCGCCGTGTTCAGCTCCTCGTTGATCGTCTGGATGCGCTCGATGCTTGCGCCGTTGAGCACGGCCGAAAGCGCACCCAGCACCTGCTCGACGCCTGCGTCGGCCTGGTTGTCACCGCTGTCGATCACGGCACCTGGTTTCAGCTCGCCGCGGGACTGCTGCCCCCGCGGCGGGCCGAGCGCGACGAAGCGTTCACCGAGCAGGCCGGTCTCGGACAGCCGGGCGACGGTGTTGGCAGGCAGCGTGACCGAGGAGTCCAGCAGGCACACGACCCGAGGGCGCAGATCGTCGCCGAGTTCTATCGACTCCACCAGCCCGACCGGGACGTCGTTGGTCCGGCACGAGCCCTTCGGCGCGAGGTTGCCGACATCGTCGAACACCACCGTCACGCGATAGGGATCCGCTCCTACGGAGGCTCCCGCGGGCAGCGGCAGGCTTGCCGGTCCCGCATAGCTACAGCCGGCCAGCAGCAGCCCGCACCCGGCGAGCGCGGCGGCGACTGTGATGATCCCGCGGCTCATCGAAGGCCTCCCAGGAGGATGTCACCGAGCGATTCCGGGGGCCTCGAGGTCGTCGGCAGCACCTTCACCAGACCGCTGGCCACCTCGCCCAGGTTTTTGCCGGTCCTGTGCAGCGCCGCGCACAGCGGGGCCAGCCTCGGCCGCTGCTGTCGCGGCAGTTGCCCGCACACGGCTGTCATGACGTGTCCCAGCTGCACGCCGATCTCCTCGAACAGCACGAACCGCGACACCGGTGCCGACGTCCGTGCGTGCGCGGGCACCCGCTCGGGGTGGTCGATGTCCCAGTTCAGCGGCAGCGCGACGCGGGCAAGGTTGGACCAGGCAAGCGGTGTGATGTCGAGCAACTCGACCAGCTCCGCCTTGCGCTCTCTCACCGCTGCCGTCGTCGTGGCGAGGTCGTCGATCGCGGTCGCCAGCTCAGGGCGATGCTCCTGGACGAACTTCGCCAGCTCCGACATCGCCGAGCCGAGGGTGCGCACGGCGGTGCGCAGGTCCGTGCGTTGCCCGTTCAGCTCGGTGGACACAGTGGCCAGCGTGTCCACGAGCGAGCGGACCTGTGAGTCGTTCGCCGCGAGGTTCTCGCTGATGGAAAGCAGGTTGGTGACCGTGGCGGCGAGGTCGGGGCCGCCAGCCGCGAGGGTGTCCACCGCGTCGGAAAGGTCGGCGACCGTGCGGTTCATCGCGTCGCCGTTTCCTTCGAGGTTCTCGGCCAGCGCACTGATCAGTTCCGACAGCGCGCCGTCGCGGTTGGCCCCCTGCGGGCCCAGTGCCCTGGCCAGCTCGTCGAGCCCCCGGTAGGTTTCGTCGATCTCGACGGGTTCGGCGGTGCGGTCGGTGTGCAGCGTGGCGCCGTCGGGCAGTACGGCTCCGCCGGTGTAGGGCGGTGTGAGCTGGATGAAGCGGTCACCGAGCAACGAGGGCGGCACCAGCGCGGCCTCGACGCCGGAAGGAAGGTCGCGGTCGCGCTCGTAGCTGAGCTCGACCCGCACCCTGGTTCCTTCCACGGTGATCGAGTCCACCTTCCCGATGCCGACCCCGAGCACCTTGACCTGCGCTCCGGGGTGCAGGCTGACGGTCCGTTCGAAGTAGGCGGTGAGGTGTTTGCTGTCGTCGGTGCTGGCGACAGTCATGATCCCGGCCGCCAGCAGCAGTGCGACCACCACGGCCGCGACCGCGCGTGTCAGCGCGCTCAACGTCCACCCCCGTATCCGCCGGAGGTGTCCGGCGCGGGTCCCAGCGGCAGGCACGGCTTGGCCACACCGTTGATGCGCTTGTTCAGTTCGGTGAGCACCGGGTCGAGCAGTTCGGACAACGGCGTGTGCTCGTAGCTGCATGCCGCGCCTCCGCGAGGCAGCATCGCCAGCCCGTCGAACCACGGCCCGGAACCGGCCTGGTTGTTGAAGGTTCTGGCGTAGGTGCTGGCCTGGTTGAGCGCCTCGGAGAGGTTGCGCTCGTTGTCGGCGAGCACGTCGAGCACCTCGTTCAGCTTGCGCAGGGTCGGGCCGAGCTGATCCATGTTGTCCCGCACCAGTCCACGCACCTGCTCGGCGAGCGCGGTGGTGCCCTGAATGAGGCCGCGGATGGTTTCACGGCGGTCGTGCAGGGTGGCCACGACCTGGTCCGCGCTCCTGATCAGCTCGGAGATGTCGGCGTTGTGACCCGCGATCGTGCCGGTGACGCTTCGCGTCCTGGACAGCAGTTCCTTGAGCTCGGCGTCCCTGGACGCGACGGTGCCCGACAGCGAGGACAACCCGTCGAGGGTGGCCCTGACGTGCGGGGCCGTGTCCTCCAATGTGGCCGATATGGTCCGCATCGCCTTCGCGAGTTGTTCGGTGTCGAGTTCCTCCACCGTGCGGTGTGCCCGTTGCAGCGCGGGCACGATGTTCAGCGGCGTGGTGGTGCGCTCCAGCGGTATCTCGCTGCCCTCCGCCAACTCGCCCCGACCCTCCGGCAGCAGCGCGAGGTGGTGCTGGCCGAGCAGCGACTTGATCTCGATCGAGGCCCTGGTGCCCTCGGGCAGCGAGACGTCCTCGACCTCGAAGCTCACCACGACCCGCGCTCCGACCAGTTCGATGCGCTCCACCGTGCCGACCTTGATCCCGGCAATCGTGACGATCTCGCCTTCCTGCAGCCCGGATGCGTCGGTGAAGGCCGCGCGGTAACTCCTGCCGTCGCCCACCAGTGGCAGCTTGTCGAGGTTCAGCACGCCGAGCAGCAGCAGCGCGACGGCAGCGGCACCGGCGACGGCAAGCACTCTGGGGTCGCGTTCGGACAGTGACCGCCGCAGGGAGTAGTCCGTTGCTCTGGGTATCATCGCGAACCACTCCCGGCACACACGGTGTCCTTCTCGCTCGCGCTGTTGGAAAGCGGCGCACGCAGTGTCATGACCTCGCCGAGCAGCCCGATGCGGATGTCGGCCGCACACTGGTAGAAGTTGAAGAACGAACCGTAGGAAGAGGTCCGGTTCATGTTGGACAGCTTGCCGGGAAGGCCACGCAGCAGCTCGTCGAGATCGTTCCTGTCGGCGGCCAGCTTGCCCGCCAGCGCCCCCAGGTGGCCGACGTCGGCGCGCAACGGCTCCCGCAGTTCGCCCAGCAAACCACTTCCCGCGTCGAGCAAGGCCGTCATCGACTCCAGCGACCGCCCGATCGGTTCCCGCTCCTGCGCGATGCCTTTCATCAGGTCACGAAACCGCACGATCAGTTGGGTCATGCGGTTTTCGCGCTCGTCCACCGCCACCAGCACCGTGGTGAGGTTGTCCACAACACGCCCTATCACCGCGTCCTTGTCGGCGACGGAGCTGGCCAGCTGTGCCGTGTTGCGCAGCAACGTGGTGACGTTGCCGCTCTCACCCTGCAGGATCTGGATGATCTCGGCGCTGAGCTGGTTGACATCGCGCGGCGACAGCGACCGAAACAGCGGCTGGAACCCGTTGAACAGCACGGTCAGGTTGAGCGCGGGCTTGGTTCGCTCCTGCGGGATCGTGGAGCCCGCCGCCAGTGGCGACCCGCCTGCGCTTTCCACGATCGCGAGGTAGCGGTTGCCCACCACGTCCGCCCACCGGATCTCCACGGTGGCCTCGCGGTACACCGGAACGGACTTGTCGACGTCGAAGGTGACCTCGGCGGAGCTGCCTTCGCCCAGCTCGACCGACTCCACGTGCCCCACCACGACACCGCCGATGCGCACGTCGTCGCCCTCGGCGACGCCGAGCGCGTCGGTGAACACGGCCGCGTACTCGTGAGTGGGGGTGAACGACAGGTTCCCGACCAGTGACGCGAGCACGGCCGCGACCAGCGCCGCCGCCGCCGCGAACACGCCGACCTTGATCACCGAAGTGGGAAAGCGTCTCATCGGAGCGTCACCTCGCTTCCTGGCGCAGCGGTCCCAGCAGCAGCCCGCCGAGTGAGCCGGTGTGCGTGGCGGTGCCACGGTCGTCGCGGTTGGGCGCGATGTCCTGGGCCGATCCGGTGGCGGGCGGCCGCGGCAGCGGTCCCGTGGTTGCGGATGCCTTGCCGGGAAGCTCCCGGACGCGCTCGGGAACGATCGGGCAGTAAGGCTCCCAGGACTGGATTCCCGGCGGGAGGTTGCTGACGTGTGCGTCGCTGTTGGGGTTGCTGGGCAGGTCCTGCGGGTAGCTGTACGGCGGCCTGCTGACGAACGCGTCCAGGGTGAGCCGGAAGTACGGTCCCTGTCCCCCGATGACGAGGTTGGCCGCCTTCTGGGACTGCACCAACCCGTCGATGGTGCACGGGATCTGCCCGGAGTAGTAGGCGAGTAACTCCATGACGGATCGCTGCCCGGCCGCCAGCCGGACGAGCACATCGGCGTTGTCTTCGACGACCTCGCTGGTGGCGTCGGAGGTCTCGATGCTCTGCCGCAGGAACTGGGCGAAAGTCCGTTCCTTCGGCACGAGCAGCTCAGCCGTGACCCGCCGCGAGTTGTCGAGTATCCGCACCAACTCGTCGGCACTGCCGGCGTAGACATCGGCCGTCGCCGACGCCTTTCGCAGCAGTGCCATGGAGTCTTGCAGGTGCGGACCGAATCGGGTGAGCAAGCGTTCGAGCAGATCGATCGTTTCGCCGAGTGTCGCTCCGCGCCCTCGCAGTGCGTCGGCGACGGCGTTCAGCGTCAACGACAACTGCTCCGGGCGCAGCGCACGCAGGGTCGCGTTCAGGTTGGTGAACAGCTCGCCGAGTTCGACGGACTCGCGAGACTGCCTGATCTCGTCTCCCGAGGCGATCCGCCGCGCGGTCGGTTTCGGCGGGGGACGCAGGTCGACGTACTTCTCCCCGAACAAGGTCTTGGGCACGATGGCGGCGTCCACGTTGGCCGGGATCAGACCGACGTGTTCGGGATCGAGGGAAAGGCGCACCACCGCTTGCCTGCCGTCGGAGACCACCTCGCGCACGGTGCCGACCAGCACTCCCTGGATCTTCACATCGGACTGTGAGATCAGTCCGAGTCCTGCCGAGGGAGTGGTCAGGGTGACCTCGACACTGCGCTGCCAGGGAAGTTCCCTGTTGAAGCCGCTCCAGGCTCCCCATGCCGCCAGCAACAGCAGCGCGACGAAAACCACGCCCACGATCGGCTCAAGATGTCGCCGTGCCGACCCGAACTCGCTCATGGCGCTACCCCGCTATCCGCACGGTGGCCGTGGCGCCCCACAGCATGAGGCTGATGAAGAAGTCGAGGATCACGACGAGGACGAGCGTGAGCCGCACCGCCCGCCCGACCGCGACACCCACCCCCGCGGGTCCGCCCCTCGCGCGGAAGCCGTAATAGCACATCACCAGCGCCATCACGACCGCGAACACCAATGCCTTGACGAAGGAGTAGACGATGTCGATCGGTGGCAGGAAGAGGTCGAAGTAGTGTTCGTAGGTACCCGGCGTCTGTGCGAAGTAGAAGACACTGATCGACTCGGTGGCCAGGTAGGAGAAGAACAGCGCGATGATGTAGATCGGGATGATCGCCAGCACGGTCGCGATCACGCGAGTCGTGACGAGGTACGGTATGGAGGGCACCGCCATCACCTCGAGCGCGTCGATCTCCTCGTGGATGCGCATCGCGCCGATCTCGGCGGTGAAACCCGCGCCCACCGTGGCGATCAGCGCGTTGGCGGCGATGAGCGGCACGGCCTCCCGGGTGTTGAAGTAGGCGGAGATGAAGCCCATGAAGGCCTCGGCACCGATCTGCCTCAGCCCTTCGAAGCCGGCGAGCCCCACCACCACACCGACGGCCGAGGTCTCCAGGATGACGATGCCGATCGTGCCTGCGACCAGCGCCATCCCCCCGCGCCCCAGGCTCACCTGTGCGACCAGGCGCGCGATTTCGGTTCTGTACCGGCGAGCGGTCCGGCCGGTCCAGCCGAACACCTTGAGGTAGAACAGCAACTGGTCGCCGAGGTTGGCAAGCAGCCGGTAGAGCCCCGCCGCGGCGCGAACCGGCACCTTTACCAGTGGCGAGGGGACCTCTGTCCTCACCATGGCCGTCAGAACCCCTTCGGCGGCACGAGTTGGTAGTAGAGGCCGGTCAGCACGGCATTGACGATGAAGAGCAGCACGAACGAGACGATCACCGACTGGTTCACCGCGTCTCCCACTCCTTTGGGGCCACCCTTGGCGTTGATCCCCTGGTACGCCGCGACGATGCCCGCGATGAGCCCGAACAACGCGGCCTTGACCAGTCCGACGTATAGGTCGGGCAGGTCTGTCAGCGCGGTAGCCGACCGCAGGAACACCCCGCCGGAGCCGCCCGCCGCGAAGACCACGTAGAGATAGCTGCCCAGGATTCCGACCGCGGCGACGATCACGTTCAGCAGCACGGCGACGAGCGTCATCGCGACCACGCGCGGGACCACGAGGCGCTGGATCGGCGAGATTCCCATGACACGCATGGCGTCCAGCTCTTCCCTGATCTTGCGCGAGCCCAGGTCCGCGCACACCGCCGACCCTCCGGCACCGGCGACCACCAGCACCGTGGCGACAGGTGCGACCTGCTGCACGTTGGCGAGAACCGCCGCGGCGCCGATGTTGGACTGCCCACCGAGTTGCTGTAGCAGCGCACCGACCTGCAACGAGAACGTGGCTCCGAACGGGATGGTGATGGCGCATGCGGGAAGCAACGAGACTCTGATGACGAACCACGCCTGGTCGAACGCCTCCCGCCACTGGAACGGGCGGCGGAACAGCTCTCGCAGGGTCCGCATCGCGAAGCCGGCCAGATTTCCCGCTGGGACAAGCCATCCGGTCAGCAGACTCGGCAACGGGTTGTCGGTGGAGCGGTCGGCGCGCTCGGATCCCGAGGACCTGTCACGGTCGCGAAGCGATGTCGTCATGGCCGCTTGCATCCGGATTGGGACAGATTCGCTGCCATGAAGGCGAAAGAGACCATCAATGGGTCCTTTCCGTTCCATAAGCGACATTGCCCGGAACTTCCTACTGCACAGTACGTTAGAGTGATGGGCGACACAAGATGCCGCCGTACCGGCAAGATTCGCCACCGCGACCTCGCGCGCGAACACCGCGACCGGACCGCTTTTGCTGCCCGCGAACGCGTTGCGGCGCCCTTCGAACGCCACACCCGTTCAGCGCGCGAGCACCGGGCCTTGGTTCTTCGTCCGGTGCCGAGCCGCAAACCGGCACCACGGCGCGAACGGCGAGACCCGACCGACTCCATCCGGGAACCGGGGTGTGACCGGAGATCCATGGCGGACCTACCCGATTTTGGGCATGCGGCGACCAACGGGACCCCACCACATGCATCGATGTGGATGTCGCAGCCCAGCTTCAGCTCATCACAAACAATTGTCCGTTGACTCCGATCAAAAGTCGGCTTACTGTTCCATGCGGCGAAGACACCGGTGCATCGAGGCGTTGGGCGGCAATCCCGCCGACTCCTCGATCGGAGCAGGCTGGGGGCCACCGCGTGAGAAGGACTCGATGCGGAGTACCGAAGCTTCACCGTCGACCTCGTCCGCTGCGCTGCCCCGACGGTTACCGGCGCTGGGCAGCGGCCTCACCCGGCGCACCCGCGGTCGCACCTGTGCACCGACGTGATCGCTTCCACCCACATCCCCATCCCCACCGAACCCTTGCAGAGAGGTAGGTGACCATGCGAATACCGCGCATGGTGGCACTGGTGGCCGCAGTGGGCACGGCACTCGCCGTCGCACCGGCGACCTCGGCGGCACAACCCGCACCGCCGGCCGATACGGAGTTTCAGAAGGTCACGCTCAACGACAGTCCCGGCGAGCCCATCGATCTCGCGGTGGTGCCCGACGGCCGGGTGCTGCACACCACCCGTGCGGGCGAGTTGTGGCTGCACGATCCGCGAACCCGCCTGAACACGCTGGCGGCCGAACTCGACGTCTACACCCACGACGAGGAAGGGCTGCAAAGCGTCGCGGTCGATCCCGGCTTCGACGGCAAGAACAACAGGTGGGTGTACCTGTACTACGCACCTCCGATGGACACCCCGCGCGACGACCCCGCGACCCCCGATGTGAACGAGGGCGACGCACCGACCAGCGGCAACCCCGCCGACTTCGAACCGTTCAAGGGCATCCAGCGACTGTCGCGATTCCAGTTGGTGGGCAACAAACTCGACCTCTCCAGCGAGCAGCAGATCCTCGAGGTGGAGGAGGACCGGGGCATCTGTTGCCACGTCGGCGGTGACATCGCCTTCGACGGCCAGGGCAACCTGTACCTGTCCACCGGCGACGACACCAACCCGTTCGAGTCCGACGGATACGCCCCGATCGACGAGCGAGCCGACCGCAACCCCGCGTTCGACGCCCAGCGCAGCTCCGCCAACACCAACGACCTGCGCGGCAAGGTGTTGCGCATCCGGGTGCAACAGGACGGCTCCTACACCATTCCCGAGGGCAACCTGTTCGAGCCGGGGACACCGAAGACCCGTCCGGAGATCTACCTGATGGGCCTGCGCAACCCGTTCCGGATCGAGGTGAACGGAGGCGGTGACCTCTACGTCGCCGACTACTCCCCCGACGCGGGCTCGGCCGACCCGCAGCGCGGTCCTGCCGGGCAGGGACGCTGGTTCGTGGCGAGGGAGTCCGGCAACTACGGCTGGCCCTACTGCGTCACGCCGGACATGCCCTACATCGACTACGACTTCGCCACGGAGGAATCGGGCGAGGCGTTCGACTGCGCGGCGCCACGCAACGACTCCCCCAACAACACCGGCCGCACCGAGTTGCCACCGGTCGCGCAACCCGACGTGTGGTACGGCTACGGCGCCTCGGAGCGGTTCCCCGAACTCGGCACCGGGGGCATCGGCCCCATGGCGGGCCCCGCGTACGACTACGACGCGGCCGACCGGCGTGGCAGCAACCCGGTGGCCTGGCCGGAGTACTACGACGGCATGCCGCTGTTCTACGAGTGGACCCGCGACTACATCAAGGGTTTCCGGCTCGGTGAGGACGGCGGGGTGGCCTCCATCGAGGACGTGCTGCCGTCGATCCCGGTGTTCGGGCCGATCGACATGGAGTTCGGACCTGACGGGGCGCTGTACGTGCTCGAGTACGGCAAGGGCTACTTCGCGGAGAACCCGCAGGCGCAGTTGGCTCGCATCGACTACATCGGCCCGCACGGCAACCACACGCCCGTGCCGGAGGTGTCGGTCGACACCGACAACGGGCGTACTCCGCTGACGGTTGCCTTCTCCAGCGACGGCACCCAGGACCCCGACGGTGACCGGATTCGCTACGAGTGGGACTTCGACTCCGACGGCCGGGTGGACTCCTGGCAGGCCAACCCCACTCACACCTATCAGCAGAACGGCGTCTACACCGCGACGCTGAAGGTGACCGACGTCGGTGGCAAGCATCGAGGCCGGTCGGCGTCGGCGGAGGTCGACATCGTGGTCGGCAACCAGGCACCGGTGGTGGAGTTCGTCAGCCCCACCGACGGGCAGTCCTTCACCTGGGGTGACGTGATCGAGTTCGAGGTGTCGGTGACCGACGATCAGCCGGTGGACTGCTCGCGCGTCGAGGTGACCTACATCCTCGGCCACGACGAGCACGGTCACCCGCAGACCACCGCCTCCGGTTGTACCGGCTCGATCGAGACCACGGTGCCGGAGGGACACGACCCCGCGCACGACGATCTGGCGGGCGTGTTCCACGCGACCTACACCGACCCGGGCGGCGACGGGGTGCCTTCGCTGTCCGGTGAGGCCCAGGTCGTGCTGCAACCCACCCAGTGAGAACCGACCCGTGGTGCCCCG